>SXOX01000150.1 GCA_005776585.1 Pseudomonadota bacterium | reverse complement strand
TGCGGTCGCGATCGGCGCCCGTGAACGCGCCCATCAGGTGGCCGAACAGCTCGGACTCGAGCAGCGTCTCGGTCAGCGCGGCGCAGTTGACGCTCACGAACGGCTTGTCGCGCCGGCGCGGGCCGTTGTAGTGGATGGCGCGCGCGATGAGCTCCTTGCCGGTCCCGCTCTCGCCTTGGACGAGCACGGGGATGGCCGTGTCCGTGACACGGTCGAGGACGGCGAAGACGCGGCGCAGCGCCGGGCTCGTCCCGATGATGTTGTCGTACCGATAACGGGTCTCGAGCTGGCTGCGCTGGAGCTCCAAGCTCGCCTGGACCTCCTCGAGGCGCTGCGCCTGATCGGAGACCCGCGCGCGCAACTCCTCGTTGAGCGACTCGATGCGGGCGTAGCTCTCGACCAGCGCGTCCTGGGACTTCTTCGCGCGGTCCAGCAGCCGCGCGTTGGTCACCGCGGCCGCGGCCTGATCGGAGAAGGCGGCGATGACGTCCAGATCGGCCTTGCCGAAGGTGCTCGCCTGAAACCGGTTGTCGAGGTAGATGGCGCCAATCACCTCGCCTTGGGCGCGCAGCGGGAAGCACAGGATCGACCGGAGCTTCATCGCGTGAACCGAGAGCGCCGCCTTGAAGCGGGCGTCCTCGCCGGCGTCGAGCGTGATGATGGGCTCGCCCGACTCGAGCACGTCGCGCGCGACCGAGCGGCTCACCTTGGCGGTGTTCTTCTTGAGCGACTCGCGATCGATGTTGCGCGCAGCCTGGATCTCGAGCTCGGCCTTGGCTCGCCCGCCTTTGTCGGCCTCGTCACCCGTCGGAGCGAGGATGACGAAGCCGCGCTCGGCCCCCGTCAGCTCGATCGCGGCATCCAGCAGCGTGTCCAGCAGCCGCTGGAGGTCGAGCTCGGCCACCAGCCGGCGATTGATCTGCAAGACGATCTCGAGGACGCGCATGAAGCGCTCATGGGTACCCGGAGGCATCGCCGCCGCGGGGGCGTTGACCGAGAGCGTGGTCGCCGCCTCAGACAGCGCCGCAGCCCGGTCGCGGTCACCGAGGTACAGCTCGCGCTCGCGGCCGACGAGCCCGTTGGCCAAGGCCAGCAGGCGCTCCGAGGTCCCCCGAAAGCGCGCCGTCGCCTCGAGCGTGTTGCCCTGTTCACGGAACATGCGACCCAGCGCGTGCTCGGCGCGCCAGGACAGCTCTCGGAGCGAGTGCCGTTCGGCCTCGGCCAGCGCCTGGCGCAGCTCCGGGAGGGCCTTGTCGAGCGCGCCGCGCATGCGGTGAGCTTCGCCGCGCAGGTACGCGGCCCAGGCAAGCTGCTTCTCCGCGCCCGACGACGTCGCCACCGCAACCACCGAGGCCGCGAAGTGATCCATGCCGGCCGGATCCTGACCGGTTCGGGAGATCAAGCCGAGCTCGATGAGCAGCTCACCGGCCTCTCCGGCGTTGCCCATCTCCCGCAGCTCGGAGACGGCGCCGTGCAGCTCGCGGCGAGCGCCATCGAGGTCGCCCTCGGCGTGCAGCACCTTGCCGAGCAGGCCTTGATCGTAGAGAGCGATGAGGCGGGAGCCCGTGTGCTCCGCGTCGCGCCGCGACCGCTCGATCCAGTAGCGTGCCTCGCGCAGCCGCGTCTGCTCGACGAGCAGGTTGCCGAGGTTGTTCGTCACGCGCGCCGCCGAGGCCAGGTCGCCGATGAGCTCCGAGGCCCGCAGGCTCTCTCGGTAGCGCAGGGCGGCGTCCGCGAGGCGGCCGGTCTCGTGCAGCACGGTGCCGATGTTCATCGCGGCGATGGCCACGCGCCGGCGGTCTCCCGAGTGCTCGGCCAAGGCGAGGCTCTGCTCGTAGGCGGCGAGCGCCTTTGGAAACTCTCCCCGCCGATGGTGCACGAGGCCCACGCCGTTGACCGCCGTCGCCTCGCCGACGCGATCGCCGGCCCGCTCACTCGCCTCGCGCGCTTCAGCGAACGCGGTGATGGCCTCGGCCTGGCGGTCTCCGTAATAGAAGACGAGGGCGCGGGTCGCGCGCAGCTGAGCCTCGACGGTCGCCGCAGCTCCGTGGGCCACGGCGGCGAGCCCCGCGTCTACCGCGGCGAGCGCGTCATCGTAGCGACCCGACAAGAGCTGGGCACGGGCGACGAGCGCCAGCGCCTCCGCGCGGACCGCCGGTGTCCTCGCGGATGTCACGACGGGCGTGGCCCGCTCAACGGCCTCCTGCAGCGCGCCGCGATCGAGCGCGACGCCCGCGAGACCCAGCGCGGCCGAGCACTGGACCTCCGGCATCGTGGCCGACTCGGCCAGACCGCGATAGCCCTCGACCGCCGCGTCGAAGCGGCCCAGTTGGCGGAGCAGCGCGGCGCGGCGCAAGGTCGCGCCGATCTTCGAGCCCATCTCCTGGCTCGGCTCCGACGGCCCCGGGGCCAGCGCGCAGGCGATATCGAGCATGCGCAGCTCCACGTCCGTGGCGAAGGCTGCGTGCGCCTCGTCGGCGGCCAACAACGCCAGTCGGTGTCCGGCCATCGTCAGCCGCGTCTCGCCGAGCTGAACCGCCGTAAAGGCATGGCGTGCGGCGGCGGCAAGGCCGGGACCCGCGAGGGACTCGCGCCCGTCTCGACTGGGCACGTCCATGAGCGCACGCGCGAGGCGTGCGTGCAGCTGACGCCGGAGCGCCGTTGGCAGCAAGTCCTCCGTGCCGCGCTCGGCCCGGTAGCGAGCCTCGCCCTTGACGCCGTCACGACCGACCAGGAGACGGAGGACCAGCTGGTCGAGCGCCAGCTGCGTCGCGGCCGGCTCGAGCTCGCAGACGCTGGCGACGAGCTGCGCCGTCGCCGACTCGCCCATGACGCGGAGCGCCGCAAGCACGCGGTGCTCGGTCGTGGAGAGCCGCGCCTCGCGGGACGAGAGCGCCTCAGCGACGGACTCGGGGAGCGGGGCGATCAGCGCCTCGGGATCGATGGCGAGGCCCGAGCCGGACGCGGCGACGAGGCCCCGGTCGACCCAGCTCTCGAGCAGCGCGATGACGTGTGCCGGGAGCCCGCTCGTGAGCCGCGCGATGGCCTGGACGCGCTCGGGTGGCAGCTCCGCGCCCAGGATCCCGTGGAGCAGGCTCGCGAGCCCCGCGTTGGAGAGGGGCCCGATGGTGCACGCCTCGACGAGCACGCCGCGATGGCGCGCCAGTGTGTCGTCGAGGCTCGTCGCGGTGGCCAAGACCATCCCGACCGCCAGCGGACCGAGCGGCGCGTCCGGCGCCGTGGACTCCGCGATCCGGTCTGCCAGGACGCGCAGCAGCTCCCGGGTCAGCTCGTCGCACCGGTCGGCGTCATCGAGGATCAGCAGGAGCCCGCCCTGCATCGCCTCGGGCACCACCGCGGGCACCGCAGCGAGCAACGCCTCGGCGGCGCGTTCGACCGCCACATAGCGGTCCGAGCCGGCACCAGTGAGCAGATCCGCGCTTTGGCCGAGACCCGCGAGCCACGTCCGGACGGGACCGAGGACCGCGCCCGTGGGCTGCGCCGTGACCACGCGGAGCCCCGCGACGCGGCCCTGATCGGCGGCCTCGGCCAGCAGGCGGGAGCGTCCCGAGCCGGCGGGACCCTGGATCATCACGATGTGCGGGCTCGCCACGCCTCCTGCGGCGAGTGCGGCGGCGAGGCGCCGAATCGCGGTCAGGGCCGCGTCGCGCTCGACGAGGGGACCCTGCGCGACCGTCGCTCTAAGCGTCTCGACGGTCTCCTCGGCCAGGTCGATGCCCGCGGCCCCGACGAGGCTCACGATCACTTCACGCGCCGTCCTTGGGCGATGTGCCGGCACGCGCTCCAGCAACTTCAAGAGCGGCTCGTCGAACGCCGGCGACAGATCCGTCCGGACCGTCGACGGCGCGCGAGGCTGCCCCGCGAGGTGCGCCCGAACCAGCGTCTCGAGGCGCGCCTCGTGTGCGGCAAAAGGGCGCTGTCCCGTCAGGAGCTCGTAGGCGAGCGTGCCGAAGGCGTACAGGTCGGCCTCGACCGCCGCCGTCGCGCTCGGCTCCAGCCGTTCCGGAGCGAGGTACGTCAGGGTCCCGGAGATGCCGCCATACGCACTCCTGACCGGTCGCGCCAGGCCCAGGTCGATGAGCCGCACATGCCCGTCGGTCAACGCGCCGCTCACGTCCCGTGCGACCAGCACGTTGGCCGAGGAGATGTCGCCGTGGGTCAAGCCCCGACCGTGGATTGCCTCCAGGCCCCGCAGCGTCTCGACGAGCCAGCGCACGCGCTGCGCCAGTGGTGCGTCGGTCGCGGCCGTCGCGAGATCGACCCCGTCGATGAAGGCCTCGACCAGGTACGAGCCGTCGCCGTCGCGGCCAAAGTCGAGCACCTCGGCCACGTTTGGGTGATGGAGCGTGCGCAGGCGGTCGAACTCCGCCGCCAGCGCGTCGCCGCTGCCGTCGGACAGCGCGCCGCCGGGATCGAGTCGTTTGATGGCCACGCGCCGCGCGGTGAGCGTGTCCTCTGCCAGGACGACGGCGCCCGCGCCGCCCTCGCCAAGCCGGCGCAAGATGCGGTAGCGTTCGCCAAAGCCAAGCGCGCCAAGTGCGTTTTCCGTGGGCCGAGTCATGGGGCGAGCTTGCCTAAGATTTTGACGCGTGTCTAGAACTAGCCGCACGCTGGGCTCGGGCTCGCGGCGCAATACGGTCGCAGTCGGCGGGAGGCCGCGATTCGGCTACTGGCACGCTTGGTGCTAAGCGTGTCGTTCGGAAGCGGCTGCCCGTTGGTGCGGGTCCGTCTTGACTGGGAGGGCCACGTGAGCGTTCGACACAGGATGATGCGAGTCCAGGAGCCCCACGCGCGGCGTGGACTGACGGCTCTACTGGCGGCCGTGCTCGTCGGCAATGTTGGCCTCATCGGGCCGCTCGGCTGCGATCCCATGGACATCGCACCGCTCCCCTCTCCCGAGGAGCCCGATCCGCGCGCCATCTTCACGTCCAGCCTCGAGCTCGAGACGACCGGGGCCGCGTCCCCCGCCGAGAAGCCTGGGCTCGTCGCCATCGTCGGGCTCCCGCACGCGGTCGTCGCCGATGTCAAGGTCCGACTGACGGCGCGTAATCGCCCGAGCGTCTTTGCGCAGGCCACGACGTTTGGCTCGTTTGCCATCACCATCGAGATCGCGCGCGGCGAGTCCCTCGAGCTGGCGACCGTCGCCGCAGACGGCCGCGAGAGTCGGTCGATCTCGCTCTCCATTCCTGAGTACGTGCCGCAACCGCTCGAGCCCAAGGCGGGCGTGGCAGGTCCCGGTGGCGCGCAGGCCAACTTCCAGCCGGCACCGCCCGAGACCGACAGCGACAGCCTGCGCGGTGAGGTGCTCCCGGTCGTCGTGGCGTTGGGCAACGGCACGGCTCGGCTCAGCGCCGGCGCGGGCTTCGTGCCCGGCAACGCCACGCTGGTCATCGCCAACCTCGCAACGGGCGTGACCACCATCGCCATCCCCACCTCGGATGGCGCCATCAGCGTGATCTTCGCGGCCGTCCCCGGAGACGACGTCGCGTTCTTCACGCGGTCCATGGCGGACCCGTCGCTGACGAGCCCGGTCAAGAAGTCGGTCATCCCGAAGCCTCCGCGCCAGTAGCCGACGACGGGACAGCACACTGGCCTCCTGCTAAGGTCCGCGCCTCGGAGGACCCGATGACCACGTCGACCCGTTTTCTAGCCCGCGCGCTGTTTCTCACCCTGGCGGTCGCGTGCACGACCGGGAGTGGGTCCCGCCGGGACGCGTCGGGCGCCGAGACGGCGACCAGCACCGCAGAGACGGCGTCTCCAGTGGACACCGCCGTCACGGGCGATGCGCCACTCGCTCCCACGGACGGTCTCGGTGACCTGGGCCCCGAGCCGCTGGAGGTGAGCCACGTACCGCAGGACACGGACGTCGCGAGTAGTGACCCGGGCGCGGTCGATCCCGGGCCGCCAAGCATCGACTCCGAGACGCCGAGCGTCGATACCGGCCCCGACGCGGTCGTCCTCGAGAAGATCGGCGTCGTCGCGACCCAAAAGGGCGCCGACAGCGTGGACTGCGCCAGCGAGGGGCCCAACGTCATCATCAAACCGACCGTGGATCTCGAGACCGTCGTCATCACCTCGCCGCCGTACGTGGCTTCGACTGGCGGTCTCGTGGGCTACGCGGCGCGCGGCCCGGGGGTCCCGGGCGCCTACAACGGCATCAACATCGTGTTCCCGAAGTCGCTCGGCGCCGACTTCGCGCTGGGCGACCGCGTCTCGGTGACCGGGACGTACAAGGAGTTCTATTGCCTGACCCAGATCAACGCCATCGCGTTTACGAAGGAGGCAGGCACCGAGCCGGTCGGTGCGCCCGCCGCGCTGACTCCGGGCCCCATCGACGAGTCTTTCGAGGGCGTGCTGGTCTCGTTCAAGAACGTGAAGGTCACCAACGCCAACCCGGATGCACCGGAGGACTTCGGCAACGTCGAGGTCACCGGCGGCGTGCTCGTCGGTAACCTCTTCGATTTGCCGTACCTCACCAAGGGAGCCGGCGAGCGCAACGTCGGCGATGAGCTGCCGCTGCTCACCGGTGTCGTGACGCAGGCGTTTGGCAAGCTACGGGTCATGCCCCGCCAGGCAGCCGACCTCCTCGTGACGACCAAGGGCGACGCCGACAAGGACGGCGTGTGGAACTCGAAGGACAACTGCCCGGACAAGGCCAATCCGGCGCAGGAGGACGCCGACAACGACGGCCTCGGCGACGCGTGCGACGGCGCCATCGACCCGTCGGGCCCGGACACCGACGTGGTCATCACCGAGCTGCTGTACAACCCGACGTCGTCTGCCGATGACGAGGAGTTCGTGGAGCTCTTCAACCAGGGCGCGCTCAAGGTCTCCCTCGGCGGGTGGTCGTTTTCGGCTTTCACGTACACGTTTCCGCTCGACGCCGTTATCGGTCCCGGCGAGGTGCTCGTCGTCTGCGCCAAGGCGAGCCTGTACGCCGGGCTCACCGTGAAGCTGTACCAGTGGGGAGCCGGCGGCCTGCTCAACACCGGCGAGACGGTGACGCTCAAGAACAAGGCCGGCGTCGCCGTAGACGTCGTCAGCTACAAGCCCGGGAGCGGCTGGCCCGCCGGAGCGGACGGGCAGGGCGCCTCGCTCGAGCTCATCTCGACGAGCCTCGACAACGCGCTTCCGTCGAGCTGGAAGGCGAGCAGCGCCATCGGCGGGTCTCCGGGCGTCTTCCCCAACCCGTGAAGGTGCACATGCGCGCCGCCGCCAAGTGCGCTAGCCTCGGCGCGATGATGCTCGGAACCGTCGTACGCAGCGTGTGGGGCACCGTGCGGTCGCGCGGGCTCGCCGGCGAGAAGCTCTTGATCGTGCGCAGCGCGGCGGGCGAGGTGCTCGTCGCCGTCGACCGGCTGGGCGCGGGGCCCGGCGAGCGCGTGCTCGTCGGCTTCGGCAGCCGTGTGCGCGACCTGACGCTCGGCGGCGCCGTCCCGACCAAGGCCGTCGTCCTCGGGATCGTCGACGGGTCGTCCCGATGATGCTCGGCGTCGTCACGGGCCAGGTCTGGGGCGCCCGCCACTGCGACCGGCTGCGCGGCCACAAGCTCTTGCTCGTCCGGCCGACTGCGGCCTATCGGCTCGGCCAGGATCACGTCGTCGCGATTGACACCGTGGGCGCCGAGGTGGGCCAGATCGTCGTCGTCTGCTTCGGCTCGCCCCCGCGCTGGCTCGCCAGGGACACGCGCGTGCCGGTCGACGCGGCGGTCGCTGCGATCGTCGATGGCGAGGCGCGATGATCGAAGGGCGCGTCATCGGATCGGTCTGGGGGGCGCGACACGTTCCTGGCGTGACGGGACGCAAGCTCGCACTCGTCGCAGAGCTGCACGAAGGTGCGCCCACCGGCCGCGTCATCGTCGCCATCGACGGGCTGGATGCCCGCCCCGAGCAGTCGGTGCTCGTGACGTTCGGCTCCGGCGCTCGTGGCGCGGTCGATCCCGACGCTGGCCGCGCCGTCTTGGCCGACGCGGCTATCGCGCTCCTGATTGAGCCGTAGCTCCCCTCCGACGTCCGAGCGCGCGACAATGCCGCCTAACTGGGCTACTGTGCGCGCCGTCCAGCGCGAGGCGGCCCGCGTCCCATGGGGGGACGGCGGTGCCTCGCGCCTGCGTCCGTTCGAGGCCTGTCCATGTTTCTCGCGCGCGTCGTCGGAACCGTGTGGTCGACCGTGAAGTGGCCCGCGCTGTCGGGCATCAAGCTCGTGCTCGTCCGCCCCATCGAGCTCGGCGATCTGCCCGAGGCGCAACCCGACCGCGACACCGAGGGCGTCGTCGCCGCGGACACCCTGGACGCGGGCGTCGGTGACCTCGTCGTGGTCGCCTTTGGTCACGCCGCGCGCGTGGCGGTGGCCCAGGACCTCGGCCCGAGCGACGCTCCTCCTCACCCCATCGACGCGGCGGTCGTCATGATCGTCGACGGAATGAACCTCGCGACATGAAGAGACTGATCACCGAGCAGGATCTCGAGCGCCTGGGCAAGGGCGCCACGTTTCAGGTGGAGCCGCAGATGATCGTGACGCCCTCGGCCCGCGATTTCGCGGCGCAGCACCAGATCACGCTCGCCTATGCGTCCGGTCGCGCTGGGCAGACCGAGGAGTCGGCCCTCGACCGCGCCATCAAGGACATCGTCGCCTCCGAGCTCGGTCGCAGCGATCCGGCGCTCGTCGAGGCCGTGCGCGCCGAGCTGGCCCACGTGGGAGTGGCGTCCGCCGAGCCGCCCACAGACCTCACGCCCGTGGCCGGTCCCATCCCGGTGCCCCTCCCGCGCGATCCGGGCGGCAACCGCGCCGTCATCACCGCCACCGGGATCAATCGCACGGGGATCCTCGGGCGCCTCACGACCGCCGTCAGCAAGCTCGGCGGCGATATTCAGGACGTGAGCCAGACCATCGTGGCGGGCTACTTCACCATGATCCTGGTCGTCGAGCTCGGTGAGGCACGGCGCACGACCTTCGACGCCTTTCGCGCCGAGGTGCTCGGGGCCTGCAAGGAGCTGGGCCTTCAGGGCGTGGTCATGCACGAGGACGTGCTCAAAGCCATGCACCGCGTCTGAGGTCCGATGCTTTACACTGACCATGAAGTCATCGAGACCATGCAGATGGTCGCCAGCGAGAGCCTGGACATCCGCACGGTCACGCTCGGCGTCTCGCTGCTCGACGCGCCGACCAAGGAGCCGCTTGCGCTCGCCCGCTTCGTCTACGACAAGATCATGCGCCGTGCGGAGCGCCTGAAGGACGTCGTTCGTCAAATCGAGGGGCGCTACGGCATCCCGATCGTGAACGTCCGAATCTCGGTCACGCCCATGTCCCTCGTGTGTGACGGCCTCGCCGAGGGCGACTACCTGCGGCTCGCCGCCGCGCTCGACAAGGCGGCCGATGCGCTCGGCATCGACTACATCGCGGGCTACTCGGCCTTGGTCCACAAGGGCGCGACGCCCGGGGACGTGCGCCACATGCAGAGCATCCCGGAGGTGCTCGCGTCCACGCGGCGCGTGTGTGCGTCGGTCAACGTGGCGACGACGCGTGCCGGCATCAACATGGACGCCGTACGTCTTATGGGCACGGTCATCAAGTCGACCGCCGAGGCCACGCGCGATCGCCACGGCATCGGGTGCGCGAAGCTCGTCGTGTTCGCCAATGCAGTCGAGGACAACCCGTTCGTCGCCGGTGCCTTTCATGGCGTGGGCGAGCCAGACACCGTCGTCAATGTCGGGGTCTCCGGTCCGGGCGTCGTGCTCGCCGCCATCAAGCGCCTGCGCGCGGAGAACCCCAGCGCGGACTGCGGCGCGCTCGCCGAGTGCATCAAGCGCACGTCCTTCAAGATCACACGCGCGGGCGAGCTGATCGGGCGTCAGGTCGTCGAGCGACTCGGTCCTCCGGTGCGCTTCGGGATCGTGGACCTGTCGTTGGCGCCGAGCCCCGTCATCGGCGACAGCATCGCCAACATCCTGGAGGCGCTCGGTTTGGAGCGCGTCGGTGCGCCCGGCACGACCGCGGCGCTCGCGATGGTCATCGACGCGGTAAAGAAGGGCGGCATGATGGCGACCTCGTCGGTCGGTGGCCTCTCCGGCGCGTTCATCCCCGTGAGCGAGGACCTGGGTATGATCGACGCCGTTCGGCACGGCGCGCTCACGCTCGAGAAGCTCGAGGCCATGACCTCCGTCTGCTCGGTGGGCCTCGACATGGTCGGCCTCCCCGGCGACACCTCGGCGGAGACGCTCTCGGCCATCATCGCCGACGAGATGGCCATCGGCGTCATCAACCACAAGACCATCGGCGTGCGGCTCTTGCCCGTGCCCGGCGCCCAGGTCGGCGATCTCGTCGACTACGGCGGCCTGCTGGGCCAGGTGCCCATCATGCCGGTCAACACCATGCGGCCCGACGCGTTCATTCACCTCGGTGGCCGCATCCCGGCGCCCGTCACCAGCGTGAAGAACTAGAGACGCCCGATGCCGCTGCGCGCCGAGGATGTCTACGCCGGTCCGCTCCTCGCCCGCGCCCTGGGAGTCCTGGCCCGCGACGCGTGGCCGGCGCTGCTCGTCTCGCTCCTGCTCGTCGGCGGGTTGGCCGTCGGGGTGAGCCTCCTGCCCCCGCTCGCACCGTTGCCGGCGTTTGGGGTCGGCGCCACCTACCGCGGACTCGTCAGCCTGGTCGGCGTGCTCGTCTCCGGCCACGTGACCTGGCTCGTGCTCCGGCGCAGCGCCTCCCTCGCCCCCCGCGCCATTCTCCGCGTCGTGGCGACGACGCTCCTCGTTGGCCTCGCGCTGGTCCTGGGCCTCGCGTTGCTGGTGGTCCCGGCGATCGTCATCGGCTGCATGCTCGGCCTGGCTGCCCCGATCGCTGTGGGCGAAGGGCAGGGTCCCCTCGAGGCGCTGCGGCGGAGCTACTTCGTCACGCGCGGCCACAAGAGCGTGCTCTTCGCGCTCGGGATGGCCCACCTCGGCCTGGGTGCCCTCGCCCATGGACTCGCCGTGGCCCTCTTTGGACAGACGCTGACCGCGCAGCTCGTCGCGGCGAGCCTGGACGGGCTCATCATCTCGTGGCAGGCCGTCGCGCTCGCGCTGCTCTACCTCGAGCTCTCGCGCCGCGCCGTCGTCCCCTAGCGCCCACCGAAACCTTCGTCGGTCAGAACTCGCAACGAGGAACTTGCATCGCGCGCGGCCGTCGGCTATCGTGCGAATGAATGAGTATTCATTCTCCAGGAGGATCCCGATGACCCAGAGCGTTCCCAAGGGCGGCGAGTTCCTGCTCGGCCGCGTCGGCACCCAGCCCATGTTCACCGTGGAGGAGTTCACGGCCGACGAGCTTGCCATCGGCAAGACCTCGATGGACTTCCTGGAGGGCTCGGTGCTCCCCAAGGCCAACGCCATCGAGCACAAGGACTTCCCCACGCTCGTCGCGTTGATGCGCAAGGCCGGCGAGACCGGGCTGCTCATGCCGACGGTGCCCGAGAAGTACGACGGTCTGGGTCTCCCCGAGCGCACGGCCAGCCTCGTCGTCGAGCAGATGTCGGGCTATGGCTCCTGGTCGGTCACCTACGGCGCGCACACTGGCCAACCAGCCGCCACAACCGCCCTCTGAGTTGGCGCCGGGGCGCGTCCCGGCGGCGTTGGAGGCGCTGATTCTGACGTGCCTCGCCAAAGATCCCGGGGCGCGGCCGGCCGATGC
>SXOX01000149.1 GCA_005776585.1 Pseudomonadota bacterium | reverse complement strand
GCCGCGTGAAGAAGCTCGACAAGGTCGAGCGCATCGTGCCTCCCAAGCGCATGCAGGACCCCAAGCCCTTCGAGTTCAAGCCGGCGCCGCGCTCGGGCGACGACGTCGTGCGCGCGCTGGGGGTCACCAAGCAGTACGGCGCCCGCAAGGTGCACGATGGCCTCGACTGGCTCGTTCGGCGCGGCGAGCGCTGGGCGCTGATGGGCGAGAACGGCGCCGGTAAGACCACGCTGCTCAAGATGGTCGCCGGTGTGACCAAGGCCGATGGCGGCAAGATCGACGTCGGTGCCTCGGTCGTCATGGGCTACTTCGCGCAGCACCAGATGGAGCAGCTCTCGGCGAGCCGCACGGTCATCGAGGAGCTCACGGCCCATGCCCCGCTGGCCACGCCGGGCACGCTGCGCAACCTGGCGGGCGCGTTCGGCTTCTCGGGGGACGACGTCGAGAAACCGATCGAGGTGCTCTCGGGCGGTGAGAAGGCCCGCGTCGCGCTGGCCAAGATCCTGTTCGACGGACCCAACCTGCTCGTGCTCGACGAGCCCACGAACCACCTCGACATCGTGACCAAGCGGGTGCTCATCCGCGCGCTCTCGGGCTTCGAGGGGACGATCCTGTTCGTCTCCCACGATCGCCAGGTCCTCCGCGCGCTGGCCAATCGCGTGCTGGAGCTGCTCCCGACCGGGCCCGTGCGCTACGACGGCTCCTACGACGAGTACGTGACGCGCTCGGGGCACGAGGCGCCCGGACTCAGAAGCCAGGATCCCACACGTAGCTCGGTAGCAGCGTAAGCGCCTTACAGGCCATCATGCCCGACTGCGTGGCCGCCTCGACGGAGCCGCAGGACAGGTGCGTGCGGGTCCAGTCGCCGGCGATGACGAGGTTCTGCGTCTCCGTCTCGTCGGGACGCAGGCGCACGCCGTCGATCTTGGTCGGCTGGCTCGTCGTGTAGAGATCCGTCGGCTGAAGCCCGGCGACGAAGTGCTGCTGGCGAAAGCGCTCGATGGGAGTGGCCGGGGGCGTACCCGGCACCGTCATCGCCTTGCAGAGCGCGTCCACGGTGAAGAACTTGTCGTAGAGCAGCGTGCCGTGGTTCTTGAGCCAGAGCTCGGCGTCGGCCTTCCACTGCGCAAGCGCTAGCGCGGGCGTGTTGGCGGGGGTGGAGCTGGGCAGGTCCTGCGTCGCGCGCGGCTTGGGCCCCGCGGCGCCCGTGAGGTAGGCGAGGTGCTTCGGCCGGATGGACGCCGGCCACCCTTCGTCGGCGATGACGTGCGTAAAGTCGCCCCAGCTCGGCTCCGGCTGCGCGAAGCCCGACAGCAGGCCCCGCCGCTGCGAGCCACGATAGAGCTTCGTTCGCGACTTGGAGAACCAAATCTGCATCGACAGCGTGCGGACGAGCTGGATGTCGTCGAGCATCGTCTTCCAGCGCGGGTTGTACGACGGCTTGGCGGGCTCGCCGAGGTCGGTCGCAACCGTGTACAGCGCGCCTGGGGGCACGGCGAGGACCACGGCGTCGAACGTGGCGCTCGCCGGGATGCTGACGGGCGCGTTGGGACCGACGCCGATCTCGACGTCGCCATGGGACCAGCGGGTCTGCCAGGCGTCCGTCATGAACGTGCCGTCGGGTGCGCCCGGTGGGAGGTCGACCTGGGTGAGGTCCGCCTCGTTGCGCCACTCGCGGAGGTTCGCGCCGGAGGGGGTCGGAGAGGGCAGGCTCGTGAACGGATCGTAGCTGAGCCCCAGCCCGAGGTTGGTCGCCTTGAGGCGGGCTTGCTCGCGAAACACGGCGCGGACGAGCTCCCGCGCGCTCCCGGCACCCGTGACCTCGAGGGTGTGGAGCTCGTGGAACAGGTGAGCCTTGATGCCGAGAGCCTCGAACGCCTCCCAGTACGCCGTGAACACCGTCGCGCCGGTGCTCTTGAGGAAGCGATACGCCGGGTGGCCCTGGTAGCCGAAGCTCTCGAGGAAAAGCCAGCGTAGACCGACGCCCGCCGCGAGCTGTCCTGGCTTGACCTGGTGCGTTGGGGACGTCGGCGGGAGGGGATCGTGAGAGAACAGCGTCTCATGCAAATGCGTCAGCGCCGCAGCGTTGTAGGCGCTCGTGTGGAGTCCGTGGCCGCTGAGCCAGGCGCGAAGCTCGCGATCGTCGAGCTGATCGAGGTGCGTCACGCCCTCCTTGAGCAGGCCGATGGCCGCGGTGAGCATGACCTCGATGCCCGTCCAGAGGAACCAGGCCTTGCCTGAGAAGGTGCCGATCGTGAGCAGCACCACGCGGAACGCCGCACGCATCGCCTCGAGCAGCAGGACGCCAAGCCCCAAGATCGTGGGCCAGATGAGCGCGCCGAGGGTCGCCCAGGAGACCGCGAGGATCTGGAGTACGCCGGCAATGAGCCCGACGATCGTGAGGATGGGCTGGGCGACGAGCCCCGGGGATAGACCGAAGGCCGAGAGGAGCGCCGCGAGCTGGGTGTTGGTCATGAGCGAGGCGATCGCGGACTGAAACGCGGCGACGGCGGCCGTGCTCAACAGGAGCATCGATTGCCCTTGAGTCACGATCCAGGTCAGCGCGCTCGCGACGGCGCTGGCCATGGCCGACCAGGTCGGCAGGGGCAGGAGCGGGATCGTGCCGGGGATGCCACCCTTGGGCGGCTGCGGCGACTTGAAGAAGCGCCAGTGACCGTTCCAGAGGTCCATGAGCCCTGGGTCCTTCTCGGGGATGAAGGCGCCTTCGAAGGGCTGTCCGAGCGGGCCGTCGATTGGAATTCCCGCCGTGCTGTAGACCTCGCGCACGGTGCGAAACGCGTTGTCGTAGAAGCCGACGAAGGCGTGGAGTCCGTGCTCGACGATGCGGTCGTGGGCGTTGGGGTCGACGGACGAGGCGCACTTGCCGCCAAGTCGAAAGCCGGCGGTGAAGAGCTCGACCTGCACGCCGGAGCGTGCGAGCCAGTACGCTGCGGCGCAGCCGGAGGGGCCGCCGCCGATGACGGCGACCCGAGCCGGTGGAAGACCTGAGCCAAGCGCAGCGAACATCGTGACGGGCGGAAGCGGCATGGGGCTCCCGAGCTCGATGGGCGCCTGCACCCGGTAGGCCCCGATGAGGCCTTCGGGCGCGTCGGCGTCGTGGAGGAGGCTCACCACGAGCGGGCTGAGCTGGGGCGCATCGGCCGCAAGGACGATCTTGTGAGGGGCGGTGGCGTTGAGCGACCCGGCCGCCGAGTATGCCGAGCGCAGCACAGAGAACGCCTCGCCCGCGAGCGGCGACGCCTCGAGAGACTTGGGCGCGAAGCGATCGATGGAGACGAGGGTGAGCTGGTCCAAGAAGCGCGCCAACCGGCGGTGCTCAGCGATCGGCACGCTGGGAGGCGAGGTCTGGCCTGGGGTAGGCAGTGACGGCGCGATGTCGACCCCGCCGAGAGTCCACACGCCTGCAACCGCGGTGATCTTGGTGGCGTGAAACGGCATGCCGACCATGCGGAGCCGGTGCGGCAGACTCTGGCGCAGGACGGCGACGGGATGCAGGAACGGCCCGCGGGTGGGCGTACCGACCGACCGGAGCTGGACGCACGGAACAGCGACGGTCACCTCGACGACGTCCTCGGCACCAGCCCAGGCCGTCGCGGCGGGCAGGACCGTGTGCGCGCAGACGATGAGCACGGGGTGCGTCCCCGGCGGAGTAAGCGCTGCCGCGAGCGGCATGAGCTCGAGGTTGGCCGGCAGGAGCTGCTGGGCCACAGACCGAGGCACGGCCCGGACGATGACCGTCGCGTCGACGGTGCCATGCGAGACGAACCCGGCGGCCTTCCCTTGCGCGACCATGGCCGCATCGAGGCCGGCGAGCGTGGCGAGGTCGCTCTGCGCATCCTCCCAGCCGCCCTCGGTCCACAGCTTGAACAACGCCGCGTGTAGCGTGCCCGTGGGTTCACTCATGCTCCGCCCTCCTTCTGTTTTCGGATGCCCGCGTAGGGGACACGGTGCCTTGACACCGCGTTGAGGTCAAGCGGCTCGCCACGGATGACAGCGACGTGATTTCGCGCTATCGCTGGCTCGATGTCGCCTCTCATTGGAACCGCGTTCGTCACTGGCGCCGCACGCCGCGTGGGCCGCGTCATCGCGGTGGAGCTTGCGACGCGCGGCATGGATGTCGTGGTCCACCATCGGGCCATGGATTCCTACGCCGAGGCCACGGCAGTCGCAGCGCAATGCCGCGGGCTGGGACGACGCGCCTGGGTCGTCGCGGCCGACCTCACCGACCCGGACGCCGTCGCGCGTCTCGCTGAATTGGTCGTCGCGGGGCCCGGCAGCCTCGACCTGGTCGTCAACAGCGCCAGCCGCTTCGAGCGCGTCCCGTGGGAGTCGCTGGACGTCGCCGCGCTCCGGCGCGCGATGGCGCACAACGTCGAGGCGCCGCTGCTGGTGATCCAGGCGTTGGCGCCGCTGGTACGCGACGGTGGTGCGATCGTGAACGTCGGCGACTTCCTCGCCACCGAGCCGGTCGTCGCCTACGCCGCTCATGGCGCCAGCAAGGCCGCGCTGCACCACCTCACGCGCGCGATGGCGCTCGCGCTCGCGCCGCGGCTGCGGGTCAACCTCGTCGTCCCGGGCACGGTCCTGCCGCCGGCGGACTTCTCCGACGCGGGGCTGCGCTACGAAGAGCGCCGCTCGGCGCTCGGCCACCTCGGCACGCCGGAGGACGTCGCCGAGGCCGTGGCGTACCTGTACGGCGCACGCTTTGTGACCGGGTCGACGTTGACCGTGGACGGCGGACGCGCGCTCAGCGGGCCGCGCGGCGCGCAGCCATGACGGCCCGACTGCTCGCCGTCGTGGACCTCGGCTCGAACAGCTTTCACGCGCAGCTCGCACACGTGACGCCCGGCGCCCCGCCGGTGATCTCCGTCATCGATCGCGCTCGGGCCACCGTTCAGCTCGCCGCCGGGCTCCGCCGCGATGGGACGTTGTCTGACGCCGCACAGCGCCGGGGACTGCGCGTCCTGCGCCACTTCGGGGACGTGCTGCGCTCCTGGCAGCCGCACGCCGTCCGGGTCGTCGCTACGAACACGCTCCGAGTCGCCTCCAATCGCGCGGCGTTCGTTCAGCGTGGAACCACCTTGATCGGCCACCCGATCGAGGTCATCCCAGGCATCGAGGAGGCTCACCTCATCTACCGGGGCGTGGCGTACGCCGTCCCACCACGCCCGGAGCGACGGCGGCTCGTGCTCGACATCGGCGGCGGCAGCACCGAGTGCGCCGTCGGCGACGGTCACGCGGTTCACCTCGCGGAGAGCCGGCCGGTGGGCTGCGTGACCCTGACCCGGCAGCGCTTTCCTCGCGGCCTCATCACGCCGGGACACCTGCGGACGGCGATCGACGTGGCGAGCCAGGCCATGGCCGACGTCGCGCCGCGCGTGCGCGCTCTCGGCTTCGATGAGGCGATTGGCTCCTCGGGCACGATTCAGAGCGCCGGGGCGATGCTCGCCGCCGCCGGAGTCACCGACGGGACGGTCACCTCGCGCGGCCTCTCCGAGCTGGAGGGAGCGCTGTGTCGCGCCGGTCGCGTCGCCGGCCTGGCCTTGCCGGGTCTGCGCCCGGACCGGGCCAACGTCCTCGCGGGCGGCCTCGCCGTACTCCGCGCCGCCTTCGACACCCTGGGCATCGAGGAGCTGCGCGTCTCCCCCGGCGCGCTGCGCGAGGGCGTCCTGCTGGAGCTCCACGCGCGTGCTGCGCGCTGACGTCCTCGCGTGGTGCCGGGACCTGCTGGCCGAGCGAGTCCCCGGTCGCGCGTTCGTCCTGGGCATCAACGGCCCGCAAGGCGCCGGTAAGTCGACGCTCGTGCGCTGGCTGGAGCGCCGCTTCGCCGAGGAGGGCGTACGCGCCGTGGGTGTGTCGATCGACGACTTCTACCTCACGCGCGCGGAGCAGGCCGCGGTCTCTGAGACATACGCCGGGAACCGCTACCTCGCACAGCGCGGCTACCCCGGAACGCACGACGTGGCGCTCGGGACGCAGGTGCTGGAGGCGCTGACGACGGAGACGGGGCCCATCGCGCTGCCGGTCTATGACAAGGCCGCGCACGGCGGGCTCGGCGACCGCGCTCCAGAGAGCCGCGTGGTCGTTGGGCCCGTAGACCTGATTCTGTTCGAGGGCTGGATGCTTGGCTTCACGCCGGATCCACTCGCTGCGGCGGAGGCGGAGTTCGCGGTCGTGGACGCGCTGCTCGCTCGCTACGCGCCGTGGCGCGACCGGCTCGACGCGATGCTGCAACTCGTGATGGCCGAGCCTGACCAGGTCATCGCGTGGCGCATGGAGGCCGAGGCGACGATGCGCGCTAGTGGCCTGGGCGGGATGTTGGACGCGGCCATTCGCGACTACGTGGGGCGGTTCCTGCCGGCGTACGCGGTCTGGCCCGTGCGGCTTGCGGCAAGGCCGCCGGTGCCGGGACGACATCGGGTCGTCGTTCTCGGGCGGGACCGGGAGGCGATCGCGGGGTGGCGACGTGAGCATGCGGGATGGCGCTAAGTACCGGAAAGTGAGGGCAGTGTGGGGTTCAGTCTGAGAGGACGGCCCCGTCGCTCCACTCGACACTCAGTTCGGTTCCGCATTCGCCCGCCGTCAGGGTCAGGCGGCAGGCGTGGGGGCCAAGCACCTCAGTTTGCCCGTCGAGCAGAAAGAAGTGCTGATGTCGGCAAGTCGGGCAGGCAGCTCGGAAGACAAATGGAGACAGCAGACGCAATGGGGAGCTCTCACCGTCAGCCGAGCCGGTGTAGACGAGCCGGACCTCGCGCGCGACGGCTTCCGCCTGGTCACTGACATGTCCCAGCCGATCCGGGAGGCGACGGAACGTCTCGAGATAGCCTTCCCTCACACGCGACCCTCTCCCGATCCAGTCGCGAACCCGGTAGCGATAGACTGGGATGCCAGAAGGCAGCCCCACCTCGTCGACGGTGCATAGGCCTCTGCGGAGGACGCCTAGGCGGCGCAAGACCTCGGTGGTGTCCCTGTCCCAAAGGAGGACGGCTTGGCTGCGCCCGGCCGGAGTGCTCGCCGGACGGTGCGCATGGTCGTTACGGCGCTTCAGCCAACGCTGGAGCAGTTGCCTGGACTCGGCTAGCTCACACGCGACTGGGTTACTTGGCGACACCCGCGCCAGCTTCGCGGTGAGCGACCAAAGGTTGTGGCCAGCGCCCGCGGGAGACTCGCGGACAGCGGCCAGCGCAAGGTGCCGATGTTCGGGAAACGCTATGAGCTCAGCAGCCGCGTGAGCCCGGACAATCCGACAGGTCGTCTCAGCGAGCGCTGAGAGCGTGGTCAATCGCTCCGCTGCGGTCTCGTCCTCGTTCCAGAGCCGAGCAACAAGGGCCGCCAGGGGCGGCGCGACGGAGTCGAGAACCGTCGAACGATCGATCTCCGTCTGCCGGAGTGCGACGTAGTCCGCCAGCCTCGCCTGAATCGCCCCACCCAACCGGGACAGAGCGCTCCGCACGAGGCCGTAGCCCCACGCGAACTCGATGTAGTGCCAAAGGCGCTCGTCCGAACTGTCGACTCCAGGTCGGCCGATCCGACGAGCGCGAACTTCGTAGGTGGCCAATGCCCGCAGAAGCCGCGCCAGAACTGGATCGTCGATTCGACCCTCGGACAGCGTGAGCCCGCCTCCGAGGCAGACGAGGCGCGGAGCGTACGAATAGCTCATCTTCCAGCCAGAGGTGGTCGGCATCTCGTCCTCCTCGAGGAGCGAAGTCCCTTCCGCTCCTTGGAGGAGGTGCCGCCGCACGACGTCGGACGTCGGATCGGCAGGCCGCATTCCGAGAGCCGATGCCGCGAGCTGAGTGGTCGTGCACGACGACGTGGTCACCGCAGGACGGAATGGCCAGGCGCCATCGGGTAGACGACAGTCCGTGAGCCAACGGGACCCGCGTCGACGAGCATCGGCGTGGGTGATCGGGTCGAGCGCCATGATCGCGTACGCGGTCGAGTACACCCGCCCGGGCTCTCCCTCGCTGATCCCCCAACCTCCGTCCGCGGCCTGAGCGACCAGCAGCCAGGCCTGGACGCTCGCGACGATCTCCGGGTGCACGTGCCGGGCGCGTAGCCCAATCACCAGAGCTGCGCTGGCCTCTACAATGCATCGAGCACCGGGACCTGCGGGGTAGTGACACAAGCCCCGGCCTCCGAGCGTCTGCTGGCCACGAATCAGCCAGCGCTCCAGGGCGTCGACTGCCCCGACCGGGCAGAGGTCGTAGAGCTCGAACTCGCAGATCGCGGCGTAGACCTCGCTGGAAGTCCAGTAGCCTGGGGGCGTGCCAGGAAACGTCTCTGGCAGCCCGCCGTCTGACGTCTGGTGACCGAAGCAGCGCGCGAGGAACGCGCGAGCGAGGTCGTCGAATGGTCTAGTTCTCACGAGGCCTCCCGGCCGCAGGCACGCCCGCTACAGCGCCCCCGATTCGGCGTTGGCTGCCTCCGACAGCCGCCACCCGAGCCAACACGACCGCCTCCGGGGGTCGTCGCGCGGAGTTCGAGGATGACAGCAGTCGCCTCCGAGATCCATGCAGGAGCGCTTCACGGGCCGCTCCTGTGGGGCCTCTCGCTCGCCGCTCCCGATAGCGCTGAGTTTGGGCCCGAGCCAGGCCCTCGTGTGGAGACATGGCGTTGGTAGGTGACCTGCCGGTCGACCGCTCGGTCGACTCCGCAAGCGCTTGGCCCCACAGGGTCCCCGACCGGACCCGCGCCTACGTGTGGAGCCTGCCGCCTCGGCGATTCGAGGCGCTCGGTTAGCTCGGCCTCGTCGTCGGGGTCCGAGACATCGGGGGCCGTAGCGACGGGGCCCTCGACCGCGTATTCGCCGAGGACGACCGCCACTGGACTGAGCGCCCGTCGGGCTTCCTCGTCTTGTCGACCGTGAGACGCGTCTGAGAAACCTGATGCGATTCCTTCGCTCGGTGACACTGCGTGACGAGACGTCGCACGAGCAGGGCTGGGCAGCCCCCTTGGGATGCCTTCGCCTCGCTCTGACGACCGCAGGCGAACCACTCGTCGCGGGACTCCGTGAGCGCCCGGAGGCGGTCGCCTCACGCGGCAGAACGGGCCCGCCGCCCCTTGCGCAGAACGACAACTCGCGGGAGGCCTGCCCTCGCCGTTGCCGGTGCCTGCCGTTCCGGGGTTGAGTACGCGCGGACCGGGGTGGTATCGGCCGCGAGCGGCGCTCGGTGACGCCCCGGGCGTTGCGTCGCGCCGCAGGTGATGTACATCAATCGCTGGTGTCGCGCTCCGGGGTCATGTTGACACCGGACGAGGCGATCGATTACCGTCGGCGGAACGACACTTTGCAGGTGACGAATGCAGTTCAACCTCACGACGATTGATGAACTCAGGAGACGGGTGTCGGAGGCAAGGTCGCTGGTTCGTGACCTCGCCCCGGCCCTTCGCGACGCCGCGGACAGGGCCGTCGAAGATGGGTCGCCGCCCGGGAGCGACCTTCAGCGCCGCCTACAAGAAGCGGACTCCGTCGTCGCCACGCTCCACGAACAGGTCGTCTCGTTCGCAGCGCACAAAGGCATCCAGGTCGATCTCTCCGCGTGCTCCGCGGACGCACTGGACCTGATCCTCGAAGGTCTCTCTGCGGATGGGTCGAACCGCCTCCATGAACTGATTGATGGGGCCGGGAAACTGCAGGGGCCTAGCCTCGCAATCCGTCCTGTCCAGGCAGCCCTAGAGCGCACGAGGCGGATCTGCGAAGCGGCGGAGATCCCCGATTCAGGCGAGCTTGCCGCCCTCGAGAACGCTCTGGGTGCGGTCCTCGTGGCAGTCTCCGGCGTGCACAGCGATGAGGTGCTCGAGAGGGTCAAGACCGCCTTCGGCTATCCCACGCTCGTCGGGATCCTGCTTGGGGATATCTCGATCGTCACTGGCGATTTCGGACAGCCTCCTGAGTCAATCGCGGAGCCCGAGACGAACGCGGAGCCCGCCCCCGGCGCGCGGACGCCCCTCAAACCTGAGCCGGCTTCCAACCGGCACGAGCCCGCCCCACATGTGTCTGCGGCGCGATGGCAGCCAGTTGCCGAGCTGGCGGCCAGTCCCAGACAGATCACTTCGGAGGAGCCGCTGCCCAATTCCCCTCCCTCGGTGGAGCCGGTCCCAGAACTCCCCGAGGACCCGTTCGCAGCATCGGCAGTCGGCGATGACGGCCCCGGTGCGGAGCCGGCAGCAGACTCGATTGAGCACATGCGCGGTTCCGCACCGATAGCGGAACCTGCCGAGGTGAGTGCGTTCTGGCGGCTGGTCCACGTGTTCTCGGCGCAGGCCGAGGCGATGCGCGGCACCGTGCGCTTGCAGCCGATGGTGCGGAATCCTGCCATCGGGGAGGCATCGCGACCGGCACGACGCGACGAGGCGACCCCCGAAACGGTCTCCTGGCCTTGGCGTACCGAGACCGCGGACAGCTGCTCTCGGCCCACCGTTCTGCTTACCGTGGCGGATCTAGCACCCCCTCTCCCCGCCGCGGCGGACCTTGCCAAGCGATGCTTGGCGGCGAACGGCCCTCCCGACGGGCGCCAGCTTGCACTACTTATCTGGGCCCTCGCCACAGAGGGGAGGCACGGGCTGGGGTACTGCGTCGCCAGCAGTCTGGAAGTGTCGTCCACGCCACAGGGCATGTGCTTACCGTCATGGCTCCTCGGGGTGCTGGCGGCAGCGCAGCAGCTCAGCAGGCCGCGGGGCGACCTGGCAAAGCGGTTGGTCGAGATGCACTGGACCCCCGAGACGTCCGAATTCGTCGCTCAGCTGGAAAACAATGATGATGGCGGCATGGCGATGGCCCTGGCCCTCGGGGCGGCGCTGATTCCGGCCGGTGTGGTTGCAGCCGATCGAGGGGCCGCAAACCTGCTTCGCAGCTGCGACGCGCTGCTCGCGCGCGAGCTCCCAGACTTCCACGCGGTCGCCGAGATCGCTCTAGCAGTTGCCGATCATGGTGTCCCCCTCGACCTCCTCCTCCTCCGGGATCTCCAGGGCCCCGACTCGCGAGACGCCCGGCTAGGTCGGCTCCGTACCCAGGTAGGGGAGTGGCTGGACACGCCGAGGGTATTCCGTTTCGCGCCGTCGAGCGAGGTGTGGAGGCGTTGGATCGAGCGAGGACCAGAGGGAGTCCTACACCGCCTTCTAGACCCGATCCGGGTGGGTGACCGGAGCCGGAAATCCGATGTCGAGGCGCTCATCGAGGAGGTGTCGAATCGCCGGCTCATCTACGATCGCATCCATCGGGTCGATCGGGCCGTGAACCGCCGCGGAGGGGGCCGGGACATTCAGGGCGGCGAGCCGAACAGGCTCTTCGAGCGCTTGCAGCCTGCCGTCGGCCTGGCGCAGCAATGGATCGACCTCCTCGACAGCGAGGAACGTGTCGCCGCGGCCGGCGACGTCGCCCACCACACGGATGTGGCGCGGACGCTGGCGGCGCGATGCGGCTCGCTTCGGAACACGCTCGAAGGGCATACCGACGTCCCCGACAACGCAGCCTGGAAAATCGGGGCCACCATCCTCTGTCAGTCTTTGCAGCGGATCGAGGAGCTAGTCGACCCTGCATTGTCGCTCCCTCTAGCGGAGCCGGCGCTCGTGCACGTGCTAATGAGAGACGCACTGTGCTCGGGGGCCCAGCTGGACGCATGGTGGCGTCCGACCGAGGGCGCAACCGCCCTGCTGCCAAAGCTGCTTCGCGGTGCAATCTCGACCCCAGATGCTGCTGCCGCCTTCGACGTCCGGCTCGAGCATGGGGACCACGTCGGCTCCAGACTGCTCATCGAACTCGCGACCGCTGAGGGACCACCGGGCGTTGAAACACTCGAACTGCGGCGCGCAGAGGGGCTCGCCCGGGAGCGCACCGCGATCCGCAAGGCGCTTGCATCGTTCAGGCTCGATATCGAGCGGGCCTTCGGCCGAGGCGCCGTCCCCGAGAGCACCCGCGCGGCGTTGATCGCGCAGGTCGAGCGTACCGAGGAGCGGAGCGAGCATGTCGAGGACTTCGTCCGCGAACGGGAGGGGCTGGCGGCGCAGCGCGACGAGCTGCGCAGGCAGATCGACGACAAACGCGCCCAGATCCTCCAAGAATTGGCAGCGTTCGGGTCACGGGTCTCCGCCGATGATCGGCGGCGGGTCGAGGAGTCGGTGGCGAATGAAGACATCGTGACCGCGAACGACTACATCGGCCAGCTCCAGGCAGATGGCGAGCTGTCGGCGGAGTCCGCACCTGGGGGCGGACCCTGGGAATTCGTGGACGCACTTGACGACCTCGATCAGCGACTCGGACTCCTGGACGCTGCGTCGCCCGAGGACCCGCGCTGGCAGTCGTTCCTCAGGAACATCGAGCAGCGCCAGCCGTTGGGCGGGCTACGGCTCACAGAGCTGGACGGGAAGCGGATCCAGGGCGCCCAGGACGCACTCCGGGCTTGGAGACACACGAAGCTGCGGCGGGACCGCACAGTCTCCGAGGACATGGCGCGTGACATTCTCCAGAAACTTGGGTGGGCCCGCATTACTTCGCTGAGAGTGATCCCCGGCAGACCCCTCACAATACAGTTTCAGTCAGGTCAAGAGCCCGATCCGGAGCGCTGCCCGGTACCAGCCTTCGGATCGGCCGCGGCGAGGGGAGGGTACAGCGTGCACTGCTACTGGGATCGGCCTCACGCGGCTCGGGTGCTCGCCGACTTCGGCGTCCCACATCCTGACGACCCCGCCCGAATTGTTTTTTGGTTTGGTAGGATGAACCGACAGAAGCGGAGTGAGATGGCCACGGAGTGCGTTCGCAAGCGCCTCCCGGTGTTGGTCGTCGACGACATAGCGTTGGCGTACGTGTGCCTGTCGCCCGGTGACCCGCATCGCTCCCTGTTCACCGCCACCCTCCCGTTCACATTCGTCGAGCCCTACAGTGCCCGCGCCGGCACTTGCCCACCGGAGATGTTCTACGGACGGTTTGCGGAGCGGAAGGCGATCGAGCGGGGGGAGGTCAGCTTTGTTTACGGAGGGCGCCAACTTGGCAAAACGGTGCTCTTGCACAACGTCGCGCACAGCTTCCACAAACCCGCTGATCAGAAGGTCGCGCTTTACCTCGATATCAAGCAGCTCACCGAAGGCTTCTGGATCCATCTCGGCGAACGCATCAAGGAGCTGGCTAGCCGAACCCACATCCCGCTCGTTCCGAACCACTTTCAGCCAAGGAAGGGAGGACCTGGCGTCCTTATCGGCCACCTCCGCAGTTGGCTGCTCGAGGACTCGAGCCGGGTTCTACTGCTCCTCCTCGACGAGGCCGACAACTTCCTGGCGTACGACGCCATCCGTCGCCCGGGACAGCCGGACGGCTACGCCATGATGGGCATACTGCGCGAGCTGTCTGTGAGCACCAAGGACCGCTTTCGCGTCGTGCTGGCAGGACTACACAACGTCCTGCGTACATCGCTTCGCGGCAACCATCCGCTGGGGCAGCTTAGCCCGAGGCGCATTGGCCCGATGATGCAAGGGGAGGAGCTGAAGGCGGCCCGGGAGCTCGTGGATGTCCCATTCCGCGCGATGGGGTTCCAGTTCGAGTCCCCCGATCTCGTAACGCGCATACTGTCGCAGACCAACTACTACCCGAGCCTGATCCAGCTCTATTGCGAGCTGCTGCTCAAGCACCTGATTGCAGAAAGGGAGACGCCTGAGACCCCGGTGCCGACCGTCATTCGCTCAGACGATCTCGAACGGGCGTACCGTGAGAAGGACCTGCGGGAGGCCATTCGCTATCGATTCGGCCTCACACTGGATCTCGACCTGAGATACAAGGTCATCGCGTACGCGATGGGCTTCGCGATCCTAATGGACGAGGTGCCGGCCTCCGACAAAGTTGGCTTCTCTGTGCAGTGGACATTGCGGTATGGCCAAGTCTACTGGCCTATGGGCTTCGAGGACATGACCGAGTCGTCCGTCCGATTGTACCTCGAGGAGATGGTCCAGCTTGGTGTACTCCGGGCGGTCGGCACGAACTTCACGCTCCGAAATCAGAACGTGCTCCTCCTGCTCGGTCCCGAAGGGGAAATCCTGGAGGTCCTGTCCCGCATGCGGGATGCGGAGGAACCGCTCGGGGCCGCCGCTGCTAGGGAGAAGTTCGAGGGGCCGGATGGGCACGCCTTGTTCAGTCCGCTGCTGCAGCGGCAGGAATACGACCTGCGCGACAACAGCAAAGGTGGCAAGCGAGTGCACGTTCTAATCGGCTCACTCGCGCTCGGTCTCGATCAGATTGAGGTCGCGCTCGCCTCGTCGTTCTCACGCCAGGCCGTGCGCCGGATCGAGGGGCCGCTGCTCCCGGCGCTGGACACCGCATTCGATTCGCTGAGGAGCGAGCGTCGGACCGGGACCACGCTGCTGCTCGTCGGGGACGACGTGGCCTGGGACGAATCCTGGCTCCGGTCCGCCCAGGGGCGGGCGACGGCGCTCTACTCCCAGGATGCCGTCCATGTGATCTTTCTCGCCGGACCGGGGAAAGCCTGGCATTACCGTGCAGAGTTCGCGCGTCCTCCCCCAAGTTGGCCGGACATCCGGATCGAGCGCATTGAGCGCTGGTCCGACGACGACGTTCGCCATTGGTTAGAGGAAACCGGTGCCCTTCCTGCGAGTCTCGAGGCGCGGACGGCAATCCGCCACTGCACGGGCTACTGGACAGTACTTCTGGCCGCGTTGCACCGGCTGTCCGCCAGCGCGCCGCAGAGGTGGCAACAGGCACTCGGGGCACTCGACACTGCCATGGCTACACCGGAGCTGGCCTCGGCATTCCTGTCGGCAGTCGGGCTCGAAGGTCGACGGCTGGAAGTAGTCAGGGCGCTATCCGCCCTGTCCTACGACGCTGGGGCGGCAGGCGGATGTGTGGCCGTTCCCGCCTCCGACGTGATGACCGTGCTCGAGCCCCAGTCTGGTGAAACCATCGAGGAAGTGCTCGACTGGGCCGAACAGCTTCACATTGCGTCCCGAGGAATCGAGGGTGGCGAGGAGTGTTGGACGCCGGAGCACACCGTGGCACGTGCTCTGTCGGTGTCGGTCTGCCTGTGATTGACTGGTCATCGCTTGTCGGCAGGGAGGTCGTCGTCCAGCTGCGGTCCGGCGTGACCGCCTCCGGCGTCCTCGGCAACGTTACACCATCCCACGTCCTGGTGAGACCGAACGCGGACACAATGCGCATCCTTGCCGTCCGCGAGATCAAGGAACTTGCTGCGGTCGCGGGCATTCAGGCGCACAGCACCGAGCCGGGGCACATTCCCTTACCGGAAGATGTGTCTCGGGAACTGGCAGAGCTCGCGCGGGCGCGCCTTCCGCCGCTTACCCCGGACGACTTCCCGGCGTCCGACGATCCCCAACTCGGCGCCGCCGCCACCCGGCTTCGGTCTGGCGACCTCGTGGGGGGCTACGACGCACTTGCGGTTGTGGCAGCGCGGCGCGACGACGGCCCGACCTGGATGTTGCTGGCGCGCCTGGGCGAGCAGCTAGAGGCCCCGGAGCGAGTTTGGGTGGCGCTGCGGCGCTCGTTCCTTTGCGTGCCGCCACGTCAGCTCCAGCCCGAGTGGCGGGTCTTCTTGAGACTGACAATCAGCTTCGAAGCCTATTCCGGCCTCGCGGACGTCCTGGCCATCCCTGCGCTAGCCGACGCCAGCGTCGAGGTCCTCGGCCGTAGTCTCCGGCTCGTCTTCCACCACATCGGCCGGAGTGACGTCCTTGAGGCGATGGCACACCGCGTGCTCGCCAACCAGCCCTCGGCCCTCCAGCTAGGGGGGCTGAAGCTGGCGGTCCAGTCGCTTCCACTCGCCGCGCGGCCTGAGCTCCAGGCGGAGGACAGTCGGATCCAGGATCTGCTCGACACGGCGATCGCGGATGTAGTGTCGGTCGCGCCAGGATACATCGCGTCCTTCGGTGTCCAGCAGTTCGGCTTTATCCAGTCCAGCGACATGACGACCCTATTCTTCCGCTTCGATGACGTCGAAGATGAAGAGCTGCGCCGGCGGCTGCAGACCCACGCGTGGCGGGGCATCGGTGTGCGCTTCGAGCGACGTCCTTCGCCCGGGCACCCCTACGAGCGCGCGGTGCACGTTCGGCTCTCGAGCTCTGCTCTGGTCCAACATGCGGTTTCGCAAACCGGGGGCTCCCTCGTCGTCCGTGCCAAGGAGATGGCCTCCTTCGACCCAGAGGGTGCGCTCACGCTGTACCGCACAGCCGTCGAGAAGGGCCACAGACCCGAGGCAGCGGTCAACGACTTGGCTTCGCTCCTGCACCAGCGTGGCCGCGGTCAAGAGGCTCTGAAGGAACTTCGCGTCTTCCTCCGGCGGGCACCCCAGGCAAGAGCCGTCCGCAACCACTTTGCGACGCTACTCGCCCACCTCCACCGCCACCAAGAGGCACTCAAGGAACTCGACCTTCTGAAGCGGGAAGCCTCAGAGTCGGAGCGAGCGTCGCTTGCGCGGCGCGAGGCCTACTCGCTTACGAGGCTTGGCCAGCTAACACAGGCCCGCCAAGCTCTTTTCGAGGCACTCGAAAAGAACCCCGACGATTCGCAGACTCGCAGACTCATACAACGAATCGGGGTCCGACCTGGCGCGGGAGGGGAGGACGACGTCTTCGATTGGGACCCGGACCCGGACCACGGCGTATCGTTCGGAGTCATTGCGTCGGCCCACCTCGAGTCGGCTCCTCTCGTCGGATTCGACCCAGAGGCGGTCGGGGCGGGAACCGTAACACTCGACGACGCACGGCGCGTAGCAAGCGAGGCCGCCGCACTGCCGCTCCACCCCTATAGTGCCGACCGTGCCCGTCTCTTCCTTTCCGCTGCGTCCGCTGTGAGGCGCTTCCAGCTCGCCGACGACCTGATGGTGCGCGTGTGGCTGTCGAGCCACTTCGACGCACTCGCGACCTTTGCCGAAGTAGCGGGGCATCCGCCGGAGGTCCGGCAGGCCCTGCTCGCAGAGGCCATCGCCCTTGCGCCACCAACGAGCTACGCGGTCCGGTTGTTCGCGCTCTACGTGCTCGGACCGGGCGGCCGAGTCCGCCTTGACAACGTGCTCCACGACCGCCCGAGGGGTTGGCGGGCGGCCGCCGCACTCACAGCGGAGCGCTGTGCGCTCGAGCACGGCAGTTGGGTGCCCGTCTTCGAGGCCCTGCGCGATCTTGCGCTCCGCACCCGGATCGCGGAGCCGGTGGCTGAGTCGCTCTCCGGTCAGGACGACGTGGGAACGGCGCTCCGCGAGTATCTACACCCCCGCTCGGCGCCCGGAGCCAAACTGTACGACCTCTGGCAGGCGGTCGGTGACCAGGACGGCCGCATCCGGAATGAGCTGGCCGAACAGCTTGAGACAGCGCTCCAGTGGGGGGCCCGTGGGGCGGCGAGCGACGTCCTCGCCGACGTGGCCGCAAAGGTGCGATCCTCGCCACTCGATCGGGAGCGCCTCATGCTCGCGACCACTGTCGCTGTTCGCGCGGTGGGGCTACACGGCAACACCGCAGACATCGATCAGATCGAGACCGAAAGCCTTGACCTCGTGAACGTCATTGATCAGCTGGTCCGAGATATCGTCGCGCGACCGACGTACTTGTCCTACCTGGCGCGCGAGCCGCTGATCAGGTTGCGTCTGTCCATCGAGCAGGCCGTGGCGAACCGGTTGGAGGCAGCATCGCCGACACTACGGATCGAGCCCTGCGCGGACACATACTGGGTCGACCCGCTCACCGAGGAGATCCGCTTGCAGCTCCGGGCGATCAACACGAGCACATGCTCCGCGGGTTCGGTTCAGCTCCTGGTCGGACACCCGGACTCCGACGATTCGGGGCGAGGCGAGATCATTCACGGCATCGCGGAAAGGCTCCGGAGCGGCGGGGCGGTGGAGTTCTCAGTGCCACTACGCGCCAAGTCGGCTGACGGGGCCATCGCACTGAGCCTCCACATTCGATGCCTGGATCGGCTGGGCCGCCGCCGCATCGGGTCGGCCCAACGCCACGTGCTGCGGGTGTGCACCAAGGAGCCATTCCCGGCCATCCGACCGAATCCGTGCACGATGCGGCTTGGACCCGAGATGGCGACCAGCGAGCTGATCGGTCGCGACCCTCTGGTGGCCAACCTCCTCGGTGTTCTCTCCTCACCCTCCGGCGCAGTGCTCCTCCACGGACAAGAGCGGTCAGGAAAGTCGTCGATCGCCTCACGTGTCGCGTTGGAGCTCAGGAACCGGGGACACCAGGTCGTTCGAGCGACCTTTCATACACTGCCGAACGGCCTTACGAAGGTCGGGATGGCGCGGTGGATTTCGAGCCTGTTTCCTCCGCAGCTACCGGCCCCGCCCGCCTCCGAGGCTGGCCTGGCGACCGAACCGCTCAAATCCACCGTGCTGATCGTCGACGAGTTCTCGGAGCTATACGCACGCGTCAGCCGAGAGGTCTGCTCCAGCGACTGTTTCGAGCCCTGGGTAGAGTTCTTCGAACGGCGAGAGGGGATTAGCGTCCTCCTCGTTGGGAAGGACACGCTTCCCCGCATGAGCGCCGAGTTCGCCCCGGCGTTCGCGGGTTTCCAGCTCATTCGGGTACCCAGCCTGCCGGACCGGGACGCCACAGACATGATACGTGGCATGATCCCCGACGGAAGACTTACCGACGCCGCGATCGAGTCGGTGGCTCGCCTCTGTGGGGGAAGCCCGTACTACACGTTGCTGCTCCTCGATCGCGTGATCGACAACATGAACGCGACGAGGGCGCTGGTGGCGACTACGGCCGACGTCGAAGCGGCGATCCAGCACTTGATCCTCGACCGCACTCGGTTATCCTGGCACCATGTCGAGCACCTGTTCCTGGGGGGAGACGGAGTGGAGGATACGGGCATCGACATCGACGAGGCGCGGGCGGTGTGCTTGCTAGTTGCCCGCGGGGCTGCGGAGGGTGGCGCCCGCCTTGAAGACGTTGTCAGGACGGGAGGCCGGTACCGCGAGGTCCTCGATGATCTGATTCGTCGGGAGGTGATCCGCCTGGACGGTGATCGGTACCTGCATTGCAACGAACTGTTCCGACAGTGGCTACTGGTGAACGGGTGACGCAATGAGACCAAATCCATATGCGTATGTTGGGCAACCGGTCAGCGAGTCGCGGTTCATCGGCCGGGCCCCGGAGTGCCAGCGGCTCCGGGACCGCCTGTATGGCTCGGAGGAGTTCTGCGCCTCCTCCGCCCTGGTCGGGTTGCCTCGCACGGGGAAGACGAGCATCGCCCGACGCGTCCTCGCCGAGGTTCCCCGTTCGCTCGGCGAGGTCGCGTGCATTCCCGTCGAGATCAACTGCGGGATTTTCCGTTCGCCACGCGACCTATTTCGGCAAATCTGTCTCGACGTCGTGAGGACCTGGGCTCAACGCGGCGGAGCCTCGGCCGAGGCATTGCGGCTGAGCGTCGAGCTTGGGCAACTCGAGGACGACCTCGCTTGGAAGAGGGCAGTGCAACAGTTCTTCGAGGAGTGCCATGCGCGCCGGGTCCGAGCGATCTGCCTCCTGGACGAGTTTGACTCCGCCCGGTTTCTGTTCGAAGGCCAGGGAGACTTCCTCCACCTCGTGAGAACCCTTGCGGGTAGCACGGCGTACGGCGTAGGGCTCCTGCTCGCGTCCAAACGTCGGCTCCCCGAGATCGCGCACGCAGCCGGACTCTCCACAGGCTACTGGGCGAATGTGCTTGACGTCGTGCCAGTCAGCGTGTTCAGCGAGGTTGAGCACACGCTCCACTGCAACCGCGCGAGGTCGGAGGGACTCGAGTTGGACGGCCACTGCGCAGCGGTGATCCAGCGCTACTGCGGTCGGCACCCGTTCCTCCTCGACCGTGCCGCCTACACACTCTGGGCGATGCGTGCCGCGGGGGACGTCGACACGGAGGAGCTTGAGCGGCGGCTGCGCATCGATGCGGTGCGGCTGTTCCAGGAGGTTGCCGAGATCCTCGAGGACAGCGGTGATCTGTCGAAAGCCCTGCAAGTGTTCTGCGGTCCAACATTTGATCTGAAGCCCCAGAACATCTCCGAACTCGAGGAGCACGGCGTCATCGTGAGTGCATGGAGGACTGGGACTTCGGGAGTCGTCGAGTCCATCTGCCCTGCCTTCGTCGACTTCCTGAATGCGTTGGGACATCAAGTGCCGTTCTGGGGGCTGTGGGCCCAGACTGAACGAATGCTGCGCACCGCCATCCAGGAGCGCCTCGAACACCTTTGGCAAGCGGACTGGCGCCAGCAAGTCCTGAGGAGGCGCCCCGGACTGACCGCGATGCTCGTCGAGGCCGAGGCTAGGCGGAACCGTGAGGCCCCATTTCTAGGTGGCGCCTCGCAGGCGCGGATCCTCGACTACACCTACCCCCTCGACCTCTTCGAACTGCTGAACGCTGACTGGACCAACCTCGGCGATCCGCTCCTCGGTGGTGACGCGGGGCAGTGGCGAAGGGACTTCGGACAACTGGCCAGGGTACGGACGCCGGCCGCCCACAACCGGCTCGAACTTCTGGCGGACTCCGATATCAGCAAGGCCCGAGGTGTGTGCGAGCGGCTGTTGGAATTGCTAGCGCCCCTCTGACGCGACTGGCACCGTTTTGACCGCGAAATCTCACGCGCTCCCTTGGCCGTGGGCCTGAACCGCCCTGTTCGCATCGCGGTGAGTGGCCGTCCGACCCGATGTCGCCGGTCCGGCCCGGCATCGTGCACGTTTGAAAACTAGGCCCCGGGGCCCACATCAGATGACTCCGCGGAAGACAGGCGCCGCCACGTCCCACAACACCATGCCTTCGGGACTGCTACGCACCGACAGAAGTCCCGCTTTGAACAGCACATCCTGGGTGTACGTCGCCTGAGCGTGCCAGGCATCCGGATCCGTGAAGAACATGTGGTTGGAAGCGCGGTCTGCATAGGAGACTCGGTGGGCAAGGTCCAGCCAATCCTGTGCGGCGATCCCGAATCGCTGCCGCGCCAGCAAAAGCAACTGGTCGCCATGTTCCCCAAGGCACTCCACCACGTCGAACCAGACGTCGCGGAGGCGACGGAGTGCGTCCGCAAGGTCAACGGCCCGATCCGACCTTACGGCAAGCACGTCCTCGACGACGTCGACGTCGGGCAAAGGCACAAGGTAGCAGCCAGTCTCCTGTTGTGCGCGGTGCAACCAGGGCTCCCACAACATGGCCGCATCGATCACAGCCTCCCGCAGGGCGGCGCCCGCGTCGTCCGACGACCGGAAACGGACCAGCTCGATCTTGGATGCCTCGATGTGGTGCCTCTGCAGCAGGTGGTGGAGGATGAACAGGCTGGGGCTGTCCTTCTCGATCGCGAGTCTCTTGCCCTCGAGCTCACGCAGGTCCGCAATGCGGGACTTGGAAAGAAGCCCGTCCACAACTTGACCGTCGTCACACCCCTGGGTCATCCTCAGGACGACGCGCAGAGGCACTCCCGCTTCGGAGGCAAGGAACACCTCGTCGATGGTACTCGCAAGCAGGTCCACTTCTCGTTCGGCGAGCGCACGGATGCGATCTTCGTTTCCGTCGAAGAACAGCAGATCCACCGCCAGGCCCGCCCGTTCGAAAAGGCCGAGGTCCCGAGCCAGGAACAGGGGAAGGTGTCCGATGTAGTTCAAGACGCCAATCCGGATGCGTTCTCCGCTGGCAACGGATGTCTCCGCCGGTTTCAGTCGTGCACTCGTCTTCCGAATTTCAGATCCGATCCAGAAATCAGTCGACTCCGGCAACGCGGAAATCTCGGCCAGAAGACGTTGTGGAGGAATGTGACGAGAAAGATCCGCGAGGCACCGCAGGGCACGCCGAGCCATCGAGGCCTCTCCAGCGGCGATTAGGGGGCGCAGCCGCGCCAGCAGCTCGTCGACCGGAAGGCCGGTAGCAAGCCACCGCCTCGCGTCGTCGTAGATGTCGAGACCGGCGGCGTCGCTGGCCGCTCGCACTTGCCAAAAGGCGGGTTCGAGCAATGACATGAGGGCTTGCGAATCGCCAAGTATGGCGTGGTGAGCGGCCAGGTGGCGAAAACCGTAGCGGGTCCGTTTCTGCTGCCATGGGCTATGGTGAGCGATGATGTGGCGATGCCAGCGCTCGACACTGGAAGCGTCCAGGAGTTCGCGCCGGACAAACTCCTCGAATCGCTTGTGGAAGAACCGGAAGTGGCCGCCGTCATCCAACAGGAACTCGCTGAGCCGAGTAAGGATGCGCCGTATCGTGAACAACGGGACTGCCGGTACGAACTGGGCGATGTCGCTGGTCGACAGGCCGGTCTGTGCGGTCGCGAGTAACCCGATTACCGCGAGGACCGGCTCATCACCAAACTGCTCCATTGCCCGCTCCAACCGGGCGGCGAAACAGTCCTCAATTCGGAGCTTCAAGTGCTCGCTCGCGCGTCCACGGGTCTCCTGCAGCTCCTCGAGCTGCATCTTCAAGAACAGCGGGTTCCCGCTGGTGACGTTCCACACGTTGCGGAGCTGCTGGTCGACGAGGACCACACCCATCCGCGCCGCAAGTGCGGACGCTTCGCTCAAGCTGAACGGCTCCAATGTGAGGACGACCGTACCCGCGCGGTTCTCTATTGCCGCTGCGAGCGGTCCCGGCCGTGAGGTCACGAGGAACGTGACACCGATTGGGACCGAGGCCGGCACGAGGCCGTCAAGATCTTCGGCGTTCTCGAGGTCGCTCTCGTCGAGCGCGTCGAGCACGAAGACGAGCGGACGGCCGCCGGCTCCGGCGACCAGAGCATCGGCGAACGCCTTCTCGCGATCGGCGTGCCCTTCGGGCACACCCATGTTGAGACCTCGCGCCCCGATGAGTTGCTGGAGCAGCGAGCCAAGCGCAAGTTCCCGCCGGTTCCTTCCGCCGTCCCGGGCGAAGAAGTGATGGCTCCAGCCGTGCTCTTCGACCATGCGTGCCATGCACGACGTCTTGCCCTGCCCCGGCGGCCCAAGGAGCAGGACGCAGGGTGGGGCAGCACCTGCGACGTTTCCAACTCGCTCGAGTACGTCCTCACGACCGACGAATCGCTCGGCGTTGCGCCGGATCAGCTCCCTCTGGGTCGGAAAATAGTGGTCCCGAGGCGAGCGGGCGCCCACAGCCCCCAACACTTCCCCAATGAATGGGCGAAAGCGATCGCTGAAGGACGACAGCACCGGCTCGAGCGGGGAACCTGCGGTGATCTCAATCTCGCTGCGGACCCGCGTTGGGTGGTACAGGAGGCGGGCAACCGAGAGCCGATCATGCGGAGCTCGGTGGGCGGCCTCGTATGCGTACAGGTCGTATGCAGCATGGGAGGCGTGGAAGTATGGGAGCCACAGTGGGAACAACACGAGGTGCTCCGCCGGAAGATCGCGGCGGCAGAGGAGCAAGGCCTCGCCCCGGCGGACCTCCTCGCGCAAGGGAAACGAGGCACAGGGTTTGGGCTCGACAGCCACGCGTGGACCGTCACACGAGACGACGTGGGTGACATGGAGACGACCGCCGACCAATTCCGTCTCTTCTGGAATCACGAGGTGATACCGGGCGATCCAGTCAACGGCGCGCAGAATCTCGTCGAATGCCGCGCGACGCTCGGCCAGGACCCCGCTCGCCTCGCCCTCGTCCATGGTTCGCGCGCCATGCGCGAGGCTGCGATTGCGAAACGAGACCATGTCTTCCAGTGCATGCCACGCCAGGGAGAATCCTCCCCGCGCCCTGAGGAACGCCGCCGGGAGTTCGGCTACAAACAGTCGGATCTCCGTACGCTTGGCAAAGTAGCGTGCCAGCTCACGCAGCAGGTCGATCCAGTGGCCCAACGATAGGCGCGCGTCGACAAAGTCCGCCAGGCGGCGATCGACCGCCGCATCCTTGGGGCGCAGCGTCGTGTATTCGCTCACAGCACACAGCGTCAGAAGCTTCACCAGTCCACGAACGGCATCCAGCAGGCAATACAGACGCGTAAGTGCCGGCTCGCCGGGATCGTCAGCACGGAGCAAGGGCCAAGCGATCGGGTAGGGTAGCTCATGGAAGGCTGGAGGGGGATCTGAGGCGGCCATTACGCCATCAGAAGCGAAAGGCAGGTCAACGACCCGTCCGCTCGCGCGATCTCCGAAATGTTCAGGGGAATCGGGCGAAGGCCGGCGCGTTCCACCGCCCTCAACGTCTCCGGGTAGCCCTCGGCAACGATTGCCCAGCCATTCACGCTGACGACGTTCGCACCGAGCGCCTCCTCATGAGGCACCATGAGGCACTCGCAGCCGTCGAAGTAGGTCGGTGGGATCGTGCCCTCAGCGAGCAGGATGCGTTGGTCGTCCAAGGGGGAGCAGATGCACTTGAGATGCAGGTAGCGGTTCACCGGTACCTCCGCCACCGAGTAACCACGCGCGCCGAAGACCGCGCGGACGCGCGCGACGCCGGCCTCGTTCGTGCGGGTTGAGCGTCCGACGAACAAGCGGCGGCCGATGCGGAGGCAGTCTCCACCTTCGATAGTCGCTGGAGGGCGCGTCCGCTCGACGCGAACGAGCGTGCCCAACGCATCGGCAATGCTCTGCTCCTCGCCGACGCGGGAGGGCGTTCCCGGAAGTGTGATCAGGGCCTGGCCTTCGTGGACGATGGCGCAGTCCTCCACAAAACACCCGTCAGGGAAGTCGTCAATCGGAGGTAGTTCATGGACCTCGACGCCCGCGCGCCTGAGTGCAGTGACGTAGGCGGCATGCTGCGATCGAGCGAGGTCGACGTTGATGGCGACCCCCGACGGTTCTAGGACCGAGGCGTCCTGGAACGAGGATGAGATACCGCGGGTGAAGGCGAGGCGTGCGTTCATGGCGCGTAGTATTCACCCCCGCGTGAGTCAAGGTCAAGGGTCCGAGTTCTCGATCTCGAGGCAACGTGGTCGATGCCACTCGCATCGGGATGTCCCCATGCGCCTGTCGCCGTCATTCCTCGGCGACCTCCAGAGCTTTGGTAGCCCGTCGACCGAAAAGGCGCAGCACGCTTCAGCGACTCCAGCCATGGCAGGCCACGCCGCCGCCCGGACAGGCTCCCGCCCGCCGGAACCGCGCACCCTCGGAAACCGGCGTGCTCGAGATTCCGCGCTTCCTCGTGCGCATCAACAGACCGTCGAGAGAGCGACCGCTTCACGCTCGAGGCGGTGCCCGTCGGCCCGCGTCGGGCGCGTCGTCCACGCCAAACGCTGCCCTATTTCGGGGCTGCGCGCTGAGCACCAGGCCTGGGTCGAGCCCGAGAGGCGCCGGGTCACCCTGACCCCCGCCGAGACCACCACAGCAGGGCTGTCGAGTTCTAAATCTCCGCCATGACCACAATCCGAACGAGTTCATTGAGATCCCATCCAGCGAGGAGCCGTGTGTTCTTGACGCCCAACCGGCGGTTGGGCGTTCGCTTGATAAGGTTGAGCGCCATGTGTCGGAGCGTCGCGAAGTTCGCGCCGCAGTAGCCTGCTCGCTGCCGGGCTTGGTCCTCGTTGAAGGCCATGTCGAGGACCCAGTGCAGGCCATTCTCGATGCCCCAGTGCGCGCGAATGAGCTCTCCGACGCGGGTCACGCTGGCTCTGGGATCGCTGCCGATGAAGTAGCGGCGCTCGACGCTCATGTTGCCAGTGGCCAAATCGGTGCGTTCACTTTCGACGCGAGCGACGTATGCGAGCTTGGGCCAGCGTGCCTTGGTGGTGATCCAGTCGAGACGGCGCGCGACTGTCACGGTGCGCTTTTCGAGGCGGCCGTGGCCTTTTTCGAGCGTTTCGTGCACCTCGACCGGCGTTGGCGGTGGCTGGTCCAGCGCGCGCGGCGTCACGTCTGCGGCGTCGGCAAAGGTCGCGACCATCTCCTCGGCCAGCGTCGGCTGATTGTCCTTCACGGCCAGCACGTAGTGCCCACCGCGCTCGATGATCGCGGCCGCGATGTCCGTTTGGCATCCCATCGCGTCGATGGTCACGGTTGCGCCGCGCAGGTCGAGCACGGCGAGAAGCTCCGGGATCGCCGTGATCTCGTTCGACTTTGTCTCCGTTTTGCGCTGACCGAGGACGAGTCCGGCGTCGCTCAGCCACGCGCTCACCGTGTGCACGGCCGGCTGCTCCCTGCTGCGGTGGTGGGTTCGCCTGCTCGTCTTGCCGTCGACCGCCACGTGCTTGCCCGCGAGGGCGAGCCGTCCGCGCAGGAAGTCAGTCCACATGACGAAGAACTTGCCAAACGGCTCGGGTGGCAAAGCCGCGAAAACGCTGAGGAACACATCTTGCGACGGAGGCCCATGCGGCATGTCGAGAAACGTCGCGAGCCACTTCTCGTGCCGCTCGCCCCACGCCTCCATCGAGGAAGCGTCGTCACAGCCGCAGATCATCGCAAGCAGTGCGACCATCACCACCGTCGGCAGTGGATAGCGCCGCCCTTGTGCTCTTCGCGAGTCCGGCAGCAGACCCAGCATCGCCAGAAAGGCCTCGATGGCCTCCACGTCCTTCTTCTGCGCCTTGCGCCGAGCAGCGCCGGCCGTGCCCTTGATCGCCATCGAGTCCTTCCGGGTGGTGGCACAGGCCAACTACCCGGAACGAAGCGCAAACACAGAAGATCGGGCCTGTCGAGAAAACAGAGAACTCGACCGCCCTGACCACCACAGTCACGCACGTTGGCCCAAGCAACACGGTGTGATAGCCTCGGAGCATGAACGTGAACGCAATCGCCGTCGCTGTTGCCGCGGCGCACCGCCTTCTACTTGCAGACCGACTCGCATACGGCGCGTGGGGAAGAACGATGCCGGCGTACATCAGGACGTGCCATCCAATTGGAGGGTACGAGCATTCGAAGCTCACTGCGTACGGTGCGCTCGGAAGCGTCTCACACTCCGTTCACGCTGTACGAGGTTTGGCCGGTATTTCTGACTTGACGAAACGACCACTCGACCTTGTGGTGGCGTTAGATTCGTGTCGTTACCTTTCGACGTGGCAGATGCGCGACGGAGGGATCGCCTCGCCCGTCACCCAGGTCATGGAGTCACAAATAACGCCCGACAGTCCCATCGGCGGCAGTCAGCTTGAGCGCGGCGATTGGCTACCCACGCTGCGTCACACCGCTACGGGACTCTCTGTCGCCGTCTTGCTTTCCAAGGCGATGGCTGATCGAGACTTCCAGCCTATGCTCGCAACAGGGCCTGAGCAAGAACTCCTCCACGAACTCAACATGTCCAGCACAGCGGAACGCAGCCTCAGGGAAATCGCATCTCGGGCGGCCGGGTGGCTCGCTGCGTACGGACCCGTCGTCAGACTCAAGCTGACGACTAGGCCGCAGAACTTCCCGGGGGCATTCCTCACTGCCGCTTACGTCGCAGGCGCGATCGACGAGTTCCGCCGATACGCCGGCTTGAGCTGGCGAATAGGAGAAGCAAGTGAGGGCCTCACCGTGCTACGAGAGGCGGTACTCAGCTATCTCATCTTCGAAGGTGAGAGAGACTTGCGCTACTTTGGCAGAACCGAGCGGCCGCATACGTATGTGTATTATACGACGTTCATATTGGAGCTCATTTTTTCGTCGAACGTTGACACGAGCCACGACCTTTTTCGCATCGCGCACGAAATGCTTACTGGTCTCGGACGTGTGGTTCGTACGCACGGTCACCTCACGGTCGGGGATCGGGCTCTGTCAGGTCCCAATGGTCGGCCAGACTTGCAGACCACGGCGCGGTTCGCTCTTGCGGCAGCAAGCGCGCGCCGAATGAAGGGAGAGATCTCCGACGAACTTGCGCAAGCCATCGAAATTGCGGTGATCTTCTGTGTCGCAAACTTTGGCAGAGGAACGCCCACAACGGAGAACACCACGCACGCGTTCGAGAGTATCGCCCGCATTCCGGAGTGCCTGGACGACGCTGCACGGACGGGCGTGCGATCGGCGCTGGCTGACGTTGAGGAGTCAGGTGATCCAGCAGTGACCAAGATCGTGCAGTGTCTCATTGGCGGAGATGTGAGCTTTGCGGGACCGCGCTACAACGGACTCGCCGCCAAGTTGGTCGCAAGCCGAGCGTTTCAGGATGCGACTGGTTTGCAGAACGCCACGTGGGATACCGACGAGGTCCTGCGGGTGCTCGCCGACCCAGGACGGGCGCGACGGGTACTGCATACCGCGTTTGACCGCAGGGGGTTGGTGGCCTTGTGTGACTCGACGGGGGTACCCGAGCACTCTAGCCTCCTGGACGACGATCTAATCGACCAGCTTCTCCTTGTCCACGATTTCCCGATCCCACCAAGGGAGGCGGAATTGCAACGACTCGCAGCCGACATAATCCGAATCGAACTGAAGTTGCAAAATGTGATTATCTCGCTGTGGACTGACCCTGTCGAACTTAACAAGAGGCGGGAGTCGATTGCTGCAAGCGCTCGTGCCACGCGTTCCGAGCCCGCGTCATGGCGCGATGAATGGGGGACGACGTATTTTTCTGACTACTGGTCGCTTCTGAAGCCGCACGTCAAGAGTGTCGCGAAGTACTTTCCATCCGTGCTTGGGGAGGCGGACAACGACATGCAGTCAAGACTCGCATCCGCCCATGCGACCCTCGTTGCCATCAGAAATTTCGCGTTTCACCCATCGCTCACCTCCACACCTGACATTCGCAGGCATATTGCAGGATACATGGCGTCGATTGGAAAATGGTTCGAGGATGGCCTAGATCGCACCCTCACGGCGACGCGGACGCCGTGAAAGCGTCTGATCAACAGCGGCAGGACACGCCTCGTGCGGAAATTTCACGGATTGCCACACGACGAACGCGACGGACTACGACTCCAGTGCGCTCCGCGTCGCCCGGTTCGCGCCGGTCACTCCGCCGATGACGCCGACCGTCAAGCCGACGAGCCACCCCACCGCGGCACCGGGAGGTCCGCCGAGCAGCATGCCGACGCCCGCCACAGTCCCTGCGCCGAGGCCCACTACAGCGCACCGGGGACGGGCCGGCCGAACCACATCAGCAGGCGATTGCGAGTGCGCTTGACCTCCGCCGTGTATTGCGCCGTCGTGCTCGCGCGAAGCGAGGCGAGCGCCTGCGCCAGCCACGTCTCGTGCTGCAGGTGCGGAGGCACGTGGTCGCGCGACTCGCGCAGCCAACTCCGCAGCGCCTCGCGAACCTGACCCAGCTTCCACGAAGGGTCGGCACGCAGCGCCGGCCACCACGCGACGACCTCTCGCAAGTCGAGTGGCGGTACGTACGCCTGCACCGCATGTTCCGCGATCTCGCGGTCACCGACAGCGATCGCCGCCTCGAGCAAGAGCGTTGGGAGCATGAGCGTCGGCTCTCGGAGTCCCTTGGAGGCCGAAGCGCGCAGTGACGTCCCGCCTCGTGCGGGAACCGGGGCGTCCCAAATCGCACGCCAGTGGTCGACCACGCTGCCGTGTCGCCCATCCGCGAGCCAGTCCCGGTAGAGCACGCCCAGCCCCCAAGCGGGCTCTTGCTCAGGAGGCGGCCCGGACCGCGACACGCCGAAGGCGGCAAGTACCGAATCGAGCGTCTGCACGGCATGTTCGCGCAGCGCGGTCGTCCCGAGCCCGAGCGTGCGAAGGCCTTGTTCAGTCGCGGCAACATGGACTCGGCCCCGATCGAGATCGTTCGCGCGCGGGGCGCCAATCGACTCAGCCATGCCGAGGGCCGCGATCACGTCGTCGTACGCGAGCCGGGTGAGCCGGTGCGCGTCACGGGCGAGGCCGACGGCCGCCAACCGCATGCCCTGTCGGAGTCGAAGCTGTCCCCGCGTGCGGAGGAGCTTGTGTCCCTCACACGTCGGGACACGCGCGCGGCGCGGGAGCGTGAGGCCCACGCTTGTCAGCTCGATTCCGTCACCAAAATCATGCGAGACGAAGCTCCGCTTGGCTTCGAAGTGGTACCACTGGGCGATGAGCTCTACCGGGAGCGTGGACCGATGCGCTTCGAGCAGTTCACGCACCGACTGCGAGAGCCGCTCGCGCAACGTCGCGACCGGTGCGGACTCACCCTGCCACGAGGCGACGTCGCCAGGGTCATCGCGTAGCCGCAGGGCATGGGCAGCACAGCATTCGGCGTGGAAGACGACGACACGGGCAAGCCAGCCGAGCGGGAGCCTGGCTGCGAGCGTTCGGAGCCGATCACACTCGCGCAGCAGGTGTTCCATCTGGTGATTGTCGTGTCGAAGCCGTTCGATGGACTCGCGAACGGCTTTGATCTCGCAGAACCTCAATTCCAGCCCAAGGGTCGCTTCGATCGCCGCGGCGACGGACGCGACGCCGAACACTTCGAGCGTTCGCCCAGACGCCGTCTTGTAGTGCTGTGAGCCCTCACCAACCTGAGCCGTGGGAGCCAGCACGAGGACGTCCTCGGGTAGCTCTCGCAGCGTCCCCGTGCGGCGCGCTACAGCGTCTATCTTGTGGTCCAGATCTTCGACCTTGGCGACCACGCAGGGGTCGTCAATGGTGAGCACACCTGTGGCCACGACGGGCCGGGAAGGCCGGACTCCAGCAGCCTCCGACAGCGACGCGAGGACCATGGCAAGCGCGCACGAACGCCCCTCGATGACTCGGCCGGCGTGCTCTGGCTTCGTCGCGACGAGCCACGCGTCGGGCGGCCGTTCGCCATGTGCGAGGAGGAGCGCATCCAGGCAGTGCGCGGCGATCTCTCCAACATCCGACACCTCCGTGAAGAAGGAGAACTGTGGTGGTGCCCCGCCGCTCACCGCAGCGCGTAGCCGGACCTCGGCCCTACCAATGGGATGGCGGAGTACGATCGGCGCGTAGAAGGTCACTCGGCTCGTTTTTTTTCGGCTTGGAGTGCCTCGAGCAGTGTGTCCAGGCCCGAGAGCGTCGCAAGGTCGTCCGCGTCGATGAGCTCATCGAGTTCTTGGCGAATCTCTCTGGCGTCCGCCAGGTCGTCGTCCCCGATCGCTGCGAGCAACGCTGCTAGCCGCTCGCCAGCCGCATCGACCATCACCGTCCCCGCGTCACGAGGCACCGTTGCAGAAGCGAGCAGTGGATAGAGTGTGACGGACCAGGATGCCTCACCCGCAGCGGTGACTTCGAGGCGGAGAGATGACCCTTCTCCCGGCTCGACGAGCACTGCGCCGCCAACCTCGAGCCGCATGAAACGGTAGCCGTCGGAGAGACAGCCTTCTGCGACCGCGGTGTCGAAGACCACGAGCCATGCCTCACGCGCACGCGCCGCATCGCGCGCTGGCGGCCTTTCGAAGGCCTCCCCATAGGCGACGACGCCGCAGCCAGGCACCAGGGCCGCATACGTGCATCCGAAGCTAGACGCGGCGACGGTTCCCGTTGCGATGAGCGAGGGCCGGTCCGTCGATGCTGCCGCGCGGACAACTGCGTGCACGAGCGTCGCACGTACCGCAGGTCGCGTGGCGGGCGTCGCTACGGCCACGACCGGGGAGTCCACCAACCTGAGTTCATCGTCGGTGACCTCCCCAGCATCGAGATCGAGCGTGTCGCCCATCGCATTGGCGAACGCGCGCCCAGCAGGCGTCGCGAGGAGTGCACGGGCCTCGACGCGATCGAGTCGCAGCGCGAGACGGCCGTCGGTGGTCGGCGCCATGCGCTCAGTCGCCCATGCCCCGATGAGGTCGAATGCGTCGTCGAGTACGTCGGGGTCGTCGGCCCCAGACACACCAGGGGGGTCGGCCCGCTGGGACAGCCACCAGTGTGCGTCCCGAGACTCTACCGCAACTCCTTCAAGCATCTGCGCGCGGAGCGGCTCCACGAGCCAGGCATGACGTAGGATCGATCGCAGTCGCACATCGTACGCCTCGACGCCCGTTTCCGTCGGCACCCCCAACCAGGCGGCTACGCGCGCCATGCGGTAGATCCGCTCGCGCGCAGCGATGGCGCTTGCCAAACCCTGGTGGACACGCTCCGCAAGCGCCGGATCGTCCGTGAGCAGCGGCACGTCCATGACGTCCGGATGCGCCTCGGCGAGATTGAGCGCGCGATCCAGTTCTGCCAGTGAGCCCGTGATCTCCAGCCGAGCGACTGTTGTCGCTTCCTCGATGCCAGTACCGTCGAGTGTGTCGCCGGCGCTCGCCGCCATCGGTGGGTCACCATCGAGCGCGGACGCCAGGTCGAGCAGCGCATCGGCGACAAGGATGCGTTGGACCTCATGCGTGGGAGCCCCTGATTCCGCTTGCGTCGCCTCGGCCAGCGCCAATGCCAGATTGTTGGCCATCATACGTGCTCTCCCGGAACATGAACGGCGATTTGACGCGAGGTGCGGCCTTGCGCGCGGCGTGACAACCAGAGCAATCCAGGCCACGGATCGCGCAAGTCGGAATCCCGGCGGTAGGTCGTGCGCCAGTCAAGGGGCGTCGCTGCGTCGTGGGTTTGGCTGCTCGCGATCGAGACCGTCTCATTGAAGTCGCGGACGTAGAGAGACTCGTCTCCGGGCTCCATCTTGTTGTCTTTTCCCATGATCGGTCCGAACCAGTCCTGGGCGACAGCCGTTGCCGTCGGACTCAACGTGACATGGGCCACTCGCGCCTCCATCATGCGCGTCAACACGTGTGCTGTCGCTGAAGTATAGATTTCGACAGCAGGCCAAAGCTGCGGGTGGAGTCCGAAGAGATCGGAGTTTGGCGTCGTCACGCGAGCCATGAGCAGCATTGCCCGCGTAATGCTCTGCCGACGGATCCAGTCGTTGCCGCTCGGCAGGGGAAAGACCGCGGGGCCTGGACCGTACAGCGCCATGTGTTTGCGGACGTGCTCCACGAGATGCTCGATGCTGCGCTCGAGCCGGACCCGCACAGCGACGCCCAAGAATGGGCTGGGAAGGTCACCTCGCAGGCCGAAGGAGTCTCGCGGTCGCGTGACGGTGAACGAGCCTCGTTCGGGGCTCCAGACCCGTGTGACCCGAATCGGGACACGCGTTTCGCGCAGCGCCCGTGCCGCGTCGCCCCAGAATGCTGGCGAGACGACGCCATGGCCGACCACCGTAGTGAGGTGCCGGTGAATTTGCGGCCACGGGCGCGTGAGCTCGCGCGCCGGGAACGTGACGCGACATCGCGGAACCGTATCGAGCAACTCCGCGGTCAGTTGCTCGCGCCCAACGCCGGCCGTCGCATCAACGGCGATGACCTCGGCCCACCAGAGCGGCTGGCCCTCGGAGAGCGGTTGAATGCGTGTACTCATGGCTGGCCTCCCGGCAGCTCGAGCGACTCGTGCTCGCAGGCTTCCCATTCTGACGGGATCGCGGCTCGGGCCGAAGCCACGGTCGGGTCCGGAAACTGCCGCCGCTCTCGCACGATGAGACCTGTGGCCACACGCGCGTTCCGATACGCGAGCCGGAAGCGTCTCAAGTGCTGAACATAAGAGCTGTTGCCGTCGTTCGGGATCTCGCCCGGCGACGTGTATTCGAGATGCCCGTCGTCGGTGTAGTAGCGCGCCTGCCAGGCGCGAGCGTGGTTGTCGGATGCCGCCACTTCCGGGTCCCATCGCAGTCGAACTTCGGCGAGCGCGATGTCACGAGCCAAGTGTCCGCCGTAGATGTGCCACATTCGCACCTGCGCCTCCAGGCTCGGCTTGGCGCTGTGGGCGCGGCGCAGCGGGTGATTCGCGGGCAGCGTATGCGCGTGACGCAGGGCGAAAGCCACGATGCGCACGCCGTCGTCGAGCGTGCGACGCACGTCGACCGGGATCCAGCGGGGGTCCCACTGACCGCTAACACCGACCGGGCCGGGTCCCATCTGCTCGCCGTCAGGGGGCGGCCTGGGAGCGCGCCGCTTGCGCACCTCGTCGAGGCACGCGTTCTGGAGCGCACGAAGGAACCATGCACTCGGAGCGCCCGGACGGTCGAGCCGCACTCGGTCGAGCAGCGGCGGTGACCGGCGCTCTGAGGCGGAGGTCGCGGTGGGGGCCGACGCATCGCCTGGCCTCCTCCGGCGCTCAAGCCGACCATAGTGCAGGCTGTTTGCTATCACGTCTCGAAGTCCCTCGTTCCCAAGGCTCCATTCGAATGACTGAAGCCGCTGTTGTGCCCACTCGGCGACGGCAACCCCCAGGAGAGCACGCGAGTTACTCATCGGGTCCGGGTGGTCGACGTAGGCTCGCGTGAGGGCGTCGATGGCGACGGCCGCCGGATCGCGCGGCGCGTCGGTCGGGGTAGTGGCTTGGTCTTCGCTCATGAGCACCTCGCGACGGCTTGGAAACCCCGTACGGGTGCCACGCTCCACGCCGGCGGTCAAGCGTGGAGCCCTCGCGGTCGTAGGTCAGCCGCCGCAGCTCAGGCTGGAAGCGCAGCCGGTCTTTGTGATGCACTGCCCTGCGCAGTCGCACTGCCATCCGCCCTGGCAATAGCCGGCCGAGTACCCGTAGTTGGCGCACGGGAACTGGCAGCTCGTTGCCGCTCCACCGCATGTCGTGCTCGCGGTGCAACCGGTCTTCGTGATGCACTGGCCCGAGCAGTCGCACTGCCAACCGCCGTTGCACAGCCCCGGCGAGTAGTTGTACGTCGAACACGCGTACGTGCAGCCGCCGGACGACCCGCCGCCGGAGGAGGACGCACCGATCCAGGTGAGCTTGATGGCGTCGACGTTCGAGTTCACGGGAATGGAGGTCGCCTCGATGGTCGCCCCGTTTTGAAGCGCAACACTGCTGGCGATGTCAATCGAGATCCACGCAGCCGGTGACCGGTACTGATCGATCGTCTTCGTCGCAAGAGTCGCGCCGGTGTTGGACTTCACGGCATACGTGACCTTGCCGCTGGTTGCGTCGCCACGGACGACGGTGGTGACGCGGTAGTTGCCCGAAGCGCTGAGCTTGGGTGTCCACCGCGCCGTCTTTCCGCCGGCTGTCGGATACATCCAGTCACCGAAGCTCGTACCGACGACGTACTGGCGCCAAGCGTATTGGCTGCCGACCTGGTCGTAGAGCCCGATGAGCTCCATCTTGTGGACGCTCGCGTTGCCGGAAACGGCGAGGTGACCAGAGTCGACCAAGACGGAGTGCTTCCGCGCCTCGACGCCGTCCGCGGGGACGAGCTTCGCAGCACGACGGAACCACGCGGAGCCGCCCTTCTTGCCGGGGCCGAAGAAGAACTCAGCGTAGGGCACAGGACGCTTGTTGCCGCTCACGTCGCCACTGAACCACTGGTTGTCGTAGGGATCGTTCAGGTAGATGGTGTCATCATTGCGGCTCGTCGTGCCCTTGTCGTTGATACCAACGATGACGAGGTAGTGACCCCACTTCGTGTTGCCGTGAGCGTAGACCGACGCGAGGAGCGGGCCGTCTGCAATCGCGGCATAGACGCTGTCGATGGCCGTCGAGCCTTCGTAGGACGTCACAGTGAAGCCCCACATCTTCCGGAGTGAGTCGAGGACTCCGTCCCAGGAAGCAGCGCCGCTGAACTTGCCTCCACCGACGTACATGTAGGTGTAGTAGCCGGTGAATCCGCTCGGGATGGCGGCGGTCCCAGGGTCGGAACCCGTAGCGCCGCTCGCGAACGACAGGTTGCGGTATCCGATAGCGGGGCCGTCGTACTTCGTGCCCTGTGTGCCCCCGTGGAAGGCTTCGCGGACGTCGTAGAACGACTCCGGGTAGTAGTGGCGAATGAGCATCGCGAGCGAGGTCGGCGCGCACGCCGACTCCCCGATGCCGGTGTAGACCGTCTGCTTGAGGTACGGCACGTTGTGAAGGACGTTCAGCGCCCCCGCCTGGGTCGCCAACGTGGACGGTGGCTCGGAGGTACCGAGGGTGGGGTCGGTATCTGCACAAGCGGCGAGCGCGAGCGAGGTGCCGAGGGTGAGGGCGAGGTGCTTCATGGCGTTCTCCATCAGGACGTTTTTCAGCCGCCGACGTGGCGCTGCTGCAACGAGGACGCGCAAAGGACCGGGAAGCTGACACGGGCAGTTGCGCTTGGCCACTCATTCGCGCACCATCGGCCGGCCAAAAAGGCGAGGGAGGCCGCGATGGAACGTAGCGACATCATCCTTGGCGAGCTGCCGATGCCGATCGCAACCGAGTACCGGAACGCGATCAACGCCATCGAGGTCTATGAGTCGGCAAAGCGTCTCCTCGCGCTCGCCGAGCATTCGGTTCAGTACCTCGCGCTCGTCGCCTGCGCCGCGACGTGGCACTCCTCTAGTGGCTTCGATGACCCGACGAGACGCGCGCTCCACGAGGCCCTCCCGCGACCGAGCTTCGGTCGATGGCTCGGGCTTCTCCGGACTCTCGAGCAGTCCGCGCCGCTGCGGGAGCCACTGGCACTCGAGCTCTCGGAGCGCCGCGACGACCTGGAGTCCTACGTCGAACTCGCGCAACGCCTCAATCTCAAATCGAACGGACGCCGCCCTCGGATCAATGACGTGCTCGAGGGTCTGGTGCAGCTCAGGAACTCGGTCGAGCACCATGGGCAATCGATTGACGTGCTTCAGCGCCATCGCGACCTCCTGCGCACGACGGTCGAGCAGGTCTTGTGCGCCATCCCCATTCTCCGCAGCGGGCATCTCGTGGTCGCGGAGCGCGTCGTGACACTGCGCGGTGGGCAGGTCGAAGCCGTCTTCCGCGTGCACCGCGGTGGCCTGTCACGCGTCGAAACGAAACGGCATCCTGTTGCGTCGAATCTCTCCTCCAATACTGCGTACTTGCGGCCCGTTGGCAGCGAGACGTTCATCGAATTGGCGCCCTTCATCTTGCCCGTGGGTGAGCACGTGACCCTGCTGGCTGGACTCGACGCCAAACGGCGAGCGAAGTACATCTGCCCGTATGCCGAGGTCCCGAGCACGGACTACGAGGAGGCCGATGGCGAGCTGCGCACGCGCATGCCCTTCCTCTACGATGGCGCCATCGCGGTTCAGTTTGACGCGCTCCTTCCCCTCGCCGAGATCGTGCTCGCAGACGGGGTCGTGACCACAGAGGAGATCTCGGTGCTGGGCCGGCGAGCGATGGCGCTCGGCATCGCGTCGACGATGGAACAGGGCCAGAAGCTCGCCGAAGCGGCGATTCAGCATCTGCGCGGTGAGGCGGAGGTGATCGGATCGAGCCCCGAGGTCGTGGTCGACGCAGTGGCGGCGCCCACAACGGTGGAGGCGGTTGCGATTGATCCCACACCGCCCACCAGCGAGGACGAGGTGCCGCTGGGCTTCGATCCCGTTCAGGCGCTGGTCGACCTCGGGCGTCGACTGGAGCCTCAGCTCCGCCGCTTGGGTGGGCTTCAAGGCGAGCTGGTCGACGACGGAAAGACCGTGACGGCCTCATTTCGCTTCAAGCACGCCGTGTGGCGCGAGATGCACTCGATCGATCTTGAGCTCGCGCGCAGCGCGGCACCCGGCGAGCATGCCACCATCCGTCCCACGGTGGCGTTCTGGTACGACGACCTGCCGTCGCCCCTCGCACGGGCATTACGGGCCGAGATCGCGACCAGCGACGCGCTCGTAGGCCTTCGCGTCGAGCGCGACAGCAACAATCCAACCGTGACTCTGAGCTGCGGCGATGGGCGGCTCCGGTTTCTCTCTGACGCGGAGGCGGCGCTGCAACCTTGGTTCGACATCGTTCGTCCGGTGATCGAGCAGCTCTGGGACGGGCTGCCGCGATGGGCGCAACTCGTCTCGACGAACAAGGCAGATGGCCACAGCATTGCCGCGCTGAAGAAGGCGATGACTCCCGAGGCGGAGAAGGACTTCGCCTTTGCGTGGACGATGGCAATGCAACACTGCGGCAATGCGAGCTTCGGCAAAGCAGCGGACTGGACTCGCGAGACGCTCGCGCTTGCGCCGACGAGCGCGTCGGCACACGGACTGATGGGCTGGTTGCTTGCCGATGCAGGCCGTCATTCGGAAGCGATGGACCACTACGACGTGGTTCTTGCCGACGGCGACGGGGTCGACATCCCGGTAAGCGACCTCGAAGATATCGCCAAGGTTGCAGAGAAGGCGCGTGCATTCGACAAGGCCCTCGCGCTTTGGGATCGCCTGCTCCTCATCGACGAGACGCGCCCTGGCGTGCTGGTCTCGAGAGGAAGCCTTCTGCGCTTGAATCTCCGGCGCCCAGAGGACGCGGAGGCGGCCTTTCGTCGCGCGCTGGAACTGGGTATCGACGTCGTTCGTGCGGCCGAGAACCTCGGCGCCATCCTCCGCGATCGAGGCGACCTCGAGGGCGCAGCAGCCGCGATTCGCCTCGGGACGCGACAGGACGGCACGCTACCGCCGCAGCTAGCGAAGGCGCTCGAACGGGTGGAGCGCAGGAAGGCGAGCTCCTGATGTCCGCGGCGTTCAGCGGAACCTCCGTGCAGGCCAGGACGCCCACGGCGACCTGATGCGTCAGCGCACTGAACGCCGGGACGTCTCGTCGCCATGAACACCAAAATTGCCGCTGCCGTGGCCATCGTTGTTGTCATTGTTGTCGTCGCGGTCAGCGCCCGCGGGTGCAGCGCGCTGTGCGCCTCCATCGAGCAGCTCGAGCGCAACCCCAGGGAGTACCTCGGGAAGGAGCTCTGCGTGGACGGTCGCGTTTCGACTCGCGTCGACTGGCCCGGAACGCGCCACGACTACTACAAGCTGTCGCAGGACAACGGTGCCGTTTGGGTCCACGGTGGCTCGCCGCCGCCCCAAGGCGTCCGCGTTCAGGTCCAAGGACAGTTCGTTCGCGGCAAGGACTGCTACTCGCCGCTCGTCGACTATGTCGTGTGCGAGCGCGAGCGGAAGACGGAGTGACCGGGACCATGCACTTGCTGGACAATCGAGACGCCGTCCCGATGAAAATCGGTGCGGAAGACCCGGCTGTCGATGCGAGGCGACACCGCCCAGGCCCTACTTCCAGTGAACATCCAAAGTAGGGGCAAGGTCGAAGATGGTGCAGTTCACGGCAGAGCAGACGGCGTGGTAGCCCACTTTGAACACGCCTACGATCGTCACTTTCCGGCGCATAGCAATGAATCAATCCACCCTGTCCAGTTGTCGTTTGGACTCCAATGTCTTCGCTCCGTGCTGAGGTAGCGTTCCGAGCGACGCCCGTCGAGCCATGCGCTGTGGGTCGATGATGCCCCGCAGTGGTCCAGCTCGCCGAATCCACCAACGCCACGCCGCAAGCCATCCGAGTGTCGAGAACACGAGTCCACCGGCCAAGAGTCCCCACCACTGAGCAGCGTTGGATCCCGGCGGGCCATTGACACCCAGAACTCCCGTCACGATACCGAACGGTACTGCAGCCCCGCCGAGTGCGGCGATCTTTGCTTGGGCGTCGGCTTCTCGCTGCGACTGCGCAGCTTCGACGAGTTCAAACAGCGAAGCGATCTCAGCCCGCACCTCTGCGAGTTGAGGGCCCGTGCCAAGAACGTCGCGAACTTCGCGAAAAAACCATGCATAGTCGCTCGTACCGCCGCAGTCGTCGCCGACCAGCGCCAGACTGTACCGGGCGGACTCGCGCGCGAGTTCGAAGAGAGCATCGCGCTGATCGACGACCGCGTGGATGTCGGTCAGGCTACGCGCTGGCCCCTGCGCATCCGCGGCCAGCCGCGCCAGGGTCGCGCGCTCCGCCTGAGCGTGGAGCATGAGGTAGAAATATACGCCGGAGCCAAATCGCTGGGGGGCCTGATTGCGCTCGAACTCGGTGTTGGCTGCCGGGTCGAGCCAGGAGACCTGCACGCAGCCCTCACGACTCAGTCCGATGCGCCGATTTCCGCGCGTCGCGAGCACACGGTCGGGACCCGTGCCGGCTGGCGGCGCTACGTTGTCCGCGCGCGCGCCGCGGCGGAGCACGAACAACAGATCATCGAGGTGCTCCGGAGGTGTCGTGGCGTCAAGAACAACTGCCGTCTGGTGAAACGCATTTCGGCTTGGGCCAACTCGTCTCGGCGGCTCGTGGGGGGATTCCTCAGCCGAAACAAGCAGCCAATCTGCGATGTCGGCGAGCGTCGCAGCGCCGCATCCCGGGCGCGCCTCGAGCAGAGGCCCCGATAGCTGGAGCCACTGGGAATTCCCAACTGCGCGATCGAAGGCCCATCCGTAGTCGCTTTTATGCACGTGTCGAGCGTGGCTCAGGCTATTGATGAGCTCCGTGACGGAGACTCTCTCGCCAGCCTGAGACACCCAGTCGATATGGAGGACCAGAGCCCCGGCGGCGAGCGGGAAGAGCATGAGATCGACGTCCTTCACGACCGGTCGCAGTCGCGCCTCATCCCGACGTCGACCGACAAGCCGGGAGTCAGCGAGCGCAGCGTCGACGACCGCGCGAGTCGCCCGAAGCGCCACCGCGCTCCATGGGGAGCCGCTCGGGCCGTCGGAGCGCAGACCGAGGACCGACTGAAAGCTCGGGTCGAGTTCATCGACGCCGGCAGGAGCCTGCGTAATCTCTGCCCAGAACGCCTGGGCCTTGCCGTCCCGGGCCCGAATTTCTCTGCGGAGCAAGCTGGCTGAACGTGCTGCGTTGTCCACGCCATGTAGGTCGTTCCACTCGACGCGCACGACGAGTGCGGTTCTCGCCACGACCGCTGTCAGATCCTCAAACACGTGCTCTCCTTTGACAGGACGCGCTGTTTTCGATCGGCGAGCAATCGAATCATGATGGTCCCACCCGCCGGTAGAACACCTTCGACACCATCTCGAACCCCAGGCCCTCGAAGAACCGGTGCGCGCCGGCGTTGGCGACCCCGCTCTCGAGCAGCACTTGGACAACGCCGTCGGCCGCTAGCGCCGCCAACACGGCCTCGACGACTGCCCTGCCAACGCCTTGGCCCCGCTGACTCTGCGCAACGACGAGGTCTTCGATGGTCGCGATCCCGCGCTCGTCCCGGCACACCATGCAGACCGCGAGCAGCTCATCAGCCTTGCGTGCCGTGAGCACCTGTCGGTGGTGCTTGGGTTCGGCGATCGCCTCACGCATCTCGGCCAAGACCCGCGCCTCCAGGTCTGGAGCCCAGACGCCCGGGGCCGTCGCGCGGCCCGTCGTGAGCTCCCCATGAGAGATGTAGTCAGGCGTCACGTGGTCGACGAAGAAGCGTGCGAGCGCCGGCGCGTCGGCCGTTTCTGTGCAGCGCGAGACGATCAGGCTCAATGCGAGCTCCTCTCCCGAAGCAGTTCTGCGACCTCGCGAAGGGTCCAGGAGCGCTCCGGCTCGCTCTCGAGAAGTCGATAGACCCGATTTGCGGCCCAGTACCACGGCTCGGCTTCGATCTGGCCCTGCGTGGGCCAACGGGTCACACTGAAGCGCACAACGATGTTCGCGTGAAGCTTGGGCTTGGTGACCTCGAAAGCAACCTGGGCTCGACCATCGGGGGCTCGTTGAAGTCGCGCGCCCTTCGAGTCGAGCCTTTCGGCGGACTCCTCGAGGTAGTCGAGCGACAGGTCGCCGGCGTCGACCTCCGCATCGTGCGGGAGCGTAATGACGAGGGAGAGCTGGTCGACAGGAAGGTGAACGCAGAACTCGTAGTAGTCTCCAAGACTTTGCGGTTTCCGCTCGAAGAGCCCCGGCTCGAACATCGAGACGTCGACGACTCGCTGCTCGCCCAATTCGAGCGGCGTCGCAAAGCGCACGGAGAAGCTCCGGAACGCGTCATGCCAGACCTCGCGATGCCTCTCATCGACGGGGCAGTCCTCACCCCTCGTCGCGTCCCTCACGCTGAGAGCGAACACCTCGTCCGACACCGGGGGCATCTGGTCATGGTAGTCGAGGCCAAAGGAGTCGCTACCTGGCCAGTCCGCCAGAATCCGCTCGACCAGGATCCGGTGACGATTGCGCGTGTCCCCGCGATGATTCTCGACGTCCAGAGCGACGTCGTAGCGAAGAGCACGCAGCGGATAGTCCTTGAGACGACCGTCTCTCTGCCACTCCCAGTCGGTGGAGAGACGTCGGCCGAACGTCTGCCAGGACGGACCCTCAGCGTCCTCTTCTGTTGGGTGTGCGTCGGTGATCGCGTGATAGCGGCCATGCGCCGAGTCCTTGCGTGGCCACTCGAGGCGCGCCGGAGTCCGACGTCCAGCGCATTGCCCGCAGACACACGCGCGCGAGACAACCAGCGGGTCCAGAACGAGGGGCGCGGTGAACGGGCTCGTGAGCATCGCCGTGCACCCAGGCTCGAACACCAGGTCACCGGCTGGCAAAGGGCCGACGAAGGCACCGCGGAGCGTGACGGCGGCCGTGTCCTCTCGCTGGGTCACCAAGGCCACGTCGCCGACGGACTCGAAGGCGATCAACGCGTCCCTGACCTGAGCAACAGCTCGATGGAGCCAGGCGTTGTCCTTGAGACGGTGTTGCGTCGCGTCTCGACGCTTGAGGCACGTGTTTCGAAGCTCCGGGAACTCGTTCAGCCGGCGGATGAACTCCGAGAGCGACTCGTCGGTCGGGTGGCCGAGAATGACCGACGGGCGGCGTTTCTTTGCCTCGTCGAGCCAATCCCTCACGAGCCCGACGAGTTCGCCGAGTTGCGGCTTGACCAGCAAGCGACGGGCCCGATTGAGCAGCTCCTGCGGCCGACGGTCGACGGGCCACTGGTGCGCGAGGTCCGCCATGGCGACGATCGCGAACAGATCGACGGTCTGAACGATGACGTCGACCAGCCTGAGCACGCGTCCGTCGTCGTCGATCGTGTCGAGCAGGCGGAGCCAGGCGCGCGCAATCGGTGTGGGCCACCGCGCAAGGATGCGTTCATCGTTGGCATCCGGCACGAGGACGACGCGGCTCACTGGAGCACCGTCGCCTCCCAATCCGTCCGAGTCAACTCTGGACCTCGGGTTCCGCCGAGGACCACTTCGGCGAGCGCGTCCGCATCCGCCACGGTCAGCTCGAACTGAGTGGCCATGAGGCGGTCTTTCGCCAGTTGGATGAGGCGCGTGGGAATCTCCTCAGGGCCGCAAAGCTCGAGCACGCGAGCCTGCTCCATCGGAAGGTCACGCGAATCGGTCTTGAGCACGCCGCTCTCGGAGAGCGTTCTGAAGACGTCGAAGAGCTTCGAACGGCTCACGTCTGCGGCGGTATTGCTCAGGTGGGCCTGCGCGGCGTCGCGGAGGGTGGCCAGGGTCGGCTCGGCAAGCGGGCTGCCCATGGCGTCGAAATGGTGCGCACGCAGATACGCCAGCACCGGGTGGAGCACCTCCGGCACCTGACGCGCTCTGGCCTTGGTCAGCGCCGCAGCGATCTGATGCACGCGGTCGCTCCCCTTGGTCGCCGGAGGAGGCGTGAGCTTGATGCGGTCCCCCACACATGCGAATCGCGAGTGGTCGAGGCACGCATGGACCAGGTCAGCGAATCGGCCGTACCCCAGCGAGCGGTGCAGCATCGGAGGGATGAGGTTCGAGGCCAGCATCTCGAGCCGGTCGATGGGCATCCCTTGCCGAAGCTCGGCCGCGTGGTCGCGCACCAACGTCTCCAAGATCCCCATTACGCGGTCGGCCCCGTAGGCGTCGATCAGAGTCTGGTCGTAGTCGATGTAGTCCGTGAACATCGCGCGCAGGAGCCGAGCCGCCTCGCTCGACTGCGAGCGGAGGCCGACCAGGACGGTGGCACGTCCACGCGCGCGCAGCTGGGTCACGAGCGGTGAGAAGTCCGAGTCGTTGGACACGATGATCATCGTATCGATGTGGGGGTACAGCGTCGTAACCTCGAGCGCGTCGAGCGTCATCTGCATGTCCGCGCGGTTCTTCGTGCCGCCGCCCGTCGAAGGGCAGTGGACCATCTGAACGCCGTTCTGGGCCAGGTCCATCTGGTAGCCAGTGTCGGCCATGATGCGATCCCGAATGACCTGGGGGTTCCACACGCGATGCGAGAAGACCGCGGAGGCCTCGAATAGGACGTTGCCGTACGCCCGTCGGATGTCGACGGTGCACGAGAGCTGGGCCTCGATGCGGGCGAGCAACGGCGCCATCCAGAGGCGCGAGGCACCGCAGTGGCGGAGCTCGAGCTTCTCGGCGGCGATCTGGGCGTTGTCAAGGTCGATGAAACAGGCGGCGCGACGTGTCATGGAACGCTCCTTGTGCGTGGGCACGGTCATGGCACAAGGACGCGTGAGGATGCGCGTTGCTGACAGCCGCCGCGGGAGAGTGCTGGCGTCCGATCGCGCGGCCCGGCAAGGCGCTACGCGACGGTCAGCAAGTTGGATCAAGTAGAGTAGGCCTATGTTTCGTCATTCAGGTCGCGTTGGATCTGCAAGTCGAAGCCAGAAAAAATCGAGAAGCTCAGCGGACACATCAGCGGCGCTCCTCGCCACCGACCCCTCGGCCAGCCACGACGATGCTGACGAAGAGGCCTAGGAACAGCGACAGTCCGGTCCAAAGCACCCAAGTCGCGACCCATTCGCCCGGCTCGTCGACCCCCTTGAGTGTCCTGGTCGGTGCGAGGAGCCACAGGGTCACCGCCGAGACCACGCCGGCGATTGTGGTCGCCCCGAGGAATGGTGCTGCCACACGCCGCGCGGACTGCGCCACGCGTCGAAACCACGACCGCTTGCCCGGCGGTCCCGCCCGTACTCGCGAGGCGAGGGTCGCCCAAAGCAAAGCGAGGGCGCTGATGAAGGTCACTGCGAGGGTTCCCCAATAGGCGATGGGGAGCGAAGACTTCACTGCGAGGTCGTCGAAGGCCGTGCCGACATCGAGCACGAGCACAGTGCCGCTAGCGACGCCGGCGATGAGCGGGGCGAGGTACATCCATACTGCACGGAGTGGAACCCGTTCGCGAACCGCGTCTCGAAGCGCCTCGGCGTTTCGCAGGTGCAGGTGATCCAAGAGGAACCGATGGAGCCGGAGCACGTGCTCAGCTGGAAGCTTGCCGAGCCGGCCTGACTCGCCAGATGCCGCAAAGGCAATAACCCCTTCCTCGTCGCCGCGGTCCATGAGGTCCTTCAGGCGTTCGATTTCCTTTACCGCCTCAGCGCTGTGCCTTGCTGCCTCAGCGCTCTTCCTTGCCGCCTCAGCGCTCGCGCCCTCGCGGGAGTCGATCCAACGGCGCGTCGAATCGATGACACGAGCGAAGAGCTTTCGCTCAGGCCAGGCGACGTTCTCGAGCCCAGCACCGAGCTCGTCTAGACGCTCGCGAAGGAGCCGTGGCTGCTCCGACGAGAACGGGAGGTCGGCGACGCGCACGGCCTCGATAGCCCTTCGCGTCGCGCGCCAGTGGGTCTCGAGATCATCTGCGGGGCATTCGAGCCAGTGCATCCATAGTCGAATACCGCAGGTTTCGGAGCCACCGACGATGGCCTCCTCCACCAGATCCAGCCAAGCGGCACTCCCGCAGTCCTCCTCCGGTGCGGATGCGACCTGGCGTAGCCGTTCGATGAGTGCCAGGAAGCGATACTCTGGGCCGAGTGGAGTTCCGGGTGCTGGTTTCGGCAAGTGTCCCTCGATGCTTTCCACGACCTTGCGATAGCTCTCGAGGACGTCGGTGCGCGAACCGCCACGGTCTCGGACCCGATCGAGGTCCATCAGCGCCTTGACCAGCGCGTGGAGCGTCCCAGGTTCGCCGCGGAGCATCTCACCGAGCTCCTTGAAGGTCTTCTGGTGCGGATTGCGCTGAAGGAGCTGCCACAGAAATCGCAGATCGTCTGCAGGCGTCGCCTGCTCGCGAAGGAGGCGTTCGACTTGCACGGCGACCTGTATCGCGATGCGGCCGTCACTTGAGGAGGCAAGGGCGAGCACGGCTTCGCGTGGCAGGTTCGCGTCCCGTAGCAGACCATTTGGGACTGCGTCGACAGCAGCAAGGAGAAGGGCCAGAGCCGCCTTGCCCACCTGCTCGACGGTCCGCTTCTTGTCTGGGAGGCTGGTACACACGATCGCTGGGTCCCCGATTCCGGCTCGGCGCGCGAGGGCCGCCCAGTCGAGTTCCACCGCATCCGGGTGCGCGAGAAGGAGGACCGTCTCGGCGACAAGTGCGGAAAGACGGGTCGATCCGGTCGTGGCGACCGTGTCCGAATCGGCGAGAAAGCGCAGACGTGTCGCGAGTGCCGCCCCAACGTCTGGCTCACCTGCGGGCATTGTCCCGTCGATTGCGAGCCCGAGAGCTTGGGCGGACTCTGCCGCGTCAGATTGGAAGGACGTGATCGGTGCTCCGCGGTCTCGAAACCAGATGGCTGACTGGAGCCAGCTCAGCAGCGCGTCGGTACGGCCATTGGCGCCGGTGTGCTTTGCCCACAGCGGGCGGCGCAGCTGTGTCTCCAGGTCCGCAACGACTCCGGCAGCGGCCGGATCGTCGCGCAGCACGTCCGCCATGTCGCGAAGGACCGGGTCGACGAGCTCGTTCGCAGTGTCGATTTGAATGAGCTTGGTGACATGCGGCAGCGTCTCGCCCCGCGTCGCTGCGGACGCGACGAGCTCGCGAACGGCAAGGAGAATGGTCGACGCATCGGAGGGATCCTTTGGTAGCTTGCTCGTTGCCACCTGTTTGGGGCTCAGCCCATGGAGTGGCCGCGTGCCTCCGGCGGCGAGATACGCACACGCCGCGTGAAGCGAGTGACGCACCACGTGCTCGTCGACTGCCGACTCCTCCTTGTGATGCGTGCGGTCGAATCGGCGCACGTCGTAGCCTTCGGGGAACGCAGCCGCCCAATGGGATGCAAGCCTGTCGAAGGCTTGCGAGTCACGAACGGCCCATTGGGCCAGCGCGCACGAAGCCGGCACCCACGTGCGCCGTGGACGCGTGCGGAACAGGACGTCGACGAAGTCACGCGCCCTGTCGTCGTCCTCCATCGCGAACCGAGCGATCAACGGAAGCCAAGTCAGCGCAATAGCGTCAGCGGCTTTCAGGGGATCGGAGTATGGCCAGGCTCCCATCGCCGGATCGCCAAAGTATGGCGCATAGGCGCACGGCCCCACAGCTTGGAACCGGGTGACGAGACGCGTCGGGTCCTTCAGTTCGTATGCGGCCCGCACCTTGAGCACCGCGCCAGCGCTGGCGTCGGGTGGGTTCCTCACCTCGGGCAGCTCCCGCGTGCGCCGCCGCAGGTCGTCACGCGCCTCGCGGGATCCGTCCCAGTTCGCCAAGTCGGCTGCAAGCGCCGCAAGCGCCGTGCGGCCGTCATCATTATCGACGGGTACTTGGTCAGTCATCGTGACGCTCCAGGCGAGTTGAGGCGAGCCAATGGCCAACGATGCCATGCTCGGTGGCGATGACGAGGTCGACGGTGACCTTCGGCCCTGCGTCAGATGGCACGGCCACCGGCACGTCAACGGTGAAGCCAACAGCGGCCCCAGGAAGCGGGGGCAACAGCACGGTGCCCGCCAGGCGGGTCGCGACGATGGCATCGGGGTCACTCGTATTTCTGACGTACGCAGCCACGCGAAGCTCCTCCCCGGCGGGGAGCCGTGTTACGGCGATGACACGCAGGAGCCCGGCGCGTTCGCGGCGATACGCGACAGAGAGCACTGCGACCGGGGGCGCAGCGGGAAGGTGCGCCGCTGGATACGGACGCACCTGCGCCGGGCCGTAGCTCGGGTCCCCATGGCCGATGGGGTGATGAGAGCCGTTCGTGGCGGTCTCCGCGACGTGATATTTCTCGCCGCCATGCACGTAGTGCGAGCCCGCGAATGGGCCGACGACGCCAACGAGAACGTGCTCTGGCATATCGAGGAATGCGGCGCGGTAGCCAAATCGGGCCAGCAGGGCGACGTAGGTAATCGACGAATCCTCGCAGTCGCCGCCGCCATGGAGGAGGTGCTCGGACGGAAAGCGCGGGAAGTCCCCCACAGCATCCTCTGGGTCGTGGACGTAGGCATGAGACTGAACGAAGGCGAGCAGATATTCGCAGAATCCAGAGTCGACGACGCCGCCGTACAGCGCAAGTAGGTGATCGGCGAGATCGGAAACGGCGTCGAGATAGGGATCGTTGAAGATGTACGAGGTGAGGGCAGCGTTGCTCCGGCCTTGGAGGGCGGCAAGGCGCCCGAGGTAGTCGTCTTCCGCCTTGGGCGAGGCCATGCCCCAGCGGGTCTCGAAATGCCGGCCCCGATGGGTCCACCGGATCGTGCGACCGTGCTCTGCGCCCACCTCAGGTCGCGGCGGGAGCGCCATCATCCATGTTGGCGTCGCCAAGCCACCGCGTGGTGGCAAGGCATACGACAGCGTGGTCGGGAGGATCTCGGCGAGGCCTCGCGATGGTCGTTTCGGCGGCGGCGCGGGGGTCGCGAGCGTATTCGGTGCCAGCGCTCGAATGAGGCCGTCCACGCGCAAGCCGCCGACGATGGTCTCGTTGACCGGATGCGAGACGTGAGGCTCGAGGCCGGGTCGCAAGAGTGCGCGAGGGACGATCCAGAGCGTCATGATGAACGTCGCAACTGGGGACGCGGACCAGTCCTGAAACGCCGTTTGGAGCGCGGAAGCGACCGCCGACTTGAACTCGGCGCCCGATATGGATCCCGTGACGACGATGCACGTGCGTCGGCCCATGGGTCGGGTCGAGAGGTTTCGCTGGTCGACCGCGGCGGCGACCCGATCCCGTTGGTCCACTGGGGGCTCTGTGACGCACTCGACGAGGACCCGAGCTTCATGGCTCCATGTCGTGAGCTCAGTCGTGTCGAATGCTGGGAAACGCCGGACCGCCTCCAAAAACAGCTCTGAGACGCAGTCGGCCCATGACGTGGGCGCGGCATCGGGATCCCAAACGAGCGTCGCGGGCTCGTCGACACGGTCCACCGTGGGAAGATCGGGGCGCTCATCCTGCACGGTCGGGGTTGGTCGGGGCAACGCGGACGAGGGACTCGGCGAGAGGATGCCGCCGACCAGTGCCCGGGTGTCAACGATCGACTCGACGCGATCGCTTTGACCCCAGGCGACGCGCGCGCGGCGACGAAGGAAGCCGGCACGGTCCGTTTCGCTCTCGAGTTGGCCCAAGAACCAATCGACCGACTGGAAAAAACTCAGGCGCTCGGTCGGATCGGCCAGGAGGCGCCCGAGGACCTGAAGCACTGTGCCCGCTCCCCACGGCTGAAGGAGAAACGCCACCGCCGTCCCGAGTTGATTCGAGGTCTCGGGCAGCTCGAAGGCGAGGACCTTCGCGAAGAAAGCGAGCCCTGGAACCCTGATGTTGAAGGCGTACGTGAGCGCAGCCGTCAGGGCGGGTCGAAATGCCGCAGCCTCACTCGACCATTGGCCCGCGAGGCGTTGGCCCTGAACGTCGGCCATTGAATCTGGGTCGAGAGATCGCGGCTGGAAGACGATGGCGGCGACCTTGGCGTCCCAACCGATCCGGATGGATGGCGCAGGCGCGACGACTCCCGCGTCGTTCATGCGACCGGACAACGTGGTCGTAACTTGGCAGTTTGCGGCGCCGACATCGAGGTCGTACCAGGAAACCCCAAGGCTTGGACCGCCGCCGCGGTGGCCCTCGCTCCGCATGTCGGACGGGAGGCCCCAGGCGACGTCCCATACGGGCAGGTGCCAGTCGGTACCATCACCGCGCCATTGCGTCACCTGGACGACCACCGTCTTGTCCCGGACCTCGATGCGCTCTGCGACGACGGCGTCTGTTCCGGTCGCGAGCCGCAGGTCGCTCTTGTGTGCCAGGTCGACCAGCCGCAGCAGGCGACCGGACTCGAATTGCCACCGGCTCCAGCGTGAGGCGTAGCCGGGCGGGAGCGCCTCGTGTGGGTCCGTGTTGGCGGACAGCACGAGCAACGCATCGCCCCGGTCCGCTCGCGCGATCCGTTCGGAGCCTGACGGCAACGAGTGTACGTCGATGGGAAGCCACGCGGTCGTCGTGTCGCTGAGCACGACGTAGGGCCAGGGAAGCTCATTCTCGTAGCGCGGATCCGGAGCAAGTGCATCCCGGACAAGCGCGGCGATCGGACGCTCGCGCCCAGGTGGAGCGAGCGCCGCAACGTCGATGCCGAGCTGCGCGAGTTCGGAATCGTCGAGCGGCGTCCAGGCCCGGAGGAACCTGAGGACGTTCCGCAGGTGCGCGACGGCGAGCGGCACGGCGGTCCGGCCGGCGAGCAGTGGCACGACCCCGGAGGGACCTGGCTCAAGGTGGTCGCCTTGACGCCGGATACTGAGCACGACCGTCGTGGCGCTCCCGAAGCGAAGCGACAATGCGAGGCAGGTGTCCGTGTGCGCCGCTACTTGATAGAAGACGGCATCGACTCCGCCGGCGGGTAACGGAATGAAGGCGTCGAGGTCGGAGACCACCGTGAGCCGGCCTCGACGCGCACGCCGCGCGACGCCACCTTCGAGCGTGCGTCGCGCGTGCTCATCGAGCCCCCTTCGGTACAGCACAACGTTCAGTTCCGCGCCGTCGCCGCGGGTCTGGTCGAGACAGCGAACGACCAGATCTTCGAGCGCTCGTGGCACATCGGTCGTCTCGAGTTCGACCCGCCAGGCCTGCTGGCCCTCGCGCGGTCGAAGCTCGACGATGTGCTCGCGTCGCGGCACCGGAAATAGCCGCTCGTTCACAATGGATCGGGCTACGGCGGCGAGGGTCGGGCAGACGACGGCTGTCTGGAGCGGCATGGACTCAGCCGCGAGGAGGAGACGGTGCTTGCCGAGGAAAAATGGCAGGTGCGAGCGCTCGCTCTCTTCGAAGTCGAGGAGATCGTCGACGAGCACGACCTCAATCGTGCGGAGGATGCGTTGCAGTGCCTGGATCTCGCCGTCGCCGTGCAACGCGATGCCATAGAGGTCGCGCTCGACCGACTCGAAGGTAGCGACGAGGATATTCGGAACGTGGGACGGGGCGGACCTGGATTGCGATGGGTCGCCCGTGTGCATGGCCGCCACCCAGGTGCGTACGTTGGTCTCGATCGGTGCCGCGGCCGTGAGCTGATGCTGCAAGCCGGCGCGAGCAAGAAAAGACGTGATGCGTGCGACCATGCCTTCGGCGCGCGGCACGTCCGAGACGATGAAGAGGACGCGCTGGCCGCGGACGAATGCCGCATGCACGGCGCACGCAAGAAGGCTCGTCGTGCGTCCCGAGCCTGGCTCACCCAGCAACAGGAAGTCCGCGCTAGGTGGGGTCCGCTGGGCGGTGGTGGTATCGACCCCAATGTGCTCGACGACCGTTTCGAACGACGATGCGAAGGCCTCGACGAAGGTCGCTTGATCGACTGTAGGCTCGACGCCGCCGAACAGGGGAGCGAGGTGCACGTGGGACGTGCTGATGGGAGACGTTGCGCCGTACTCGACCTTCTTCGCGGCCTCGACCACCGTGCAGCCTTCCGGAAGATCGGAGAGCAGCGGCTCGAGCCATGGAGGCGGCGTGTCGGCCGACTCCGTGGCCTCAGGCGCTCCCTCGTCCTTGGCTGTTGCGTCGGTGGAGTCGGTTCCGATGAGTGACCAGAGCCAGTCAACCACCCGACGCCACCAGGCTCTGACCCGGGCGCCAACACCCGGCTTGGATGACGTGTCGGCCGTCGCTGACGGGTCCGTTTGCGGCGAAGCGATCGTGCGCGGCCAGGCCCGAAACAGCACGAAGGCGACGACGAACGCCGGCAACACGACGAGGAACGACGCCAATCTCGCCATCCAGGGTCCCGAAGTCGCAACGAGGGCCTGCAGCACCGACAGCACGAGCAGCGCGGCAAGCACGACCAGGGCGAAACCCAGCAGCAACCGGCCCCGGTGCCGTTTGTCGGGTGCCGCGCGGTGCTCGAGCCATTGCATGGCGAGCAGGACGCCGAGCAGTGGCAGGATCGCGAACATGTTCGCCGTGTATCGAAGCCACAGCGGCGCCGACTCCGAGCGCGAGACGAGAATTGGCCCGAGGAGGCCGACGACGCACGTGAGAATGACGATGCGCTTGTCGAGCGTGGCAAAGAGCCCGGTACGCGCCTCGACCACTCCGCTTCCGGCAAGGTCGGCAAAGCGTTCGATGAGCGCCTGGGTCGCAAACGCCGCAAGTGGTACGATGGCCAGGACTGCCAGACTGACCACGAGCATCATCCCGGTGACCGTCACCTCGACCACACCGCCGAAGTCGACGATGGTCGCCAGTCCCAAGGCAGCAAACCCGGCGAGGCCGATTGCCGCCCACCGGACTCGTCTTCGCCAGCGAGCCCGGCGGTGTCTTGGATGCGAGGACGCGGGCCCAAGATGTTCTTCGCGAAAGACGGCCGCGCGCGTGTCGAACGCGGGGCGAGTCGGGCTTCGGCCTCGCAGTGGCTGGCTCACGCGATGGCCGACTCAGCGGCCGGGGCACGCTCGATCTGCTCGAGGCGCACGGTCTGAATGGCAATGGCGACGACACCGGTCCCCCGCAGGAACTCCCCATCCTTGGTGATGAATGGATGGTTCCGATCTGGTGACGGATGGGCGTGATCCGGATTCAGGAAGACGACGGTGTGTACTGCGTCAGCCGCGCTCGGGGGACCCGCCATCGGGTAGCTCATGAAATAGCTGAAGCGATCGTTCAAAGCCTCGGCGAGGCTAGACAAGACGGACGGCGACTCGACGCCGGCCTCGGGCGTGAGGAGCTGCCGTCGAACCTCGCCGCTGACCGCCTCACGGAATTGACGGGCGAACTCGCGGATGCGCTCGCTCAGCACCGTCGCAGGAAGATGTCCTGCCGGTAGCTTGTCGTGGCGCTCGCACACGTCCCGCCAGAAGTGCAGAAGCTCGTGCTCGAACCGCGCGATGACCTCCACGAGATCGATCCTCCGTGCAGGGCCTGCGAGGCTGCCTTGCGCGGAGATCGTCGTCAGCCGGCGCAGCCGTGCACGCTGATCGGCCTGAAATTCCGCGGTATCCGGCGACTCCATTGCCGCCTCCTTCGACCACCCCGAGCGGTGCTCGACTCCTTCCGATTCCGGTGTCAACTCGCGGACCAAGACGAGCTGGACTCGACGAAGGAGCCGCTCGAGGCGGGCGGCAGCGGCACGCGCCCGAAGTCTGGTCCAAAACTCGTTTGCGAGACGCGCCGCGGTCCGTGCGGCCTCCCCACGTTCCCGCACCGCGTCGTCTGCGGCGCCCAGCAGCTCGCCCATCGACTTGGCGGCCACCTCGCCAGCTCGCTGCTCCTGCCGCGCGGTCCAATAGGCTGCAATCGACGCTCCGGCTGCGGCAGCCACCACGACCCCGAGCGTGACCCATGCGCTATCCCACAGCCCCCGCAAGATCGAGTGCCCGAGGAACGCCGCAGCAATCGCGACAACGATACCAATGAGAACCCGAACATTGAAACCGATGAACGCCGCGCGTGCCTTCTCGTACTCATCGACGCACGCCGAGGCGATCGCAAGGCGCTCCTGATGTTCTTGGTCGAGCTCGCGAATCGCCCGCCATTGCGCCGTGACCCGGTCGAGGTGCGCGTGCAGGTCCTGCGGCTCGGGTCGCCCCTGATTCAGTAGCATGCCTACGCACCCCGGGCCCCCTGCGACGAGACTCCAAGCATAGCGAACCGAGTCCTGTATCGCGCGCAACCGAGCCTCGGCGCCCGCCGCAAACGTGGCTCGGTCGGACCGCCCGGCCTCAGCCATGGCGGCGTCACCTCGCGCTGCGTCGGAGGCGAGGGAAAGGGCCTCACGAGCATCATCGGCGGCCCACATGGGCGCCTCGATTGGCGCGAGCTTCAAGGGCGGCAGTTGGGCGGAGTCACTCTCGGGCGCAAAGCTGCGCCGGTACGTGGCGTTCCACGTGCTGAGGTCTTCGCCGCCAACGGCGCGGCTCAAGAGCCGGCTTGCCTGTTCACGAACGTGGTGGTCGCACTGCTCCTGGATGCGCTCCGGATCGAGACCTGGCGCAATCTCGAGGGCGCGCCACGCATAGCGCGACACGGAGCCTCCGGCGCGCTGCTTCTGGACCTCCGAGAGCAGCCTGAAGAGGAGCCGGGCCGTGGGGAGGGGCCAGCCGTAGCTCGCGTGAATGACCTGGTTCTGGCCGAGCTCGAGCATGTCCGCCATCACGTAGCATTCATCGACGAATTCGCGAGCGTTCTCCAAGAGCGCGTCGATGTCGCGCTCGCGCTCAGCTGGCAGGCCATCGGCACAGACAACGATCAGGACGTGCCGGAACTCCTGTCGCCGCTTCGGGATGCGATTGGCCTCGCGCATGAACCGCTCATACCAGTCCTGGAGCGCACGGGTGGTGTTTGGACGCGCGGCGTCGCTCGTGCCGTCGTGCAGCTGAGCGACGGCGTCGAGCACGACGAGATGGCACATCGAGGTGCCGATGAGCTGCCCGTAGAACACGTCGCGCTGCTGGTCTTCGGTCCGATTTCGGACCTCGCCGCTCACGAAGAGGTCCGGATCGCAAGCGACCAGTTTTCCGGCGAGTCGCGAGTCGGAGAGGTCCGGAGTTCGCCCATTCGGCGTCACGACCAGACCCTCCGGAAGGCCGCCGTGATCGACGAGCTCCCGAAGACAACGCGAGTCCGTGAGCAGCAGCAGGCGATCTTTGGGCATGTAGGTCGGCTCAGGTGCGGAGGTGCTCTTCGATGCGCTTCAGGAGCTGGTCCAGTGCCTCGTACTCCTCGGTCTCGCGCTTGGCCTTGGTGAGCAATGTCGCGAAACGGTCCCGATGTACCCGCCACAGATCCTTGCGGCGATCGGATCCTGCGCCAAAGCCGAGCTTCGTCCCGACAGAGGTCCAGAAGACCTCGGCCTCTCCGTACAGCGCCGGGCGCCACGCGCGCCACGCATCCGAATCACGCGCCTGCTTGTCACCCTGGCCCCGAAGGACAGCGAGTGCACGATGAAGCCCGATGCCCAGGATGTCGCCGGTCTTCCACGGTCGCGGATCGGCGGTTGTCGTGCCGGAGCGCTGCCACTCTTCGATGCTATAGGCCTGCCGCGTGAAAGCGATTCGCTGCTTTGCGCCCATCGTGGCCACTGGCAGCGTCCAGCCGATCTTGCCGAGCTGTGACGCGAGCGCTTCGGGCGGCTCATAGAGCGCGTACAGCAGAGCATCGAGGGCCTGGTGCTCGGTCTTGAGGTCAGGACCCTCCTTCGTAAGCCAGGGACGCCACCGGTAGTTGGCGAGCCGCGGCTCATGCACGTAGATGGGATCGATGTAACCGATCCCCTTCTGTCCATCGCGACTCGTGAACCAGCTGTCGCCGGTGGGCGACTCGCACAGCTCCAGCCACCGCTTCACCTGGGCGTCGGAGCGGTAGTAATCGAGACTCAGGATGTCCTCGAGCTCGTCGGTGGAGGACGTTGCGTGGGCCAGAACGATGTAGGGGTTCGATGCGCTGGCGGTCTTGCCCGTGACGACGGAGAATCGACCGTCGAGGTCGGGGAGCGCCTTCATCATGGCTTCGCGCAGCCCACCGTCATCGGCCGCGTCTCCAATGTCGGGCAGGAAGAGCGTGATGGAGTCCGTTACGACGTTGGAGGGGTTCCGGACCTCGTCCCGCTTGCTCCTGTCAGTCGACCGGTCGACGAGGATCTTGCGCGCTTGCCAGTAGCACTTGCAGGTGCGCGCGAGGCTCGCGGCCATCGCCAAGAGGAATTCGGGCGGATCGGGCATGTCGAAGTCGTCGCCGATGGACTCGACCTCAACGCCGAAGAACGTCGTGAACTGACTCTGGAGCGCATGCAGGTGGTCCTCGTCGCCGCGCGCGGCCCGGAGGCGTTCGAGCCATGCGCCGCGCAGGCGCTCGATGACCGGGCGGAATCGGAACTGCTCCATGAAGTTGCGCGGGAGTCTGACCGTGCCCGCGAGCGCAGCCTTGAGCTGCTCGTCGAACGCGCGCGTGCGCTCGTAGCGATCCGCCGACAGGCGGGCATCCTCGGCGAACATCGCCTTGTGAAGGACTTCGACCACCTGGGCCGCGGCGCCGGAGGACGCGGCGAGCGCACGGTCGAGTGCTTCACGCTCCTCGTCCCGGGTAAGCACCGGCCGAAGCTCGCGCTTGTAAAAGATCGACTCGGAGAAGCTCTCGGGGATGGACCGCTCGGGGTGGGTCGGATCGGCGAACAGCAAGTGAAACACATCACCGCCACCGGCATGCGCATCGCGCGCGAGGTCGTGCTTGAGCTCGGTCCGCAGGTGTTCGACGCGCTTGAGCATCCCCGCAGCCGAGGACCTCCACTGAGCGAAGGGCGCCTTCAACGAATCGAACGTGCGCGCAATGGCGTTGCGCAGGTCGGTGTAGTGGACGAAACCAATGCCCGCCCGCGTCAAGTCCTTGAGCCGCTGTCGTTCTTCGGCGTTGAAGTGGGGTCCGAAGACCACGTATTCCTTCTTTGACGCAGTGACCCACTCCATGAGTGGCTTCTTGGCGCCGGCTTCCATGTGGTGCGCCGAGGGGAGGCCATCGACCACGTCCTGCAGGCGCTTCTCGCACGCGGCGAGGAAGTCGAGCACATCCTTCGGAGACGCGTGCCTCTTCAGGCGCTCCTCGAGCGCCACTTGCATCCGAGCGGCCACTCGCTGCGCGATGTCGCCCGATCCGCCACTACCGACGAGCTCCGACAGCGCCTTCCCAAGAGCGGCCTCGGCTTCCGGCCGCGACGGGACCAGGGCCTCTTCGATGAAGCGCTTCACCTGCGCCGGGTCGTCTGCTTCGAGCTTCTTGTGCAGGTTGTCGAGGCGCGGCTTGCGCGCCTGCTCGAGGTGATACAGCGAGCGCTGGAGCAGGTCGCCCTTTGCGTCGGACTTGAACGCGTCGAGGCTGTTGTCCGAGGCGCGGACGAGCAGCTGGAGATCGTCGAGGACGTCCTGTGCGTCATCCTCGACCCGGCTGGCGTCGCTCTCGAGCAGCCGGTCGAGAAGCCGCGTGCGCGCGCGGGACTCGAAGTACTTCCGGATCTGGGTCGCGTTGACCTCGAACGAGGCGACCCCGAGCCCTCGGTAGCGATTGTTCTGAAGATTGATCTGCACACCCTTGAGGTGCGCCAGTGTCGTCTTTGCGTAGAGCGCCGTGCCAACCATGCTCTGGAACTGCGACGACGTCGCGAGATGCGTCGCCGTGCTTGCACGGAAGACGAGGTGGGCGATGTCGACCGGCCGGGAGCTCTTGGGGTTGAGCGACAGGTCCGCGGCGATGACGTCGGCCGTCTCGTCCCAGGGAGACTCGAGCCGCGGGAGCCGATAGTCGTAGGTCGGCTCGTCGCGAAGCTCGCTCTGAGTGTTCTTCATCCAGCACGAGAGCTCGGAGGCGCCGGTGAGGGAGTTCACATGCATCGCGAGCTTCGTCTCGGGGTGCGCTTCCATGACGTCGTTGAATGTCGACGCGTCGTAGAAATAGGCCTCGACCATGACGTCGGACTGGCCCGCCTCCTCGAAGAACGTACGAAGCTTGTAGGCAACGAGGTTCCAACAACCACGCCCGGTTCCACCGGCAAGGCTGCCGGTCACCGTGAACCGCGCCCCCTCGAGCGGGCGTTCGGCCTTGCGGCGCCTGCGAATCTCGTCGATGACCTTACGGAGCTCGCGGTCGACGTCTCCCATGCGCTTCCACGCCAGGAGGTAGGCGATGGCCGGGCATTGACCGGCCCCGTCGGTCACCGGACCCTGAACGTTGAATGCGATGAAGGGGTCGCCCTTGGGATTACGCCACCAATGACGCTGATGGCGGATGCCGCGCGCGTCCGACGGCGAGGGGGCGATGCGGCCGAAGTCGGGATAGACGACCTCATGGAGCGAGGTGATGCCCTTGGCGATCGCGATCGACGTGACGTACGGGCCCCTAGCGCCACGATTCAGCGCTTCGACCTCCCGATTGAAGGCGTTGAGGTCCTCCGTGTGGGTATCGACGGCCACGTAGTAGACGTCGGTTGCCATGCGCTTGCGCCACTCGGGATCCTCTGTGAGGAGCTCGTGCACCCGTAGGATGGTCTTCAGTCCAGAACCGCCACAGCCGACGAAAATGTTAGGGCCCCCCATGCGTCTCCTCCGTTGCCTTAGGCCAAGCAAAAATACTGCCATGCTCCGTAGACGACTGCAATGGCTCCCACGACCGCGATTCCGCAGATGAACACATCGCTCCAGATCGGCTTCTCAGCGCGTGCGTCGTCGAGAAGAAGATGCAACTCGGGAGGCGCGTGGTTCGCGTCACCGCCGCGCTGACCCGTCAAGATCCATTGCGACAGATCGGAGACGTGATGCTTCAATTGGAGCCCAAGCCCGCTATCCGCCGAATCATCGAGCGTGATATTGCCCTTGTGACCCTTGCCGGACTCAGTGCTTTGAGCCACCACGATCGCGGCGGATTGATACTCCTCCGAACGCCACACGTCGAACTCGGGGACCTCGGGAGCGAGTCCAGAGACCGCCATGCGGGCCACCTTGTGCGGTCTTGCCCGGCGCCACTGAAGTCGGCGCCACGGTATCTCGGTCACCGCGCCGTTCGCCAGTGGGGAGTCGCGCCCAGCCGCGCGAAGCTCGTAGCGTGCTGGACGGTTTCCCGCAAAGACGATCAATGTGGCCAATACCGACACGATGCAGGCGAAAAGGACGAGGTAGAACGCGTTCGGGTTGCGTACGAAGATCGCGGCGCGGAGGACGTGCTCGGTGCCGTCCGGTGCCACGAGGAGGCGCGTGATCACGTGATGGCCGGACGCGTCGATCACGACCTCGTGTTGGCCGTCATGAACCGCAACGTCGTCCAAGAGCCACGCGGCCGACGCGACGTCGCCCTCCGACCGATCGAGGAGCCGTACCGGGTTGCCGACGTCGATCGCAGCGGGAATGTCGATGTTCGGGCGGATGGGGGCGAAGCTGACGACGGTCGTGGTCGATGCTTGCGCAGTACGTCCGCCGGCCGCGGTCCCGGTCACTCGAACGGAGTAGGACCCGGCCTTGACGTATTCGTGCTGGACCGAGAGCGCCGGACCCGTGAGTTCAGGCGTCGCGTCGCCGAAGTCCCAGGTCGCGCGCGTGCACTCGGGCGTGCACGTTGCGACGAGGAGATAGGGTCGACGCCAACCGCCAGCGGTCGCGACACTCAGCTCCAGGTCGAGTGGCGCGTGCTGCACGCTCCACGTCGCGGTCGCCGTGGGCGGCGTCGGCGGCGCGGGGAAGGTCGGACCGAAGCGACCTACGCACGAGACAACCACGTCCACGTCGGTTGGCCGTATCGGGATCTCGAGCTCGAAGGTGCTCTTTCCCTCGATCACGGGAGCCACGACGTCGCGCGCTACGACCTCGGTACCAACGTGGGCCGACCAAACGACTTCGGTGACGCCCGGGGCGCTCACGTTGGCGACTATGGGCGTCCGAGTCGCAAAGCGCATCGCGGCGTTGGCGGCCGGGCTCGTGAAGGCGAGCGTTCGGTCGGGGGACGTCAGCGCGATGGTGTGCGATCGGGACGATATCGCGCCCTTCCACCCAGTGACCTCGCCCTCCGCGGTGATCACGACCCGCTCCCAGCGATCGCGCTCGTAGAGTTGCACGGCGGCGACCGCCCGGTGCGACTCTCCGACATCGACCGGCCCGACCTCACGGCGCAACGTGGGATCAGAGACACGTGCCACGATGAAACGGACCCGCTTGACCGGGCCGACAGTCGTGGCTTCGAGCGGCAGCTCGCCGTACCCATAGGACTCGCGATTGACGTGCCCTGTGCCACCGACCTCGAGCATGAGCTCCGGTCGTGCGAGCACGTCGAGCTCGACGCTCTGCTGGACGCCCTCGAGCTGTGCATGGGTGCCTTGCGCGCGGACTGTGACGCGGCCCGTTTGATCGAACGTCGTCTCGAACTCCGACCCCGCAGCGCCCCGGCCCTCGAAGGGCAGACCGTCGACGAGCCACCGAAACTGCGTGAATCCCTGCGACGTACGCGAATCGACCCTCAGCACTGCCGGTTGACCCGCGAAGACGACGTCGGGCCGTTCGATCCGAAATGAGACGTCCAGCACGTTGAGCTTGAGCTGACGCCTGCGCTTCTGGTCGCCACGGGAGACGGTCACTGTAACCCGCCGTGGGCCCGCCTCGGTGTAGGTATGGGTGAGCTCGGCGCCGCGCGCGTCGAAGTCACGCTTGTTCGCGTCGCTCTCCGGCGACGAAGACCAGGTGACCATCGCCGCGCTGGCGGTCCTGACCAGGAACTGGACTGGCCGGCCAATCGGAACGGCACACTGCTCGCGCCCGGGGCAGGGCCAGACGTCAGTGATGTCGAGCTCCTGCTTCTGGACGGTCACGTCGACCGCGTTCGTCGCGAGCACGATCCCGGACTTGGGCGCCGGCCATGTCAGGCGGATCGTGCCACGGAGGTCCTGGTTGTCCGGCAGGCCAGCCGGGAGGACCAGCTCCATTCGCTGTTGTGTCGTCTTGCCCTGGAGGACCACCTCGGTCGCCGCCAACCGAGCGCCGGCGAGCGGCCCGCTCCCGTTGAAGACCACCTGTACGCGCCGGTGTGAGGTCTCCGGCCCCAGCAGCGCCGTCGCTTCGCCCGCGAGGCTGAACGTGAGGTCAAACGCAGGAGCGTCTCGGGCGATCACTGCCTGCTTCGGCGTCACCTCGACCGGCACGTAGTGCACGGCGGTCTCGGGCATCTCGACACGGCGCGCGCACGCGGAGGACAGCACCTCGGGCGCCCCGGCGTAGCGTCCGATGAACACCGTGGCGTCATTGGGCGGCTGGGCGAGCCGGTGCACCCGATGACAGACGGACAACTTTGGCCCACACCTCACCTCGTTGGGGTCCGCTCCGGCGCACCAGTGCTTGGAGACGTTGTCGGCGCCGTCGGAGTAGATCATGAGGTTGACGGGCCGACCCGGCACGTCCTTCAACAGCGCTTCGGCGTTGACCACGGCCGCGCCGATGGCATCGAAGAGCGCCGTCGGGCTCGTGGAGGCGGGCTCCGTATACTCCCTCTCGACGTGCGCGATCGCGCGCTCGCGGTCCGTCCGCTGGCGGAGATCGAACGACGTCGAGATGCACGCGGAGCCGAACCGGCCAACCCACACGTGGGCTCCGTCGGGGACCGCGCGGAGGAGATCGAGGGCAAGCGCTTTGGCCTTGCGCCAGCGACCCTCGTCGCGCATGGAGCCCGAGTGGTCGATGACCATGAGGTAGATTGGGTCACGCGCAGCGATCGGCGGCCCCTCGGCGTGCGCGAGCGAGGACAGGCACGCGACAAGCACGAGGGCCAAGCGAGCGGAGCGATGCACGTGCACGAGTCCCCCTGAGTCCATCGAGCGATTCTAGACGCCGATCGCGTTGCGACGCAACGGCTCCAAGAGAAACGATTCGAGGGGGACCGTGCTGACACCGGGTTCGTTCGTTCCTCGGCAGGTCGCGGCAGGTCCGACTTCCACCGAGCCGATTCGCGCCGCGTCAGGTCTGCCGGAGTTCGGACGTCCCTCCCCCAGCACCAACCCTGGAGGTACACCGTGCTCAACGTCCTCGCCCGCACCGTCCTCATGTCACTCGTCCTCATCGGAACCGCCCGCATCGCGGTCGCGACCGAGATCAACCCGTCCATCTTCCATGGCTCGACACCCGCCTCGATCGTCGGCGGCTGCTCGAACGTCGCCGGATGGCACGACCGCCAGGGCGGCGGCTTGCCGTGGTGGACGTTCAAGAGCGGCTGCTCGTTGCCGTCGGGCGGCAACCTGTCCAGCTACGGCGGGGACAACGCGCAGTGGTCATTCTCCACGAGCGCGTCGGGCATCTACACGATCATGGTGTGGATTCCCAACCCGACGTCTGCACTCTGCAACACCGTGACGGTCGCCAACACGGCAACTGCGGTGACCTATCGACTCCTGCGCTCGGACGGGAGCACCACAGATGTCGTCGTCAACCAGCAGGCCAACGTGGGCAAGTGGGTCACGATCTTCGACAGCGTGAAGCTGGGGGTCGGCTCGCACAAAGTCATCTTGTTCGACAACCAGCAGGGCACGACCTGCTGCTATAGCTGCACCGGAACGTCCATCAAGCTCTTCGCTGACCACCTCGATTACTCGGCGGACTGCACCGACGAGTGCGCCGAGGGTGCGACGAAGTGCTCGGGCACCGCGAACTACGAGAAGTGCACCGTCGTCGGGTCGGGCTGTACGACCTGGCTCCAGTGGGGCTGCGGGACGGGCATGAAGTGCACGGGTAGTGGTCAGTGCGTTCCCTCGTGCACGTCGACGTGTTCGGCGGGGCAGAAGGAGTGTTACGGCGGGGGCGTTCGAACCTGCGTCTCGGACGGCCAAGGCTGCTACCAGTGGGGTACCGCCACGCCCTGCACCGACGGCAACCCGTGCACTGCGGACTCGTGCAGCGGTGGGACGTGCAGCTTCCCGCCGACGTCCGGAAGCTGCAGCGACTACGACTCGTGCACTCAGAACGACTCGTGTTCCGGGGGCACGTGCCTTGGCGGCCCGCCAAAGGTCTGCAATGACGGCAACCCGTGCACGACCGACACCTGCGCCGGGGGCTCGTGCCAGTACGTGAACATCTCGGCGCCATGCAACGACGCGAACGCGTGCACCGAGGGCGACTGGTGTTCCGCAGGAAGCTGCCAGGGCATTCCCAAGATCTGCGACGACGGCAACGCATGCACCGACGACACGTGCATCGGGGGAAGCTGCCAGCAGTGGCTCAACGCCAACCCGTGCTCGGACAACGACCAGTGTACGGTAGGAGACACATGCAACGGCGGTTGGTGCGCTGCGGGTCCGCCGAAGAGCTGCGACGACGGCAACCCGTGCACGACCGACGCGTGCCATGGCGGAAGCTGTACGAACGTAGCCAATGCGAAGGTCTGCAGCGATGGCGATCCCTGCACTCAAGGTGACACCTGCTCCGGTGGGTCGTGTGTCGGGGGACCGCCCTTGAAGTGTGACGACGGCAACCCGTGCACCACCGACACATGTCAGGGCGGGAGCTGCGCTCATGTCCCGAACGCGTTGCCGTGCAACGACGGCTCGGCGTGCACTGTCAGCGACGCGTGCGTGGCGGGGGCCTGTCAGGGCAAGGCGCCTCTTCCATGTGACGACGGAAACCCCTGTACCCAGGACGGATGCAACCCCGCGAGCGGCTGCACGCACGCGAGCCTCACCAGCCCTTGCGAGGACGGTAACCCATGTACGAAGGGTGATCAGTGCCTCGGCGGCGCCTGCGCCTCGGGACCGGCGGTGGTCTGCAACGATGGCAACCCGTGTACGGCGGACTCCTGCGCGGCAGGAACCTGTCAGTACGTGAGCCACTCGGTGCCGTGCGACGACGCGAACCCGTGCACGGAGGGCGACTGGTGCACCGGTGGGAGCTGCCAGGGAGTCACCAAGGCCTGTGATGACGGAAACGAGTGCACGGACGACGCTTGCATCGGCGGCGTGTGCAAGAACTCGGCGAACGCGCATCCTTGTAGTGACGACGACCTGTGTACGGTAAGTGACGCATGCGGCAATGGCGCGTGTGTTTCGGGCGCGCCGAAAGTCTGCAACGACGGCAACCCGTGTACTGATGACCTGTGCCAGGGCGGCGCCTGCATTCAGACGGTCAACACCAAGCCTTGCAACGACGGCAATCCCTGCACCATCGGGGACATGTGCGCCGGCAGTCTGTGCGGGGGCGGTCCGCCGATGGCCTGCGACGACGGTAACCCGTGCACGACCGATTCGTGTCAGGGCGGAGCCTGCGCCTACGTTGCGAACACGCTGCCTTGCACCGACGGATCCCTGTGCACGACGGGCGACACGTGCCAGTCGGGGAGCTGCATGGGCAAGGCCCTCCTCATCTGCGATGACGGCAACCCGTGCACGCACGACACATGCAACGCGCTGAGCGGCTGTTCGCATGACGACAATACGTTGCCCTGCTCGGACGGTGACGCCTGTACCATGGGACACCACTGCGCGTCCGGAGCATGCGTTGGCGGCGTAGCAATCGACTGTGACGACGGCGTCGGCTGCACCATCGATGCCTGCGAGCCTCAACTCGGATGTACGCATGTCGCTGTGAGCACGCTCTGCGACGACGGCGTCGATTGCACGGTCGACGCGTGCAGTCCGACGGCTGGGTGCAGCCAGACTCCGTCGGACACGGCCTGCACGGATGGGGACGTCTGCACGACCGACGCCTGCGTCGCGGGCAAGGGCTGCGCGCACACCTCCGCCGACTTGCCCTGTGACGACGGCAATCCATGCACGACCGACGTCTGCAAGTCGGCCGTGGGATGCGCGCACGTCGACAACGCGGCCCCGTGCGACGATGGCAACCCGTGCACTGCGGGAGACACCTGTGCCGACGGCAGCTGCGCCGGTGGCCCGGCTGTTCCGTGTGACGACGCCAACCCGTGCACGCAGGACGCATGCACCGCCCCCGGGGGTTGCGTTCACACCCCGGTTGCCATGGTGTGCGACGATCACGATGCCTGTACGATGGTTGATGCCTGCGTCCAAGGAGCGTGCGTCGGTTCTGCAGATCTGCCGTGCAGCGACGGGAACGTCTGCACGGCTGACGCGTGCGACGCGCTCCTGGGATGCGTTCATCCGGAGCTCGACGGCGTCGCCTGCAGCGACAAGGACCCCTGCACAGTCAATGATGTCTGCGGCAGCGGGGCGTGTCTCCCTGGTGCGACGAATCCGTGCTCGGACGCCATCCAATGTACGGCTGACATCTGCCATCCGGGTCAGGGCTGCCTCCATATCCCGGAGGACACGTTGTGCGATGATGGCGTGTCATGTACGATCGACGCGTGCTCCACGAGTGCCGGTTGCGTCGCAACGCCGTCGAATGGGGCGTGCGCGTCACTCGGCGCGTGCGATGCCCCGACGTGTGACGCGGTCGATGGATGCCAGCACCACGCGGCGCCTGACCAGTGCATGGCGGGAGACCAGTGCGCGGTCGCGACCTGCGATGCCACCTACACGTGCCACATCGCGCCCAAGGACTGCTCGGACGGGAATCCGTGCACGACCGACGCGTGTGACCCGCAGACCGGCAGCTGCGTCTCGCAGGCCGCGACGACTTGCTGCAACGCGGATTCGGAATGCCCGCTCGCAACGGGGTGCGCGCAGACCTTCTGCCTGCAGCATCAGTGCGTGACAATCGCCGGCTGCCCCGCCGGCGAGTCTTGCGCGTTCGGAGACTGCTACAAGTCGTGTGCGCCACCGAAGGACAGCACGAAGTGCGGGGCGACCTCCAACACGCTGTACACGTGCCTGACTGACGCCAACGTGAGCGTCTGGGTACCGAAGGAGTGCGCTGGCGGGTCGCTGTGCGCGTATGACAGCGACCTCCAGACCAACCACTGCTGCACTCCGGACTGCGCAGGTCGGGAGTGTGGTAAGCCGAGCTCATGTATGGTAGACTGCGGACATTGTAAGGTGGGTTTCTTCTGCGGCGGCCCAACGGCAGACAAGGGAAAGACAATTATCGGACCCGACGCGTGGCGCTGCGTACCCGCCTGCACTGCGATCGCCGCGACCGTTCCTCCGGTTGAGCCAGCCTGGACGACGTTCATCCCCGAGTGTGGGCCCACGCCGGAAGGCACCGTCAACCTCGAAAGCTGCGGCGGATGTTCAGGTCACGATGAGTGCAACGCCGGACGCTGCTGGTCGCCATGCGACGAGAAGGGCACGACTGCCGTTGGCAAGTGCGACGCGGAGGTCGCGACTTGGTGCGAGGAAGGCAAACCCAAGTCAATGGACTGCACCGCGGGTCTCGGCTACTGCTGCGCACCGGGCGACAAGGGGAACGCAATTGATCACGTGACCTGTTGCAGCTGCGCTACGGAGTGCACCGTAAAGGGCTGGACGTGTGGCGTCAACAGTTGCGGAGAGGCGTGCGGCGAGCCTGACGCTTGCAACGAGGCCCAGGGGTACCAGTGCCAGGCTCACCAGTGCGCCTGCGCGAGCCCGATGTGCGCCGCCACCGAGCCCGGAACGACGGAAGCCATTGCGACGGAGGCACACGGCGCGGAACTGAGCCCTCCGTCGTTCGGGGCCGACGCGTCCGGCTGGGGACAGCCGAAGGCCAAGCCAACGATGGCCGCAGCAGGGTCCTCCACGGAAGGGTGCGCGGTCATGACGAATCGCTCCAATCGGGGCCCAGGAACGACATTCGCGTTCGCCGCTCTACTGGTCTGCCTCATCGTGGCGTCCTTTCGCATCAGCGGCTCGCGGCAAGACCGGGTCAGCAAGACCGACGGTTGATCAGGCCTGATCGCCGATCGACGACCCATCTCAAGCGGTCGTCCGTACTGGCAGTCATGACCAGGCGACTCAGGACGGCAATCATCGGACTCTGCCTCTCGGCTCTTGGCTGCGGCGGCTGTTCGACGGCGTCCACAAGTGAGACCCCGCCCGCCGTCCTGGTGGAGACCGTCGACACCGTCACTCCCGCCGCCGACGCGGGTGCCCTCGCTCCGACGGTCTACCGCGGCGCGCGGCTCTCAGGGGGCGGCCCAGATCCGGTCGATGTCGCCGTCGCGAACGGCCGCGTACTGGCGATCGGCCCCGTGGGCACGGTCGCCGCGGAGGTCGTCGTGGACGTCACGGGTCGCTGGCTCGCGCCGGGCGGCATCGACAGCCACGGCCACGTCGTCTATGCGCCGGCCGCCTCGGCGCTGGTGGCGGGCGGGATCGTCGCGGCGGTCGATCACGCCGCACCTCCGGCGTTCTTCACGACCGACTTCGGTGCGCTCCACGTCGTCGGCTCGGGTCCCATGATTACGGCGACCATGGGCTACCCGACCCAAGGCTGGGGCGCGGACGGCTATGGCCGCGAGGTCATTGTTGGTGACGTGCCTGGCGCGGTCGCGGCCGTCGACGCGCTCGTCGCCCAAGGCGCGGCGCTGGTGAAGGTGCCGCTCGCACCGGGTGCCCGCTTGACGACCGCGCAGCTCGAGGCCATCGCCGCCCGTGCCCACGTCCACGGCAAGAAGCTGAGCGTCCACGCGCTGACCGACGCCGACGCCGCGCTGGCCGCCGCCATCGGCGCCGACGTGCTGGCCCATTGCCCGACCGAGCCGCTGAAGGACGCCACGGTCACGGCCTGGTCGACCCGCGCCGTCATCGCCACGCTCTCCGCGTTCGGCGGCGCCTCGGTGGCCAATCTGAAGCGTCTGGCTCAGGCCGGCGCGACGGTGCTCTATGGCACCGACTTCGGCAACACGACAGTCGAGGGCATCAGCCCCGCCGAGATCGGCCTCATGCAGCAGGCGGGCATCTCGGGGAGCGCCATCCTTGCGGCGCTCACGACGGCTCCCGCGGCGTTCTGGGGCCTGGCCGACCACGGCGCCATCGCGCCCGGCAAGCGAGCCGCGTTCCTCGTGCTGGCGAAGGACCCTGGCGTCGATCCGCTCACGCTGGCCGCGCCGGTCACGGTCGTGAGGTAGACAGCGGCCACGGACCGAGCACCGAAAGAGTCACAGCCGACGGATGTGCTTTGGAGTGCATGACGGTGTGCGCCGCCATCCTGAAGTCCGACTCCTTGGCCGAATAGACGTCGACGTACTTCTGCGGGTTGCGGTCGAAGAGCGGGAACCAACTGCTCTGGACCTGCACCATCACGCGGTGCCCCGTCCGAAACGTGTGGTGAGCATCCGGCAGCGTAAAGCGCACGCGGGTGGGCTGGTTGGCCACGAACGGCTCCGGCCGCTCGAAGCTGTTGCGATACCGACCCCGCATGAGCTCGCCGCGCACGAGCTGCTGGTAGCCGCCCATGCGGACGCCGCGCGGGTTGGGGTCCGGATCCGCGGTGTGCTCCGGATAGACGTCGACCAGTTTCACCACGACGTCGGCGTCCGTTCCGGTCGTCTCGAGCCACACCTCGGCCTCGATGGGTCCAGCGATCGTGACGTCCGCCGGGAGCGGCTCGGTCTCATACACGAGCACGTCGGGACGCCGCGCCGCAAAGCGCTGGTCCTCGATCATGTACTCCGCCTCGCGATCGTTGGAGTGCCGATCGCGGTAGGGGACCGGCTTGCTCGGATCGCTCGTCCACGACGCCCTGGAGGGTTCGGCCGGGATCGCCGGGTCGAGCCGCCCGCCGTCGTGAAGGCGCAGGACGAGCGGCTTGGCCTGCGGCGGCGGCCAGACGTCGTAGGTGCGCCAGACGTTCGTGCCGGTCTCGTAGGACCAGATCTCGGGCGCCGCGGGCTGCTTGCTGCCGTACAGGTGTCTCAAGAAGAACGGCGTGATGACGCGCTCCTGGTAGAAGAGCGAGGTCTTGGCGCCAAAGCGGACGTCGCCCAGGAAGTCGCCCTCGGTGCGCAGCCAGCCACCATGCTTCCACGGGCCCATGACGAGCGTGTTCGAGGCCCCGGGGCTCTGCTTCTCGATGGCTCGGTAGGTCTCGAGCGTGCCGAACAGATCCTCCGCGTCATACCACCCGCCCACGGTCAGGACCGCCGGCTTGACATTCTTGAGGTGAGGGCGCGGGTCGCGGGCCTGCCAGAACGCGTCGCGGTCGGGGTGTGCGATGAGGTCGTTCCAGAACGCGATGTTCCCCTTGAAGTACCGCGCGTTCACGTTCGACAGCGGCCCGAGGCGCAGGAAGAAGTCGTAGACGTCGCCGGTCTCCGTGCCGAAGTGCGGCGGCCACTTCCAGGTCGGCTCCGGCCGTGGCGGCCCGAAGTTGCCGTAGAACAGGACCGCATCGGCGAGGCAGAGCGCGCCGTTGTGATGGAAGTCGTCGCCGAGGAACCACTCGGTGACCGGCGCCTGTGGCGAGACGGCCTTGAGCGCAGGGTGCGCGTCGATGGCCCCCATCGCGGCATAGAAGCCCGGATAGGAGATGCCCCAGAGTCCCGCGCGGCCGTTGTTGTTCGGGATGTGCTTGACCAGCCAGTCGATGGTGTCCCAGGTGTCGCTCGACTCGTCGAACTGGGTGCCGGTCTTGTTGTGGACGTAGGGCCGCACGTCCACGAAGGAGCCCTCCGACATCATTCGCCCGCGCACGTCTTGCTGCACGAAGATGAACCCGTGCCGGATGAGCTCGGGAGCCGGCGCAAAGGTGCGCAGGGGGCGCTCGTCCTTGGCCGTTGGATAATTGTCCACGCCGTACGGAGCCACGCCATAAGGCGTCCGCACCATCACGAAGGCGTAGGGCCTCGAAGCGTCCTTGGGCACATAGGCGTGACTGAACAGGCGCACGCCGTCGCGCATCGGGATGTGGAGCTCGTGCTTGGTATAGTGCTCGCGAATCGCGCGGGCGACGTCGTCGGGGGTCCGTAACTCGTAGGGGACCAGCAGCGCGGGCGCGGCGGCGGGCGGAGCGGCGAGAGCGGCCGACGCGATGACGCAGGCGAGAGCAAACAGGGCACGACACATGAAGGAGCCTCCGATCGGGGCGGTCATAGCCTCGCTCGGGGACGATGGTCAACCGCGCTTGACGCGTCGCTCGGGACGCGCCATTCGTCGCCCATGCCGCCGATCTGGATCCTGTTCGTGCCTTGGTTGAGTCAAGACGTCCTTATCGAGGTGCTACCGCGCCACGCGGGCCTCGTGTCGGCGTATGTGGACCTTCCGTCCCATCGGCCCTTCGATGACCTCGCGCTTCAGGAGACGCAGCAGGTCATCCACGAGACGCTGCTCGACCTCGGTCACGACGAGGTGCGCGGCGTCATTGTGTTGGCCCGCGACGCCCGCGGGGCCTGGGTTCCGTTGCCTGAGCTGCTGCCGCCCGTCGAGCCGCCGCCGGAGCGGCCGTGGGAGCAATCGGGTGCGAAACAGCGCGCCTCCGGCGGCGCACCGTACGGCATCGGCTCACCGGTGCTCGTCGGGGCCAACGCGCCAGGTGCGGTCGCGGGCGTGCTGTCTGGCAAGCACGTCTACGTCAGCCAGGGCCACGGCTGGTACTGGAGCGAGGTGCTTGGCCGGTGGGCCACGCAGCGCGGCAACACGAACGGTATCGTTGAAGATCTCGTGAACGTCGAGGGCATCGATCACTACCTCCTCCCGTACCTCCTGAACGCCGGCGCGACCGTGTTCCCGATGCGGGAGCCGGACAAGAGCCCGCACTTGGCGGTCGTCGACGATGACGCGGCCACGCTGACCGGCGACTGGCAGCCGGGTCCCGCGGGCTGGAAGGCCGGGACGACGACCCTGAAGAGCGGCGTGAACCCGTTCGCGCTCGGGAGCTCGCGCGTGACGACCACGGTCGCGACCGCGGCGACTGCGACGGCCACCTTTACTGCGGCATTGCCTGCGCCCGGTGCGTTTGGCGTTCACGTCGCCTGGAGCCATCCCGCCGGCGCGACGATGGCGCCTGACGCGCGGCTGACGGTGCATCACGCCGGCGGCGCAACCGAGGTCCGGCTGGATCAGCGTGGGCACGCAGGTACGTGGATGTACCTTGGGAAGTTCACATTCGGCGCGAGCGCGCAGCTCGTCTTCGACAATCGCTCGGACGCGCCAGGCACCACGGTGTCGATTGATGCGATCCGCATCGGTGGTGGCGTCGGCGTCATTCAGCGCGGCGATGGTGCGCCGCCGGCTGCCGGTCCCACGAGCGGTCGCCCGCGATTCGAGGAGTGCAGCCGCTACCACGCGCAGCTCCAGGGGGCGCCGACGACCGTGTACGATTCGAGCAGCGACGACCACAACGACGACGTCTCGACGCGCAGCCGATACGCAGCGTGGCAGCACGAGAAGGGCGAGGACGCGGTGTTCGTCTCGTGGCACTCGAACGCGCCGAACCCCGGCACCGGCACGAGCACCTGGGTCTACGGTCCGAACCCGCCGGACGGCACCTATGACTTCACCGGCGCGGAGGGGAGCGACGCGCTCGCCAAGGCGGTGCACGCCGCCGTCGTCAATGCCATCCGCGCCGAGTGGGATCCGGGCTGGAAGGACCGCGGCATCAACAGCGCGTGGTTCGGCGAGCTCAACCCCAAGTACAACAACGAGATGCCGAGCACGCTCGTGGAGGTCGCCTTTCACGACACGCCCGCCGATGCCAAGCGCCTCGTCGAGCCGCGCTTTCGGCGCACGGTGGCCCGCGCGGTGCGCGATGGCGTGATTCAGTACTTCGCCACGCGGGACGGCGTCGCCGCGCACTTTCCGCCGGAGCCGCCGCTGGGGCTCGTCGTGACGGGGGACGCGCTCGGCGGGCTCACCGCGCGCTGGACGGCGCCTCCCGACGGTGAGGCACCCACAGCGTATCGCGTCTACGTGAGCACCGACGGTTTCGACTGGCGCCCCGTCCTGGCCGCGAGCAGCACCCAGTCCGTGCTGCCGGCCAACCTGCTGTCGCCAGGCGTCCCGATCCTCGTGCGGGTGAGCAGCACGAATGACGCTGGCGAGTCCTTCCCGACCGCCGCCGTCGCGGCCACGCCGGCGCACTGCGCGACCTCGGTGCGCGGCCTGCTCGTTCAAGGCTTCACACGCCTCGACTCCTTCAGCCTGCCGGTGGAGAACCTGGCGGCGTTCAACCTGGGCGAGGTGACCCGGCTCGATCAGGACGTCGTCAACACCTTCGACTACGCGCTGCAGCACGCCGCCGCGCTCGCCGCCCATGGCGTCGTCTTCGACGGCGCCGAGGCCACGGCGCTGCGCAATGGGTCGCTGGCGCTGACGGGCTACGCGTTCGCCGATTGGATCCTCGGCGAGCAGTCGACGGTCGATGAGACCTTCACCTCGGCCGAGCAGCTGGCGGTCAAGGCGTGGTTGGCCGGTGGCGGGCGGCTTTTTGCCAGCGGCGCGGAGCTGCTGTGGGACCTGGTCGAGAAGGGGACGCCCGCGGACCAGGCCTTCGCCAAGGACGTCCTGCACGTTGGGTTCGCCGGCGATGACGCGCAGAGCACGAGCCTGGTCGAGGGGGGGTCATTCACCGCCGAATACAACGTCCAATTTCCGGATGTCTTGACTGCCGAAAGTGGCGCAACCGCCCTGTGGCATTACACAGGCGGCACCATCGCGGCCGTCCAGCACGCCGACACTGCAACCGGTGCGCGCGTCGTCGTGGCCGGGTTCCCGTTCGAGACTCTGGCCACAGCCGCCGATCGCACCGCGCGCATGGCTGAGGTCCTCGCCGCGCTCGGAGTCGCGGGGTCCGCCTCGGCGTGTGTGATGCCGGCGACGCTGCCGGAGCCCGCAGCAGAGGCGGTCGCAGCGCCAGAAGCGGTCGCCGTGGTGGAGGCCGCGCCGGAGCCGGTGGCGGCGGTCGAGCCGGCGCCCGCCGCGATCGAGCCGCCGAGCGTCGTCGCTGAGCCGTCGGTCGATGGAGGCGGCCTGGGCTCCGAGGTCACGGTGCCCGTCCGGCACGCCGCCAGCGCCCCGGCCGAGGGGTGCAGCCCGTCGCGCGTCAACAGTCGCGGCTGGCTCATCGCGCTGGGCCTGCTCGTCGGACTGTGGTCTCAGCGGGTCCGCCGGTGCCGGAGTGCCCGCGGATGAGTATTGTTCCGCATCATCGCGTCACCTAGGGTCGTATCGCGAGTGCGGCGTCGACCGCGGCCGGATCGATGCTCGCGTGCGGTGGACGTTCGATCGCCGCTCAGCAGGGTAGGCAGCAGGGTAGGGACGGTCCTGATATGTTGACATTCCAATGGTGTCGTGAAGTCAACATTCGAGGACCGTCCCGCTCCTTCCCGCTCCTTCCGTGCCCAATGGTGTCGTGAAGTCAACATTCGAGGACCGTCCCGCTCCTTCCCGTCCCGCTCCTTCCCGCTCCTTCGTAGTCCGAATTGGTGCTACGCGCTGCGTATCGATACACGCCAGAGCAGGTCTGCGACGCGTTCGAGACGCTCGCCGCCATGGTCAACGTCGAGCTCGAAGATCCCGAGTCCGTGACGAGCGCCGTGCTCTGGCATCGGACGGGCCTCGACTTCGCCGACGCGCTCCATCTCGCGGCGAGCCAGGCCTGCGAGCGCTTCGCGACCTTCGATGTGCGACTCCAGAGTGCAGCGGTTCGGCTTGGGGCCCGAGTCACAACGGTCGAGCCGTAGCAGACGCCGATTGGCGCGCCGGGCTTGACGCCGTTTCACGGCGGGGCGAAAGAAGGGCCATGAGCACTCACCCTGTCATCCGTACCGCGGCGCTCGTTGCCCTGCTCGCCGCGTGTCCGACCCGTGACGCGGCGGCCATCGACTCGACCGAGGAGCGCCGCGTGCTCGCGGGGCACCCGTTCATCCCGGTGACGTCGTTCGAGCAGCCGTTCCTGACGCGCCGCTACTCCATGCAGACGGGCCTCGGCTTGAGTCTGGCTGACATCCCGGGCCGCTCCGAGACCTTTCGGCTGGTCTCGTTCGGTTTCGGCTTCGACACGCAACAGCCTCTCTGGCGCATGCTGGCGCTGCGCGTCGCGGCAGGCGGGTCGGTCATCCTCGGCGCAGGCATCGACGAGGCGCTCGACTTTGGCGCGACGGGTCTCTATCGCGCGGGTGGCGGCCTCGTCGTCAACGCGTTTCAGAACGATCGCTTCTCGCTCACGCTCGCCCTCGATGTCTCTGGTGGCCAGGACTTCAGCGTGACCCCGCGCCCGGCCATCGAGGCCAGTATCCAGGCGCGCGAGGTCTCCACCGACGGCCTGTTCGCCAAGACGACGAGCCTCGACGTCATCCCCGAGCTCACGGCCGCGGTCGGACTGTTCAAGGCGATGGGGCTGTTCGCGCTCTTCGGCTACGACTTCGAGCGCAGCCACACGGACGGGTTCGACCCCGAGAGCGGCCACTATCTGCAATTCGGCGCGGGCCTGAGCACCAACTTTGCGCCCTACGAGGTCCCGCTGGGCGTGACCGCGAGCTACAAGCGCTCCCAGCCCGTCGGGGGCGCCGCGCTTGGCCTCCATCAGGTCCAGTTCGGACTCCACGTGAGCCACGAGCACTTCGCGTTCGGTCTCGAGGCCATCGGCCGCTTCGTGAAGACGGACGAGAACGTGACCATCAACACGTGGCTGGCCATGCTGTCGATGCACTACATCCATTAGCGCGGCGCAAGCCCCGTCGCTGGAGCGCTCCGCCCATCCCGCCTCAGCCACCCAGCGGCAGACGGCGGCAGTGCTCCATCAGGTCGAAGCAGGTACCCCCGGGCTTCAGCGTCTTCTGTGTGCACGACCGCGGTGGCTGGGCATGCGGGCAGGAGATACCCCAGCAGTCGTGGACCGCGAGGAACGCTGCGATCGCGGTCGGCTCGGACTGAAAGATGCACTTCGCCTGACACGGCGCCAACTCCCCGCAACCCCAGTACAAACAGTCGAACAGCTCGAGGCACGCGATGCGACCGCCATAGCACGCGTTGTATGTCTCGAGGCAGTCGCTGCGGATGACACAATCGAGGTCACCGATGCTCTTGCACTTCCCCGACACACAGCCTTCGATGGCCGCCAGCGCGGCGTGGACGGGCGCCGGCGCGCTCGGCGTGCACTGAACCTTGCACTCGGCGTCGGTGCGGGTGCCCGGCGCGAGGCAGTCGATGATGCAGTCGAGCGCGGTGCGGCACACCCCTGTGGCCGCGACCTCGGCGGCGTCCATGGGCTGGGAATCAGCCACGAGGAGGCCCGGAGGCGGAGACGAACAACCCAGTCCGAGCGCGACCGTCGCGGCGGAGATGGCGCGGCGGCCCACCTCGCTCAACCCAGCCCTGGGAGGGGCCCTCGACAGTTGATGAGGGCGCAATCGCGGCCGATCACCTCGGTCGCGTCCATCGCGTCGACCTTGACGCCAAACGCGCGACATAGGGTCACCAACAGCTTCTGGTGCGGCAACCCCATCGACGGCAGCTTTCCCTTGGGCGTCCAGGCCTCCATCGGCGTGTCGGAGGGGTAATGGACGTACTTTCCGAGCTCGAGTCCCGCGCCGGGACCGCCTACGACGACGACTGGCCAATGCTCGAAGGTACAGGCGCTGTCCGCCATGTCGGAGACCCAGACGCACGTCGTCTCGTCGAGGAGCGTGCCCGTGTCCGTCGGCGTACCGTCGAGCGCCCGCAGCAGCCGCGCCAGCTGCTCGGCGTGAGCCGTCGCGTAGCGCGCCATGACCTGATGAGACGCTGCCGAGTCATAGAGGTGCGGCGCATGGTCGGTGGCGATATCGCCCGTCAACCCCGGTTCGACGAGCGCGTTCGGAAGCGGGCCCAGGTGGAGCGTCACGACGCGGGTGAGGTCGCACGAGAACGCGGACGCGATCATGGAGACTGCGACCTCGTAGTCGGACGCATAGCTCGGCGTGGTGGGCAGCTCCGGGACCGCACATCCGGCGCCGGCCACGGTCGCAAGGCGAGATTGGAGCCCCACGATGGCTGCGCGGTGAGCTTCCACCTTCTGGCGGTCCATCACGCCGACGCGCTGGGCCAGCGCGGCGTACCGCTCCGCAAGGCGTCCAAGGGCCTCTTTGCGGGATGGAGCGAGCGCGCTGGCCGTGGCGTCGCCGGTGTGCGCGCGGCCAAAGAGACGATCGCGGACGCGCGCAATGTCCGGTTCGGGCCAGAGCAGCTGCCCGCTCGCGCGATAGTTGACAGGGAAGGCCTCACCGCCGACCGCCAGCTCGATCGATCGCCAGTGATCCGGCCGGGCGATGACATTCGCGATCCGCTGGTCGAACGACTCCGACAGGGAGTAGGCGCGGCCTGCCTGAAGGCGCGTGGGGCCTCCCGTGAGCACCTGCGACCGCGCGACGTCGGGCCGGCGCCCGCCAAGCTCCGCTTCGGCGGCCACGAGGGCCACACCGTCGACGACCATCGTGCGGTCCCTGAATCCGTACAGCGGTCGAAGCACCTCGCTGAAGCTGGCCTCGGCGACTGTGCCGAGGTCGAGCTGCCACGGCGCGGCGTCGGCGAGCCCCGGCGCGCGCATCTTCCAAGCGTCGTAGGGAGCACCGTAGCGTGTAAAGAACACCAGGAGCCGGCGACGCGCGGCGGGCGAATCGGCCGCAGAGTTGGCCGCAGAGGTGCCCGCGAAGCCGCTCGAGAGCGCGAGCCCGCTGGCCCCGGCACCCAAAGTCGCCAAAAAGCGGCGCCGATTCATAGCGAGGCCCTCCGATGTCGGAAGTGGTGGCTGGTCGCGATCGTGACGACGAGCTCCGGGATGCGACCCTCGGTCGCCCAAAAGGCGTCCTGGAGGCCTCGGAGCGCGTCTGCGTCCTGCTCGGGCCAATACCGACCGAAGGCGTAGCGATACCACTGCTTGGCGTGGCAATCGTGCGCGGTACGGCTCTGCGCGAGCGCGCCGATGAGCTCGAGGGCATCACCCACCGGCCGGTCGAGCTCGGTCCCGATGAGCTCGCCGCTGGAGTCGATGGGAGCCCCAGCGTAGTGCGTGCGATAGCCGCCAAGCGCGTCGTACTTCTCGAAGGCGAGCCCCGTGTAGTCGATGGCGTAGTGGCACGCGGCGCACTCCGGGTGGTCCGTATGGGACGCATAGCGCTCACGATTGCTCTTGGGCGGCTTCTTGTTGGGATCCGGGCAATCGAAGAGCCCCGGAGTGAACGGATCGCCTTGGGTGACCACGTCGCCGATGGCAGGCGGCGGGCTCTCACACGCAATGAACACTTCCTGCATGAAGATGCCGCGGTTCGTCGGCGACGGCCACGCCTCCTTGCTGCGCGCGTGGAGCACGCCGGGCATCGTGAGCAGCCCGGCCCGCTCATGCTCGGGGAGCTGGACCTCATGGAACGTGGCGCGAAACCGCCGCGGAAACTGGCGCGACAGGCTGTCTTCGACCTCACGCGTGCGACCCGATGCGGGCAATGAGACTCCGTACACTTTTGCAAGAGCCTCGGTGACCCACGTACGGCGCGAGGTGAGCAGGCTGCGCAACGACGCGTCGCCGTCGAAGAGCTCGCTCGTCACGAACAGCTTGGTCTCGGCCTGCATGGCGGGCTGGATCGACTCATGGACGTAGGTCCGCGGGTCGGCGATGCCCCCGAAGTGGTCCGCGTGCGCGGCGTAGTCGACCGCGTGTGCGCCGGTGCGGTCGACGTTGAGGAGCTGCCGGTAGAACGTCCACAGGCCCTCGACCGCCTTGGGATCGGCGAGCATTCGCCGGGCCTCGGCCTCGATGGACTGCGGCAACCGAAGGTCGTCGCGCCGCGCGCGTTCGAAGAGCGCCGAATCGGGCATGGTGCCCCAGATGAAGTAGCTCAGGCGCGTGGCCATCTGCCACGAGGTCAGCGCGACCCAGCCGTCGTCTGTGTCCGCGTCCCCGCCGTCCTCGCGGAAGTAGAGGAAGTCGGGTGAGCACAGGAGCTCCTCGAGCGAGAGCCGCAGCGCATTCTCGAGCCCAGACGCTGCGGTCCAGGTGTCGAGCTGCGCGAGCGTGGCGTCGGCCTCCGCGCTCGAGAGCGGACGTCGATAGGCGCGATCGAGGAGGCCGCGGAGCCACGTCCGATGGCAGGAAATATCGCCTGCGGGGCATCCGGTCGCGACGGCGCGCTGGTCGATGACGTCCGCGGCGATCTGGCGGGCGGCGTCGTACCAGGCGCTGACCAGCTCCGTGGAGGGTGCATTGACTCCGACGTTGTTCTCGAACCCGTCGACGCGAAGCTCCGGCGGGAAGTGGAGGTCCCGGAGCACGACGGGAGCAAACAGGTCACGAACGGTCGACCGGTACTGTTCGGCCGTCAGGCGGGCAAGTTCGGGGAGCGCCTCGACCGGCTCGAAGCGCGCGGGCTCGCGCCCACAGCTCGCGGACAGGACGCAGGCGAAGGCAGCGGACGCATGCCAGGGCCAGCAGACGGGTCGAACGTGCGTCATGGCGCGATGCAGAACCGAAACGCCAGTAGGTCAGAGTGCCCGTCGTCGCCCGTGACATAGACCGCCACGTTCCAGAGCCCCGGTCGAAAGAGCTGGATGCTGTCGATGATGACCTTGCCTTCGGGGTCAGTCACCGAGCGCCGAGACTTTGGCAGCGTCCCATGGTGATAGGTTGGCATCGACGCCTCGACGACGACGACGACGCCCACCGACGGTACCCCGCCCTGGCTCACGGAGAGCCGCCACGTGTTCGAGCCCAGCAGCGGCGGCGCCGGCGTCGCCTCGTCGATGCGGACCGTGAAACGCCCGTCCGAGCCCAGGTGCTCCATACCGGTCGAAAACTGTTCTGCGCTCTGGCAATTCGGATCGTCACCAGCCGCGGACACGTCCCGTACGGCTGCGGTCGGGCTGGCACAGGTCAGGAGCAAGAGTGACGGCACGAGCGTAGCGAGACGGCCCATCGCGACGCATGCTACGAGCCGGCACGAGGCACCGCAAGGCGCAGCGGGCCCCGCCGCGCTTGCCAGAGCTATCGATTCGGCGCGGCATCGGGCTGGAAGTCGACGCGGATCACACGGTCGATCCCGGCCGGGGTGAGCGTCTGCGTCTCACCGTGCGGCCACTGGATCTGGACGGCCTCGATCGCCGTGCTGGCGCCGAGGCCGACGTGGACCTCCGGCGAGGACGAGCCGCCGTAGCTGGCCGTGCCCTGCACCCAGCGACGCAGGAGGCGTCCCCCGACGGCGACGGTGAGGACGGCACCGACCGGGGGATCCAGCGACGGATGGCGCAGATCGAAGCGTAGCCAATGCCCGGCGCCTCCGAGCTCGTTGCGGAGCACCTGGAGCGGGACGTCCTCGCTCGACACGACGACATCGAGGTCGCCGTCACCGTCCAGATCGGCGAACGCGGCGCCTCGCGCGATGGTGACCGCCTCGAGCCCCGAGCCGGGCGGCGGTTGGAGGCGCGAGAAGGAGCGCATGTCCTTGCCTGGGAAGTAGGTCCGGACCTGCGCGCCCGCGCTGCACGGCAGGCCGTTGGCCATAAACGCGTCGAGGTCGGTGTCGTGGTCGAAGTCCTCGAACGCGACGCCCCACGCGGAGAACACGCTGGTATCGCCCAGACCGCGCTCCGTGGCGCGCTCCTCGAAACGGCCCGGAGCGACCTGCACGTAGAGCACGCCGCCGTCGGTCGGGTTGTCGTCGGACACGAAGAGGTCGAGGTCCAGGTCCTCGTCGAGATCGAAGGCGTAGTAGCCCATGGCCGAGGTCTTCCGCGTCATGCCGAGCTCCTCGGCCGCCTCCCGAAAGGTCCCGTCGCCGCGGTTCAGCCACACCTGGTCCTTGGACGCATTCTCTGTGCCGACGAGCAGGTCGACGAGCGCATCGCCGTTGATGTCCACGGCCGCGACCACCTGCGTCTGGTAGCCGTTGGTGTCGATCCGGGTCTCGCTCGCCCGTTCCTCGAACGCGGCACCGGCACCGGCATAGCGGAGGAACGTGGAGTTTGCGGTGGTGTCCCCGAAGAGGCGCGTATAGGGCACATCGCAGCCCGCGGGCGGTCCGGCGATCACCTGCCGCAGCCGCGCGCGGCCCTTGGCGCTGGCGAACGCGCCGAGGACGAGGTCGAAGCGGCCGCGACGGTCGAAGTCGGCAAACGTGGCGGTCTGGATCAGGCCGCCCGGCACCGGCAGCACGAGACGTGCGTCGTCCTCAGCGAACGTGCCACCGCCCTGGCCGCGCGCGATGAAGCCACCGGAGGCGGTGACGATCAGGACGTCGCGATGGCCGTCGGCGTCGATGTCCAGCACGTACGGAGCGGCGGTGATCGCCTCGGGATGGGCGAGGGTCTGGCCGCGCACGAACGACCCATCGCCGCGATTCAGGTAGATGCGCGACTCGGTCGTCAGGGAGACCACGACATCGGCGTCTCCGTCGCGGTCCAGATCGACGGTCGCAACGCCGCGCGGCGCCAGGAGGCCGTCCAGGCCCGCCCAGGTCGTGACGTCGCGAAACGCGAGCTCGACCAGCACCGGAGGCGGCGGCCCGGCCGCGGTCGTGGAGTCGCCGACGACGAGTGGAGCACTGAGCTTGGCGCCGCTGCACGCGACGAGCACCAGCAGAGCGGCGGTCCCGGCGCGCCATGAGTGGAGCGTGGCAGGCACAGCGGGCATTATACGCGGCGTGCGTGGGGAATACGTCAGCGGTGTCTTGAGGAGCGTGGTGTCTGCCGCGGGCGCCAATCGGGCGATCGCGTGCATGTGCCTGCTTTCTTTTGGGATCGCGGCGTGCCGCAACAGCGTCCGCTACGTCGCGCTCGCTGCCCCGGCAGCGCCGCGGTTCGTCGACGTGTCGGCGCAAAGCGGTGTCGTGCATGACCACGTGCTACCTGTGACCGAGCAGGCCTACCTCCGCAACCTTGGCGGCGGCGTCGTCATGGACGACCTCGACGGGGACGGCCGGCTCGACCTGCTCCTGACGAACGCCGGAGGGCCGAACGGCCTCTTCTGGAACCGCGGCGGGTTCACGTTCGACCGCGCTGTGGCGGCGGCCGGCGTCGGACTCGATGGAGCCTGGACCAACTCCGCCTCAGCGGCCGATCTGGACGGTGACGGGGACCTCGACCTCGTCACGGCAGGGCCCCGTGGGGTCCACGTCCTTCGAAACGAGGGCGACCGCACGTTCACGGACGTGACGGGCGCCTCGGGGGTCACGGCTACCGCCAACCCGCTCGCGCTCGGGTTCGGCGACCTCGATCGCGATGGCCGCGTCGACCTAGTCGTCGGCCATGGCATCCACATCGACGGCCCCGCAGCGATCCCCGAGTGCGGAGCGGACGCCTGGAAGGGCGCCAAGTACACGCCGCCCTCGGTTTGGAGGGGCCTCGGCGATCTCCGCTTCGAGGACGCGTCCGCGGCGATGGCGACGTTCGCGAGCGCGCTGACCGAGCCGACGCACGTCGTCGGTCTGGTAGACCTGGACGATGACGGCGATCTGGACCTGTACTATACCACAGACAATTTTCACTCCGCCGCCAATCGCATCGTGTGGAATCGCACGGAGCCCGGCGGAGCGCTGTCGTTCGAGATCGCGCCACCAGACCCGGTGACGCTACACCCGGCAGGCGCGATGGGGATCGCCGTCCTGGACGTCGACAAGGACCTTCGGCCGGACGTCTTTGTGACCAACCTCGCGTTTGCGCCTCCGTTTCGCGAGGTGCTGCTCTCGTTCCGCGTGGGAGGTGCCGTGGTCGATGTGGCGGAGGAGTATGCCGCGATTGGACTCTTGACCGGTCCGGAGGGCCGGCTGTCGAGCTGGGCGGCCGTGCCAATCGACGTGAGCAACCGCGGCTACGAGGACCTCGTGGTCGTCTACGGGCACCTGGACAATGGCTTCGGCTGCGCCGACGACGCGCCAGGCACGGCAGCGCAAAAGGACGAGCCGGACCTCCTCCTGCGGGTCGACGCGACGTCCGGCATCTTCGATCTCGGCTCGGACACCGGTCTCGAGGATCCCGGGCAGGGGCGCGGCGCGGCCGTCGGCGATCTGGACGACGACGGCTGTCCCGACCTCGTCGTAGTCAACCTGGGCGGCCGGGCGCGGGTCCATCGCAACGAGTGTCGCGGCGCGGGCCATTGGATCGACCTCGACCTGGTCCCACCGGCACCGTGGACCGACCCGGTAGGGTCCAAGGTCACAATCAGCACGGCCGGCGGGCGGCAGGTCCGATGGGTGTTGGCAGGCGTCCCGGGCGTGTACTCCTCGTCGCCGCGCCGCGTGCACTTCGGGCTCGGCACCACCCTCACGACGGTCGACGAGGTCGTCGTCCGATGGCCGAGCGGGGCGGAGCAGAACTTCGGGGCCCGGACCGCAGATCTGCGACATACACTGTCTGGACGAACCCGATGACCGTCCACCTGGGGTCTCGATTCCGCGTCGTGCCAATCCTCGGGGTCGTCATCGGGCTCGCGGTGAGCTGTCGCCAGGTCGTGGTGTCACGAACCTCGAGCGACGATGTCGGTAGAGACCTCAAGGGCACCTCCGCACAGGCCTGTACGCGGGACGGCGATTGCGTCGCCGGCGGGACGTGCATCGTGGGCACGTGCACGCGCGGAAGCTACATCCTGGTCTCCCCTGGCACCTTCACGATGGGCTCGCCGGCAGACGAGCCCGGACGGGAGCTCAACGAGGCCCAGCGCGCGGTGACACTCACGGTGCCGTACTGGCTGAAGGCGACCGAGGTGACGCAGGCCGAATGGTTCGACGTCATGGGGACCCGCCCTGCGAACTTCCCGGCCTGCGGCGACGACTGCCCCGTGGAGCAAGTCTCGTGGTGGGACGCCGTGGCCTATTGCAATGCGCTATCGCTCTCGGAGGGACTCACACCCTGCTATGCGCTGGAGGGATGTACGTGGAGCAGCGATGACCCCGCGTGGCAGGACTCGTGCACCGGCATCACTTGGGATGGTTTGACGTCATGTACAGGCTATCGACTGCCGACGGAGGCCGAGTGGGAGTACGCGGCGCGAGCCGGCACGACGGCCAGGACGTGGGCCGGCGCCGTGACCTACACGCAGGACGGCAAGAACTGTGAGCCGGTGCCGGAGCTCAGCGCAGTCGCCTGGTGGTGCGGTAGCTCCGGGGATACGACGCACCCGGTCGGGTCGAGGCCGTCGAACCCATGGGGCTTCGCCGACGTCCTGGGGAACGCGGGCGAGTGGTGCTGGGATGGCTATGATGACGCGCCGCCGGCCTCGGTCGACCCGGTCGGCAATACGGCGTCTCCCACGCGCACCATCCATGGCGGCAGCTATCGCAGCTTCGCCGCGACGCTCCGCTCCGCCGCGCGCTTCGGCCACGATCCCCGCGCGCGTGACGTCAAAGTCCCCTTGGGGCTCCGAACCGCCAGGACGCGCGCGTCACCGTGACGCCGGCGCCCGACGCAGCGGCCGCAACTGGCTTCGGCGTCTGCGCGTGTGCTAGCGTCCTGGTGGAGGTGGCGATGTTCGAGCCCCGTTTCCCCATACGGCTCGCGTTGCCGGTCTTGCTGACACTCGGCGCCGCGGGCTGCGCCTCAGGCCGAGACGGGCCGACGGCACATTCGTCGAGCACCGCACCAACGGACGTCACCGGCGCGATCTCGACCGGCACGCCGAACGGGAGTGACGGGGCAAGCTCGGTTGCGGCGCCGGGTCCTTGCATGATCGGCGCCACGCGATGCGCAGGCGGCTCCGCGTTTCGATGCGCCGTCGACGGCAGTCGGTGGGTGCTTCAAGAGACCTGCCGGCCGGGCAAGGCCTGCGTCGAGCCGAGCGCACACTGCGCGCCGTCGGAGGTAGCCCCGGTCTCCGGCGAGTGCACGACACCGGCAGAGGGCACCGGGAAGCGGGTCGGCGACCAGCTGCGCGAGATGCGCTGGACGGACATCGCGGGCGGCTCGGTGAGCACGCGCGACGCGTGCGGCAAGCAGCGCGCGGTCCTCCTGGTCGAGACGGCCGGCTGGTGTGTCAACTGCACCATCGCGGCCCCCGTACTTCAAGGTCTGTCGACGTTCTATGGAGGGCTGGGCATCACGGTCGTCGTGGTCGTCGGCGAGGGGGTCTCGGGACAGCCTGCGACGGCGACCGACGCGCAGAAGTACGCGGCCGTGCACGGCTACGGCGCGCCCACCTCCATCGTCTACGACCCCGGCTGGCAGAAGGCGACCGGAGCCATCGACCACGGCGCGGCCACCGTCACGCTCCCCTACATGGCCCTGATTGCGGGCGACATGACGCTCCTCTACAGCGGAAACAACCTCTCGGAGGTCGCGCGCCTTCTGAATGACCTGACGGGAAAATTCTTCGAGATGCAGGGGAAGTGCGCCGGACACTGCGGCGAGAAGAGCGCCATGGGCTGCCACTGCGACGCCTCGTGCAAGAAGTACGACGACTGCTGCTCGGACTTCTGTGACGCCTGCGGGCCCTGCGAGAAGTAAGGAACCTTAGGGCTAGCGGGGCAACGACGTCTCGGCTCGAGTCGCCCGGCGTCGCGAGGCGAGTCCTCGCAGCCCAACGAAGGCCATGATGAGCGCCATTGCGGCGGGGAGGCTGCCCCGCACTCCAACGCCGCAGCCCCGCGTACGGGTCTCGCGCACCGGCACCGCGTCGATCAGAGCGACCGGCGCCGGTGCAGTCGAGAACGTGCCGGACGGAAGCACCGTCAGCTCCTCGTCGGGCACGCGGGCCCAGCTCGCGGAGCCGGACGTGGCCCTGCGCGCGGACAGCTCGGCGTCGAACGCCGGGATCGCGCCTGCTGCGAGAAAACTCGGTGGACCCGACTCGCCGAGGACCTGGACGTGACGCGCGGCGGGCGCCCCAGGATCGACGGGCGCGACGCCGGGCGCCGGGACGAAGCCCTTGCACGCCTCGATCGTGCCGGCGACCTCGCGCGTCGTGCCTTCCGGGTAGGTGAGCCTAACGCCGCGAATCCGACCGTCGCTGCACAAGGGCGCGGCCTCGACGGTGTGCGTCCGAGAGACGTCTGGAAGCGACGGATTGAACGAGAAGACGGGGTCCTTGGTCATCTCACTCGGCGAGACGATCGTGCTGAGCCGCGTGAGGTAGGGGAAGTCGAGGAAGAGCTGTTGGGCAGACTCCGTGGGCTTGACGACGAGCTCCATGATCTCGTTTGACAGCGCGATGTTGTCGAACTTCCAGGTGCTCGGCATGTACGCGATGCACTTGTCGAGGTTCAGGTCGTAGAAGTCGGCATCCTCACGGCAGTCCGGCGGGAGCGTATCGATGGGTGGCTTGGGGACGTGATCCCGGATGATCTTCTGCATGAGCGGCGTTCGGGGGCAGCCGAAGACGAAGAGCCGCCGGATGAACCGGACCGGATTGTCTAGCGGCGCCTGCGACCACGTTCCCCACTGGCCCTCCCGGAACAGCTTGTCCTTCATCACGAGGGCCGAGCCGGCGAACTCCGTGACGAAGGCGTGGCCGTTCGACTGGTCCACCGCCCGCGCGAGGAGCTTCGCGTAGTCGGCCGAGCACTCCACGTTGCGCGCTTCCCATGGGCCCGGAAACCCGCACTGGGCCGCGGGCCCGAGGGGCATGCCGCACTTGGCCCAGTCGAACGCCTCCGCGTTCAGGACCGCATGGAGGTAATTGACCGGCACGGCGCGGGACTCGCCGAGGATCCAGGCCGTAATCGGGACGTCGGCGTTGGCTGCCAGCGCCGTGAGTCGCAGCGGGATGCGGGTCGGGTTGTCGACCGCCCAGGACAGCGCGATGGGCATGATGTCGCCGACGTCGCGTCCCTTGGCCAGCTTGAGCGCCAGGAAGACGTACTTCTGCTCGAGGTAGTGCGCGATCGCGGGCTCGACGCCACTCGGTGGGCGATAGCCGTTGTCCGCCAGCCAGCTCAGCAGCGCCGCCGGAGAGTCACCGGCGATGATCGCGTAGTCGAAGGGCCCTTTCGAGCTCTGCACCAGCAACTCGATGCCGCTGCCCCCGTGCGGGAGCGCGTTGGGATCCAGCACGAGTCCTGGCCCAGTCATCGAATCGCAGGGCTCGCACGGGGCCGAGGTGTCGCAGCCCTCGGGGGGCTGCCATTGGACTTCGAACTTCGGATCGCTGACGAAGCGCAAGCGCGCGAAGAGCTCCTCATTGCTGAGGTCGACCGTGGGCACCGCGGGGACGGGGAGGACCCAGGAGAAGCCATCGGCGCGACCGTCGTAGCGCACTTGGAGGTGGGCTGTGACCTGGTCGTCGCGCACCGCGAAGAGCACCGCAGTTCCGGCCTGCCGTGGCGGGGCGGTCTCTTCGCCGCAGAAGAACAAACCGCACGCATCGGCGCGAACGGAAGACAGAAGTACCGCGATGACCAGGGCGCTCCGCAAGGGCGGTCTCCTCGGCCGAGGAGTCCGCTCCGCACGGGCGAGCTCCATGGCCCGGAAAGTATATCGACCCGGTGGGGAGCGACGCAACGAGGAAGTCCGATGGCGCTTGCGCCTCCCGGAGCGGCAGGCTAGGCTGGACTGAATCGCGGCTCAGTAATAACCGCGCACGGAAGGAGCCTCATGATCGCTCTCGTTGAACGCATGCTCGCCCAACGGCCCAGCCTCTCGGCCCTGTGGAATGTCATTCGCCACCTGCCGAACGGCCCGAAGCTGTTCTTCAAGCTGCTGGGCACGATGGCGCCGTACACCGGGACCATCGACGCCGAGGTCCGGGCGCTCGAGACCGGGCACACCGAGGTCGTGCTGAAGGATGGCCGTCGCATGCGCAACCATCTCGGCTCGGTCCACGCCATCGCGCTAATGAACCTCGGCGAGGTCGCGACCGGCCTCACCATGATGTACGTCATCGACGGTATCGGCCGCGGCATCATCACCTCGCTCAAGATGGACTATCTCAAGAAGGCGCGCGGCGAGATCACGGCGACCTGCGATGCGCACATCCCCACCACGCCCGGAAAGCACGACGTGACGATCGAGGCGCATCTGCGTGACGCGAGCGGCGAGATCGTCGCCCGCGCTACGGCCGTGTGGCGCGCCTCGATCGTGCAGAAGTAGCTACCAGCGCGGGCGGAACGAGCGCACGGTCACGGCGGGGCTCGGTCGCGCGGCGGGCCGAGTGCTCTGGCTCGGTGCCGAGCGCAGCGGAGCCGCCATGCCGGAGCGCGAGGGAGGCGCCTCGAAGCCGGGAGCCTCGGCGCGCGGGAGCGTTCGCCCGAGGTGCTTCTCGATCTGTCGCATCGTCGGCTCCTCCTCCGGTGAGACGAACGTGAGCGCCTGCCCGGTGAGGCTGGCACGCGCGGTCCGCCCGACGCGGTGGATGTAGTCCTCGGCCACGTGGGGCACGTCGAAGTTCACGACGTGGGAGAGCGCCTCGACGTCGAT
>SXOX01000148.1 GCA_005776585.1 Pseudomonadota bacterium | reverse complement strand
GTCGACACTACCCAGCGTGCGTTTGGCGCGGCCCTTCAGGCGCTGGCCTTCGATGAGTATGCGGAGCACCCAAATGGCGCACTGCCGTTGATAGTCCTCGGTCGCCTGTGATCGTGCCATGCGTTCACCTCCACGGGCGAGAATGGCGAAACCATGCGACAGCCTACGTCGCACTCGGACACGTGAACCTTCTCGGGACCAGCGCCTCCGATGCGCTCAGGACTGTCCAAGCGCTCGCGTCGCAACCTCAACCGCGAATGCCGACGTCACGGTGGTGTGGCGGATCGATGCCCGCGCCACGGAGCATGGCCTTCAGCGCGAGCTCGACGGCTTCCTATGCTTCGCGGACGACGTCGCTGGTTCCGCCCTTTTCCAGAAGAATCGGAAGGATCTCGAGCCGACGTCGCGCGGAACGCAAGTACGCGAGTGGCAAGTCTGCGTTGGTCACAGGTCGAAGACCTCGTTGACCTTGAAGTCCGGTTTCACGTCCCAGTAGAACGCCCCGTCGCGGGTCAACCGACGTGAGCCGAGCTCCGCCATCCGGCGCCGACCCCGCTCCATGCGCAGTGCAAAGGCTGCTGTGGGGTCGTAGAGGATCACGGCATCGGTCGCCAGGTCGAAGTGCAGAAACGACGACGCCTGAAGCTGCTCTGGTGTCCACAAGACGGGAGACAGGTCGGCGCGGTAGCCTTGAGCGAGGAGCCGCGTGCGCTCTGGATCGACGGCGTCGAGCACGGGCAAGAAGCGGTCCCAGCGGTCAAACATGCCACCCGGCCCCCAATCGGCCACTACGATGACGTCCACGTCAGACCCGAGCCGGGCGCTGCCGCGCGCCACCGAGCCGAAGACCGCGATGGACACGAGCCGCTCACCGAGCAGCCGTCGAGCCTCCGGAGTCAGCGCACCGAGCGCACGCGATCGCGCCCTTGGTCGTGGCAGCCGGTGCACCCAGGCGCGTCGCGGGAGGCCACGGTCGGGCGACCCGTGGGCGTTGGACCGAAGACCTCGAACCACAACCAGCCGTGAGCTCCCTGCGCGAACTTGACCGAGGCCGACCATCCACGAGGCGTTGTGAGGTCGTCCGCGGTCATCTCGCGAACGGCGGCTGCGCCGATGGGGTGTTCGGTCGCGCCATTGGCCAGCGACTCGGTCAGCGCGGTATTGAGGAAGACGCGCCGACCCCCCGGTCCCATCGACGACGGTAGCGGCCGTGGGTCCGCTGACCAGCCGACGTAGCAGCCACGGGCCAGCCACGCACCGAGGTACGCAGGGTCGACAGGCACGGGCACGCACGGGACGCTCCAGGTCCCTGACGCCAGCCAGAGCAGCAGCCCAACCACGTGCGCGGCGTTACTTCGGCGCGCCGGCGAGGATCCAGGCGTGCACGATCGCCGCCTGGGCTTCGCTGACGCCCTCGCTGCCCTGCGGCATCTTGGGAGCGCAGATGCCGCCCACGTCGAGCGCGATCGGCCGAAGCCGGAACCACAGGATGCTCTCGTCGGGCGCCCCAGCGACGACGCGGTCGGTGTTCCCGCACATGGGCGAGGCGGCCTTGACCCCCACGAGCGCCGCGTAGGCCGTCTCGAGGTCTTGCATCTCCAGGCCGCCTGCGCCGCTGCCGTGGCAGTAGCCCGACGTACAGCCGCTGGGCGCGATGACCTTCTCGAAGACCTGGGCGAAGCTGGGCGCGCTCCCGGCGTCGGTGGGCGGGCTCGCGTCCGGCACGGCGGGGACGTCCGGCGCGGGTGGCACATCGGGTGGGGTCGGGACATCCGGTGCCGCGGGCACGTCCGGTGCCGCGGGCACGTCGGGAATGCCGGGCACGTCGGGCGTGGCGGGCACGTCCGGCGCGGCTGCGCTCGTGTCCGGCTCGGGCGGGCTCACGCCGAGGTCGGCGCTGAGCGCATCGGCGCCGGGCTTCGCGTCGCCCACGCCGGAGCCTCCCGAGTCGGTCGCGGTCGTCCCGCCCCCGTCCGTACCCGCGGTGGTGGGGGTCGCGTCCTTTGCCGCGCAGGCCAATAGGGTCGTCAGAAGTACGCCGGTCATCGTTCTCATTCGGTTCGCCTCCACGTCATCGAACACAAGGATGTGCCGCCGGCAGGCTCGCGTCCATCCGGAAATTCCGGACGGGAGCATCCTAAGGAACGGGACAACCGTGCCGCTTTGGGAAAGGGCCTCGCCGTGCTATCATCGGGCCGACTTTTGCCGGAGGTAGCCTCACATGCCCAAGATTCACGACGACACCAAGAAGCGAGTCCTCGACGCCGACCAGAAGAAGGCGCCCGAGAAGAAGATGGCCATCAAGGAGGCCGTCAAGACGATGAGCTTCGACAAGGCGGCCGAGGCGCTCAAGCCCAAGGCCGAGGCACCCGCGGCCAAGGCGACCAAGTCCGCTGCGACAGCACCCAAGCCCGCGTCCGCTCCGGCGTTCGACGCGCTCCGGTCGGGCACGCTCCGCCTCACCAAGTTCCTGCCATGCGGCGAGGTGCTCCAGCAGGCCGTGGCAGCCGCCAACGCGGTCGGCAAGGGCACCTCCGGCGCGGACTCCAAGCTCTCGGCGCTCATGGCGCAGCTCGCGGCCAAGGTGCAGACCATCGCCGAGTCGTCGGACTACGTACAGAAGTCGGACTACAACTCGCGCAACCAAATGGAGAAGGCCGAGAAGTGGAAGATCGCGCTGCAGGTCCAGAAGGACCTCGCCGAAGTGCAGGCCATCTCGTTAGAGATTGCGCGCATCGCCGAGGCCCTGGCCAACACCGCGGGCGCGGGCGCGGCGGACCGCGCGATCGAGACGATCGTCGAGGTCACGCGCGACCTTCAGGACATGGAGGAGAACTTCCGGACCGAAGGGCTCACCGTCGGTCCGACCGCCGCGTCGACCAAGAAGAACACCGCAGGTGACAAGCCCAAGAGCTAGCTCGCGAGAGTAGCCCGAGCATCAGGTCGGCGGACTAGAGTGCTCATCGCGGGTGGTCGAGGAGCCATTGGTAGACCGGCATGACCTCCACGCCCTCGACGTCGAGCCGGTCGTCGCGGTCGAGGACCAGGAGGACTCTGCGGGCACGAGGGTGTCGCACTACGGCCTCCTCGAGCGCGCGAAGCTCGCGGCGACGCACCTCCGGCTCGGACGGGTCGAGGCAGACCTGGACGAGTTCTTCGCGGCCGTCGAGGTACCGGGCGTGGAAGTCCACCTCGCGACCGTCGTCGGTCTTCACGTACCCGATCTCGGCCTTTCGCCGGTCCAACTCGTGAAAGACCAGGGTCTCGAGCGCGTGGCCGGCGTTCGAGCGGCCGCTTCGGTCGAACGCGCCAATGAATCCCACGTCGGCCGGGTATACCTTGCGCGGGTTCGAGTTCTGCTGCCGCTCTGAGAGCGTCGACAGCGGGACCGTCGCGATGAGGAAGGCGTCGACCAGGTGCTCGATCATGGCGCTCACCGCGTCCTTGGCGACACCGAGACCTTGTGCGCGGAGGTCCTGGTGGAGCCGGTGGACGCTGAACGAGCCCGCCGGGTTCCGAAGGCACTGCCGTGTGATCCAGCGCAGCGCGGCGACCTGCGCGACGCCGTGGCGCTCGACGACGTCTCGAAATAACACGTTGTTCACGTAGCCCTGCAGCAGCTCGACGCGCGCGCTGGTCTCTAGGCCCTGGGCCTCGGGGAATCCACCGCTGGCGAGGTACTCACGAAACCAGCCCTCGACGCGGGAGCGCTCGGGAGATGTCCATTCCCGCACAGCGCGGGTCGGTTCCTCGCCTCGATGGCGCAGGAATTCGCGGAAGCCGAATGGGCGAATCACGGTCTCCGCGCCGCGGCCCCGGAGTGCCGTGTGGACCTCCCGGCTCAGCATCCGCGCCGATGAGCCTGAGACGACGAGCTCAGCGTCCTCGCTGTCGATGAGCCGTCGCGCGAACTGCTCCCAGCCAGGGACGAGTTGGATCTCGTCGAGGAACCACCACGTGGTCTGTTGGCCCCGCAAATGGCTGAAACGACGGAAGTACTCTTCGAGAAGCAGGCCCAGCTGAGCCACGTCGAGTTCGCCCAGGCGGTCGTCGTCGAAGCTCAGATAGACCGCGCGCTCTGGGGCGACCTCCTGCCGCCGATCGGCGAGCAGTTGTTGCAGGAAGGTGGTCTTTCCGGCCCGCCGCAGTCCGATGACGGCGTGCACCTTGCCTGGGAGCCTCGAGAGCGTCGCATCCCGCCGGGTCCGAACGAGCGGCGGCCTTGGCACCAGCGCGTCGTTCAGCTTCTCGACCAGGGCCGCGTGGAGGATCATGTTTGGCCAGTATTCAGAGGATGTGGACTTACGTCAAGTCCACATTCTGACAAAAGTGGACCCGGACTAAGGCCATCTCGCTCGAGGTCGCGCGTGTCGCCGAGCGCTGTCGAACACCGCTGGAGTGGCGGATCGGGCGACCTTCAGGAGATGGAGGAGAACTTCCGCACCGAGGGCCTCACCGTCGGTCCGACCGCCGCGTCGACCAAGAAGAGCGCCGCAGGCGACAAGCCCAAGGGCTAGCCCGCGAGCTCCGCCACCGCGCGGTCGGCGAGCTGCACCGTCTCGTTCACGTTCAACGTCCCGTTCACGATCTGCGACGAGTTCACGAGCCACAGGCCCGGAACCGACGTGCGCATGGGCGGTACCTTCGCCGAGTAGCCCAGCGTGGGGATCGGGAACACGTTCCGCACGCGGGAGACCTGGAAGCCCAGGACCGACTCGGGCCCGAGGAACGGGTACATACGTCGCAGCGCGCCGACGAAGCGCTCGCGAATCTCGGAGTCGGTGGCCTCGAAGAGCGGATCCTGCGGGTCTACGTATTTGGGCAGGTACACGAGCGTCTTGCCCGCGAACTGAGCCGCGCCGGGCACGAGCGCCGACATCTCGATGACGCCGGTGAAGGGCACCCACGTGTCGGTCACGTTCGTGACGTAGTAGCCGCCGAGCGGGCGGTCGAGCACGACCGAGGCGCACACGATGCCCTGGTAGTCGAGCCCCGCCAGTGCGGTCCGTTCGCGCTCGGTGAGCCCCGTGCACAGGCGGTGCGCGAGCGGTGGTGCGGTCGTCACCAGGATCTCGTCTGCGGGAAGGAGCTCGCCGCTCGCGAGGCGGACGCTCAGCCCGTTCTCGACCGCGGCGACCGGGGCACTCGTGCGGAGAATGACGCCGTCTGCCCGCAGGCGCTCGGCGAAGCGCTCGAGGACCCGCGCGTACCCGCCGCGGACGTACCCAAAGCGCTCGACCTTGAGACCCGACCTGCGTGCGGCATACATTCTGGCGATGGTCGCCCAGATGAACGAGGCCGACGTGCGCCTATAGCTCTCGCCGAGCTTCGCCAGCAGCAGCGGGCGCCAGATGCGGTCGAACGTCGTGTCGCCTGACCACCGGCGTAGCCAGTCCTCGACCGGGACTTGCTCGAGCGCGCGCCAGTCGGCGACATTGGCCGCAAACCAGATGGTCGCGCCGAGCCGCAGCTTGTCGATGGGCGACAGCGGCGGAAAGGACAGGAACTCGAGCGTCGTCGACATCGAGTAGAGCTGCCCGTCGGTGTAGAAGCCGGTCTTGGTCGTGCCGAACTCGACCTCGGCGGTGAGGCCGAGCTCGTCCAGGAGCCCGCGCAGGGCGAGGTCGGACGCGAGCGTGACGTGGTAATGCCTGTCCCAGGTCACCTGACGGCCGTGGCCCAGCGCGAGCGACCACGCCGAGGCGAGACCGCCGATCTCCGGCGCAGCCTCGAGCACGGTGACCTGGCGGCCCGTGCGACGCAGCCTCCAGGCCAGCGTGAGCCCGAGCATGCCTCCGCCGATGATGACGGTGCGCTTCACTCGCGCGGCGTGATTTCGGTGACGAGGTCGCCGGCATCCAGTCGATAGCGTGCGTCACAGGCCGCGCACGTGTAGACCCCCGGCGCTGCGGGGAACTTCGTCACGAGCGGGCCGCACTTGCACACGAAGCCGACCGAGCGCGCCGGGCTGCCGAGCACGAGGTGAAAGTCCGGGACCGTGCGCGTGACGACCGAGCCCATGCCCACCATCGCCCAACGCCCAATGGTCAGGTCGTTGCCGATGGTGCAACCGGCCCCAATCGTCGCGCCCTCGCGGACGAGCGTCGGCAGCGTGTGCTCGTCGGGTGCCGAGGACCGCAGCGTCTTGAGGTCGGGCATCGTCGCGCGCGGGAAGCGATCATTGGTGAAGGTCGTCGCCGCCGAGATCATCACGCCGTCTTCGATGGTGACCGCCGCGCAGATGTAGACCATCGCGTTGATCTTGACCCGGTTTCCAATGACGACATCGTAGGCGATGTAGGACTTCTCACCGATGATGCACTGCTCGCCGATGCGGGCGCCGTGTCGGACGTGCACGTTGTCCCAGACGGACGTGCCCTCTCCGAACACGACGTCCTGCTCGATGAGCGCAGTCTCGTGAATGCGTACGCCCATTGCGCTAGCCGATCCGGACCCACTGGTCGGTGCGGAGCGCCTGATAGGCCGCCTCGACCGCTGCGACCGACGCCAGGCCGTCCTCGGCGGTGATCAAGAGCGCCTCCTCGCCGCGAATCGCGTGGACCACGTTCTCGATCTGGCTGCGGAAGGCCTGCACCTTGTCGTAGCCGGTGCCGAAGACGGTCCACTCGCGCGCCGAGGCCAGCTTGTAGCTCGATTGGCGCCACCCAATCTTGATGGTGCCGAGCGCGCCGTAGATCGCGATGAACGTGTCGAGCTCCTTGTTGAGGCTCCACGACAAGTCAATGCTCGCGAGGACCCCGGACTTCGAGCGCGCATGCACGTGCACCGTCTCGTCGACGGCGAGCCCCTGCGTGCGCTTGGCCTCGACGACCTGGACGCTCTCGAGTGGGCCTAGCACGTACCGCGCGATGTCGAGCGAGTGCGTGCCGTTGTCGATGAGCACGCCGCCACCCGAGAGCTCGGGCTTGGCGTTCCAGCGATTGCCCATGTCGACCTTGGCGGTAAACGCGTTCTCGAAGCACACGATGTCGCCGATGAGGCCCGACGCCACCATGCTCTTCGCCTTGATGACGTCGGTCACATAGCGGAACTTGGACGCCATGGTCAGCATCGTGCCGTAGCGATCGGCGGCATCCAGCATGCGCTGGGCCGACTTCACATCGATGGCCATGGGCTTCTCGCAAAGCACCGGAATGCGCCGCGCGAGGAACGCCTCGACGATGTCTGGATGCGTGGACGGCGGCGTCGACACGATGGCCGCGTGCACGCTCCCGCTCATCTCGGACAGCAGCGCCTCGTGCGACGTGAAGGCGCGCGCCTTCAATCGCTCGGCCAGCGCACCGGCGGCCTCCGCGCGGGAGTCGGCGACCGCGACGAGCGAGGCCACCTCGCACGTCTCGAACGCCTGCGCATAGGCCTGGGAGATGGCGCCCGCGCCGACCAGCGCGAACTGAAGCTTGGGTCTCTGACTCATGGGTGTTCCCTCTCTCGTTTGGGTGACTAGGAGCCGCTCAGGACCTCGGCGTGGCACTCACGCACCGAGCGCGCGATGAAGTCGACGTGCGCGTCGGTGTACCGCTCGTTCCACGGCAGGACGAGCACGCTCTCGAGGCCCGCGAACGTGCCCGGGAAACGCTCCTGTGCGTAGTCGACGGCGTCCTTGCTCGCGAGCGTGAACGGCCAGCGGCTCTTGCCGAACGTCACCTGGTCGCGGAAGACCTGGCAGCGGAAGGCCGGCTTCTGGATGTACCGCGGGGCCGACGCGATGCCGCGCGCCGAGAGCCGCTTGCCGAGCGCGGCGGGGCCACCGGGAACGACGGCGGGGTCGACGTTCAGCGCGTACTTCCAGTAGGTATGCACCGTGCCGTCGCGCACGACCGGGTTCGTCACGCCCGCGAGGCCCTCCACCTGGGGGGCGAAGCGCTTGGCCGCGTCCACCCGCGAGCGGACCGAGCCCTCGAGCTTCGGGAGCTGCGCGGTGGCGCACGCGCCCTGTAGCTCCGAGATGCGGTAGTTCGGCGCGATGAAGTAGTGGTCCGGGTTCGCGTCGCCGTAACCCCAGGCCTTGTTGATGAACAAGAACATCCGTCGCGCGAGCGCCGCGTCGTTCGAGACGACCACTCCGCCCTCGCCCGTAGTGATGTGCTTGCCTTGCTGGAGGCTGAAGCAGCCAATCGCGCCCAGGGTCCCGACGAGCCCGGTCGTATCCCGCGTGAGGAAGGCCTGCGCGCAGTCCTCGACCACGGGGATGCCGCGCGCATTCGCCAGCGCGAGGATGGGCCCCATGTCGCACGGGTTGCCGAAGAGGTGGGTGACGATGATGGCGCGCGTACGCGGCGACAGCACGCGCTCGATGGTCTCGGCCGTGACGTTCAGCGTGCGCGGATCGACGTCGGCGAACACGGGGATGGCGCCCTGATAGAGGATGGGTGTCAGCGCGCCCATGTCCGTAATCGACGTGGTCACGACCTCGTCGCCCGGCTCGGGGTCCAACGCGGCGATGGCGCAGTGGATGGCCGCGGTGCCCGAGGCACACGCATGCGCCGCACTCGCGCCGTAGAGGTGCGCGAAGTCCTTCTCGAGCTTCTTGGTGAAGCTCCCCTTGGTGCTCGTGAGCGTGCCGCTGCGAATGGCCTCGGCGACGGCCTCGATCTCCTCGGCCCCGAGCGTGCGTCCCGTGGCGTCCTGGTCCGACGGAAGCGTCATTCGTTCTTGAGTACTCTGAGTCATGCGATGCCTTCCTTCCTGGTCTCCTGGTGGTGAAACGATGCGATGGTGCTCGTGGTGAATCCCCGAAGGGTCAACGGCGCGCCTTGGCGCTCGCGAAACGCGAGAGCAGACGCAGGTGACCTTGAATCGTCTTGGCGGTCTTCATCTTGGACTGCCCGAACAGGCGCACCTCCAAGGTGGCCGGGTGCTCTACGATGCGCCCGCCGCGCAAGGCGAGCAAGCCGAGGAGCTCGGCGACGCCGAGGAACCCGCCCTCGGTGAGCTCCAGGTCCACGACGGCGGACTTGCGATAGACGCGAAAGCAGCTCGTGTAGGTGTGCAGGCCTTGGCCGACGACCGCCCGATAGAGCAGCGAAGCTCCCCGCGACAGCGTGAGGCGCCAGCCGGGCACGTTCACGACCCGCCCCTTGGGGTGATAGGGCGAGGCGGTGACCAGGTCGACGCCGGGCTCGAGCATCGGGATCATCGTGGCCATCTCAATGGGATCGTAGGTGCAGTCGCAGTCCATCGAGCAGACGATATCGGTCCCAACCGGCGCGGCCTTGATACCCGTGAGGATCGCGGCCGCGACGCCTCGATTCTGGGCGTGGCGCTCGAACTGGCAGTCGGAGCGCTCGCCGAAAAGCCTCTGGAGCGTGTCCCAGGTGCCGTCGGTCGAACCGTCATCGACGAAAATGAAACGGGGCGTCCATCGCTCTGACAGCGTCTCCGTGAGCCGCCGCAGCGTGCGGTCGAGGTACGAGAGCGTCTGCTCCTCGTGATAGCACGGGATCACGATGGCGACGGGCGGCCGCGTGGTCACGGGCGCCTCGGTCGGACGCGGCACGGCTGCCAGCGTGAGCGTTCGGGCGCGCGGCTCGACTGCCGCGTGCTCGAGCTTGAGAAACGAGGCGACGGACGTGCCCCCCCAGCGCGCCAGGGTGCGATCGAGCAGCACCGGCATGCGCGCCAGGTTGCGGTAGTGGCGGAGCAGCGCGAGGCGGCTGGCGTTGATGCGCGGCTGCGCGTCGTCGAGCTCCCAGACGTGAAAGTAGAGCACGAAGGGCGCGTCGTGGGCCGCAAACCACCGGTCGACTACGCCGTCCACCCAGGTCTCGGGAAGCTGGCGAAAGAAGTTTCCGCCGGCGATTGGCAACGCGAGGCCAAACGGTCCATCGAGGCTCGAGATGGGGACCTCGTGAAACGCGTGCCCGTTGTGACCGGTCAGGGCGTGCGTCTCGCGCCACTCCGCGCCGCCCCTGCCGCCAAAGCGATGCAGCAGCGGCCGAACGCTCGAGTCGTAGGCGTAGCCCTCCTCCGCGAGTACATCCAGGGCCCAGAGATCCTTCGGGCCCAAGAAGTGCGGCACGCGGTGGCCGAGCACGCGTTTTCCCGTGGCCTCCTCGATGGCGTCCTTGGCCCGGCGCACGTCGGTGCGGAACTCGTCTGGCGTCATCTCGCGGATGGTGCGATGGGCGTGACCTTGCGAGGCGATCTCGTGTCCTCGCGCGACGACCTGTCTCAGGAGCTCCGGCTGCTCCTCCGCGAGCCAGCCGAGCGTGAAGAACGTGGCCCGCGCGCCGTGGACGTCGAGCAGGTCGAGCGTGCGGTTCGTGCTCTCGACGACGCGGGACTCGAACCGGTCCCAGCGCCGCCGCGAGACGACGTCTCCCAGCGCGCCCACGTGGAACCAGTCCTCGAGGCCGACGGTGATCAGAACCGTGCGGTCACCCGTGTGGGCTAGCACCGGCTCCGACGTCTCGCTCTCCCGCACGGCTTGCATCCTCTCCCGACCGAGGCGCGTCAGCAACGCCTCGCTCTCCAGCCGGTATCGGTCCCTTCGGCCCGACGCTTTAGCCTGCCACCGAATCATGCAAACCTCGAATGAACGCCTAAAGCTCATGGCGCCGATTGCCGATACCCCACGCGTGGGCATGGACGCCCGCACGGAGGAGCATGCCGGAAGCAGGTCAGCCGCACGTGGCAGCCGCGGAGTCGGGCGGGACGAAGCTCACTTCGTGGCGCGATCGGCTCTTGCGCGTCCACCCCGACCTGGAGCGCGCCCCGTACGGTGTGGCGGAGCGGGCACGGTTTACCATCGCAGTTTCGCTGGCTTCCGGAGGGGCTGGTGGTCTCGTTCTGGGCCTGGAAGCGCTGCGGAACCGCTCGCTGACGCAGGTCCTGGTAACCGTCCTCGTCCTCGCCGGCTTCTATGGCGCGGCCGTCCTCGTCCGCGTTCGGCCCTGGCTGACGCGAGCCGCCCACCTGCACGTCGCGACAGCATTCTTCGGCGTCGTCGCCATCGGTCCCATGACCCTTTGGTACGTGTTCCCCTACCTCGCCTTCGTCGCCGCGATCCTGGCAAGTCCGCTCGCGGGCATCGGTTGGGCTCTTCTCGGCGTGCTGCAACACGTCGCCGTCGTTCTTGCCGCCGGCCAGGGCGTCTTGTACGCGGGGACCTTCGGTCTCGAGCTACCGCTCGCGCCGTCGTTTTCGGCGTCGCTGTTCATGCTCGGCTACGCCGTCATCGTCTGTCTCGCCGGCGTGCTCATCTCGCGCATCATGGCCAGTGCCTTTGCCGCGAGCGAGGCCGCCAATCGGGAGCTCACGGCCGCTCTCGCGGTGGCGCAGCAGGCCAACGCGGCGCGCTCGCTGTTCGTCGCCCACATGAGCCACGAGCTCCGCACACCCATGACGGCCGTCCTCGGATATGCCAGCTTGCTCCAAGATGCCGACCTCGCGCCACCGCTGCGCATCGACTACGCAACCGTCATTCGGCGCAATGGCGAGCATCTCCTCTCGGTGCTCAACTCGGTGCTCGACTACGCCAAGATGGAGGCCGGTCGTGTGACCATCGAGAGCTCTACGTTCGACCCCTGTCAGCTCGCGCGCGAGGTCGTGCAGCTGATGCGCGCTCGCGCCGAGGAGAAGGGGGTGCGCCTCGAGATCGCGTTGGCGCCACGCGTCCCGAGGACCGTGCGCTCCGACGCGACGAAGGTCCGGCAGATCTTGACCAATCTGGTCTCCAATGCCGTCAAGTTCACGGAGTACGGAGGGGTGACGGTGCGCGTCGCGTGCGACGAGCGCGATGGGCGTGCCATCCTGCTGCTGTCGGTCGAGGACACGGGAGTTGGAGTCCAGCCCGAAGAGATCGAGCGGCTGTTCCGACCCTTCGAGCAAGCCGATGCCTCGACGACACGTCGGCACGGAGGCACCGGTCTCGGACTCGCGATCTCGCGCCAGTTCGCGGAGCTGCTCGGCGGTGCGATCGTGGCCAACAGCCAGCCGGGTGTCGGCAGTGAATTCATGTTCGAGCTGGACCTCGGGCTCTGGAGTACCGTCGCGCTCATCGAGCCGGTGCCGACTCCACAGGGACCGATCGCCGCGCTCGACTTCGAGCCGTCGGGCGTGCGCGATGCGGCGCCACTCAAAGGCATCCGCATCCTGCTTGCCGAAGACGGGCCCGACAACCAGGCCCTGCTCGTCACGTTTCTCGAGAGCGTCGGCGCCGAGGTGACCATCGCAAATGACGGGGCGGAGGCCGTCGAGCGAGCGACTAAAGCGCTCAAGGCGGGTCGAGCCTTCGACCTCGTCCTCATGGACATGAACATGCCGGAGCTCGATGGAGTCGGCGCGGTCTCGACCCTGCGCGCGCGCGGGTACACCCAGCCGATCGTCATGCTCACGGCGAACGCGCTCCCGACCGACGAGGTCGTCTCGCGCGAAGCGGGCGCCAGCGGGTTCCTGATCAAGCCCATCGACCGAGCGGCGTTGACGGCCGCGGTTCTCCAGCACCTTCTGCCGCCCCCGATCCCATCGGCAGTGGAGTCGGCCGAGTTCGTTCGCCCGAGCCTGCACGCGCACGATCCCGCCATGCGCGTGCTCCTGGCGCGGTTTCTCGTACGGCTGTCGGAGCATGCCGACGAACTCGACGCCGCGCTCGTGTGGACGGACGTGGAGCGCCTGCGCAAGACGGCCCATCAGCTGAAGGGCGCCGCAGGTGGCTATGGCTTTCCGTGGCTAGGCGAAGTCGCCGCCGAGGTCGATCGACTCGCCCGGCTCCCAGGCAGCGACGAGGCGGTCGCACAGGCCGCCACGCGGCTCATTCGTGCGTGTCGCGAGGCCGTCCGTGCGTCCGCGTCACTGGAGCTGACCGACCGCCAGGCCCGACAGACCTAGCTACACGACGAAGTTCACGAGCTTGCCGGGCACGACGACGACCTTGCGCACCGTCTTGCCCTCGAGGTGGCGCTCGACGTTGGGCTGCGCGCGTGCCATGGCCTCGAGCGTGGCTGCGTCCGTGGTGCGCGGCGCGGTCAGCTCCGCGCGGACCTTGCCGCCGACCTGAACGCCAATGGTCACGACATCGTCGATGGTCCAGGCTGGATCGTACGTTGGCCAGGGAGCGTGCGCGACGCTCGGCGCCTGTCCGAGCGCGGTCGACCAGAGCTCCTCGGCCACGTGCGGCGCGAACGGCGCGACGAGCTTGACCAAGGCCTCGGCAACCTCCCGTGGGAACGCCTCGTGCTTGTAGCAGTCGTTGACGAGCTCCATCATCGCTGCGATCGCGACATTGAACCGGAGCCGCTCGATGTCCTCCCCGACCTTCTTGATCGTCTTGTGCAGGCGCCGGCGCAGGTCCTCGGGCGCAGCGGCGTCAGAGATGCCGCGCGCGTACAGATTCCACAGGCGGTCCAAGAACCGCTTCGTCCCGCGCAGGCCAGCCGTGGACCACGGCTTCACCTCCTCCAGCGGGCCCATGAACATTTCGTAGACGCGAAAGGCGTCGGCGCCGAACTCGCCCAGTACGTCGTCGGGGTTGACGACGTTTCCGATCGACTTCGACATCTTTTGCCCGTCCTCACCCAGGATGAGCCCCTGGTGGACGAGCTTCTTGAAGGGCTCGGGGGTGGACACCACGCCCAGGTCGTAGAGGACCTTGTGCCAGAACCGCGCATAGAGCAGGTGCAGCACCGCGTGCTCGGAGCCGCCGACGTAGAGGTCGACCGGCATCCAGTAGCGCTCCTTCTCCGCGTCCCACGCGGCGGTCGCGTTGTGCGGATCCAGATAGCGCAGGTAGTACCAGCACGACCCCGCCCACTGCGGCATCGTGTTCGTCTCGCGACGCCACGTCTCACCCGTCGCCGGATCCACGCGCTCGAGCCACTCGCGCGGCGCGTTCGACAGCGGCGGATCGCCCTCGCGGTTGGGCTTGTAGTCCGCCACCTCCGGCAACAGGAGCGGCAGCTCCGACTCGGCCAGCGGGACGGCCGAGCCGTCGGGCTTGAGCCACAGCGGAAACGGCTCACCCCAATAGCGCTGCCGTGCGAACAGCCAGTCTCGCAGCCGGAAGTTGACCTTGCCGGTCCCGAGGCCCTCGGCTTCGAGCCACGCAATGAGCGCGCGCTTGCACTCCGGCGTGGGGAGGCCCGAAAACGGGCCGGAGTTCACGGATACGCCGTCTTCCGTAAAACCGATTGGATCGATCCCGTCCTCGCTCGGCGTCACGACGACCCGAATGGGCAGCCGGAATGCGTTGGCAAACTCCAGATCGCGCGCGTCGTGCGCCGGGACCGCCATGATGGCGCCCGTGCCATAGTGACCGAGCACGTAGTCGGCAATCCAGATGGGGATGCGCTCGGCGCTCGCCGGGTTGGTCGCATACGCGCCGGTGAACACGCCGGTCTTCTGCTTTTGCAGCTCCGTGCGCTCGAGGTCGCTCTTCGACGCCGTGTCCTGGACGTACCGCTCGACCTCCTCGCGGTGCTCCGCGGTCGTCAGGCCGCTGACCAGCGCATGCTCCGGCGCGAGCACCATGTAGGTCGCGCCAAAGAGCGTGTCTGGCCGGGTCGTAAAGACCTCGATGCTTCGCCCGGAGTCGTCGGCGACCGCGAAGCGCACGTTGGCGCCGGTGGAGCGGCCAATCCAGTTACGCTGCATCTCCAACGTGCCATGCGGCCACTCGCACAGGGCCAGGTCCTCCAGCAGTCGATCGGCGTACTGGGTGATGCGGAGCACCCACTGGCGCATCGGTCGCCGCACGACGGGAAACCCGCCGCGCTCGCTCTTGCCGTCGATGACCTCCTCGTTGGCGAGCACGGTCCCGAGATCCGGGCACCAGTTGACCGGCTGCTCGTCCTGGTAGGCCAGTCCGCGCTCGTAGAGCTTCAAGAAGATCCACTGGGTCCACCGGTAGTAGCCGGGATCGGTCGTAGCGACCTCCCGATCCCAGTCGTAGGCGAAGCCGAGCGACTTGAGCTGGCGGCGGAAGTTCTCGATGTTCCTCTGCGTCGTGATGGCCGGATGCGTTCCCGTCTGGAGCGCGTACTGTTCCGCTGGGAGACCGAAGGCGTCAAAGCCCATGGGGTGCAGCACGTTGTGGCCCGTGGCCCACTTGTAACGGCACAGGATATCCGTCGCGGTGTAGCCCTCCGGGTGTCCGACGTGGAGTCCGGCTCCGGACGGGTAGGGGAACATGTCGAGCGCGTAGAACTTGGGGCGCGGGTCGAAATCGATGGCACGGAAGGTCTTGTTCTCCTCCCAGTAGCGCTGCCACTTGGTCTCGAGCTCGGCGAAGGGCACGCCGCGCGTCTCGGGGGACTTGATCTCTGAAGGTGCGTCGCTCATGCGCGTGGGTCGCTACCAGAGGCGCGCGCGCGAGGCAAGGCCGCTGGCAGCGCGAAGAGCAGGCCACCGAGGACCAGCGCGCTCGTGCAGAGCGCGAGCACCGAGCGATGCGCGTCCAGGCCGCTGGGGTCGAGCTTGAGCGTCGAAGCGAGGACCGCCATGCCAATGACGCCGCCCACGTACCGGAACGTGGCCATCGCTCCCGAGGCCATCCCGCTCTCGTGCGCCTCGGTCGCGGCCATCGCGGTGGTCTGCACGCCTGCGTTCGCGATGCCGAGCCCGAAGCCCGCCAGCAACAACGCCGGCACGGCGTCCATGGGGAGCCACACCGTATCGAGGCGCCAGAGCCAGCCGAGCCCGGCCGCGGCGATGAGGCTGCCCGAGGTCACCAGGACGCGCGCGCCGATGCGGTCGGACAGGCGGCCGCCGAGCGGAGAGGCGACCACCATCGCGAGCATCATCGCGAGCAGCGCTGGGCCGACCTGATCGGCGCGCAGGCCGCGCACGGCGGTGAAGAAGACGGGCATCTGGAAGAGGGCCGTGTACATCGCGAGGTTGTGCAGCGCGACGACCGTGGCCGCGATCGCGAACGGCGGACGGAGGAACAGGCGCACGTCGAGGACCGGCTCCGCGACGCGCCGCTCCCAGAAGATGAACACAGCGAGGCCGAGCACGCCCACGATGGCCAGCGGGAGCGTGGCCACGTGCGCGGCGCCGAGCTTCACGGCGACGACGCCCGTGCCGAGCGCCAGCACGAGCAGGAGCGTGCCGACCAGGTCGAGCCGTGGCGCCCGCCTGGAGGCTGTCGGCGCCGTGGGGGCACGCACGAGCAGCGCCGAGAGCGCGACCATCGGCAGGTTGACTGCGAACAGGGCTGGCCAACCAATGCTGCGCGCGAGCAGGCTCCCCACGATGGGGCCGCTGGCCGCGGCCAGCGACATCGCCGCGCCGAGGGTGCCGAAGCTACGTCCGCGTCGCTCCGGCGGCGCGGTGAGGCGCACGAGCGCGAACGCGGACGGGACGAGCAGCGCGCCGCCCACGGCGGCTAGGCATCGCGCTACGGTCAGAGTCACGACGTCGCGGCCCACGGTGCCCAAGACCGCCGCGAGCGCACTCACGACGTGCCCGAGTCGAAACAGGCGCAAGTGTCCAAACAGGTCGCCGAGCTTCCCGCTCGGGCCCTGGCACACGATGCTGACCGCGAGGTAGCTCGTGACGAGGCCGTGGGTGAGGACCTCGGGCGAGGCGTCGAGGTCCCGGCCGATGTCCGGGAGCGCGATGGCGACCATCGTCGAGCCCAGGGGCACCGTGGCGATGCCGACGATCAGGCCGAGCGAGAGGCGCAGGCCCAGGCCTGGCGTCGCGGGATCTGGAGCTGAGGTGGCGGTCAACGGGTGCGGGTCTTCGTGATCGGGCGCTGCTGGAGAAGCCACAGGGTGTCACCCTCGAACGCCCACTCGAGGTCCGCGGGGGCTCCGAGCAGAGCCTCGCATTGCCGCGCCAACGCCGTCAATCGGGCGAGATGGGAGGCCTCGAGCGAGTGCGCCCCGATGAGCGCATCGGGGACGGGGACCTCGGCCGTGCCATGCTCAGCTGGCCGAATCGCGACGTCCTTGTAGCCGGCGCGCTGCTCCAGCACGCGACCATCGCGGGCCACGCGGTAGCTGTCCGGCGTGACTCTGCCGTTGACGACCGCTTCGCCGAGACCCCAGGTCGACTCGATGACGCACTCGTCCTTCCCCGTGACGGGGTGGCGCGTGAACAGCACGCCGGCGCGATCGGCCGCGACCATTTCCTGGACCACGACAGCCATCCTGGGCGGACCACCGACGCCCAGATGCGCCCGGTAGGCGATAGCGGCCGCGGCCGTGCCCGACGCGTGGACCTCGCGCACTGCGTGCGTCAGGTGCGCATGCGTGCGCACGTGCAGCACGCTGAGGTGTTGGCCTGCGAAGCTGGCTGCCGCGCCGTCTTCGCCGATGGCCGAGGAGCGCACTGCGACTGGCCGGTGGAGCGCGATGTCGTGAAGCTGAGCGTGCGCGGTAGCGTCGCCGCTAGCGGTGGCGTCGACGAAATCGGTCGACAGTGCGACGCCGTTTGGTACCGGCAGGCCGTGGCGCAGCGCGTGGCCCAAGGCGACCGCCTTGCCACCAAAACGGGCCAGATCGGCCACCTCTCGCAGCGGGACGGGGCTCATGTAAGGACCGTGAGGCTCCCTGTCGTGCCATCGAGGCGGGCGCGCTGACCCGTCTTGAGCGTGCGCGTGGCGACCCGTGTGTCCACGATGCAGGGGATGCCGTACTCACGGGCGACGATGGCGGCGTGCGAGAGCTGTCCGCCGCGGTCGGTGACGATGCCGCCGAGCATGGGCAGCACGACGTTGAAGTACGGCGAGGTGCTCGCAGTGACCAGAATGTCGCCGCGCTCGATGCTCGCAAACTCGCTCGGGCCGGAGACGAGGCAGATGCGACCGGTGACGGTGCCAGGGCTCACCGGCGTGCCCGCGAGCGCCTGACCGACCGACGGCGCCGCGGCCGGAGCGACGTGGCCCGGTGTACCGAAGACGCAGCCGATGAACGCGTCGACCGCCTTCGCGGCGCGGCGGCCCTTGGCGGGGAGCCACTCCGCGGGCGGCGGTCCCGACGGCGTCCCTCCGAGCGACAACGGGACGTCCTCGAGACGCGTGGTGAGGCGGAAGTCCCGACGCTCGCGCAGCGCGGCGCTGCCCGGCCCGGCGCCGCCGCGCAGCATCGCGAGCGCCTCTTCGGGCGTGGTGTCGAGGATGAGCTCGGCGTCGTCGAGCTTGCCTTGAGCGCCGAGTCGCTCGCCCACGGCCAGGACCGCCCGACGCAGCAGCCCCGTCGACCAGCCGTCGGAGAACACGCCGCGCTCGTCGCGCAGGCGGAAGATGAGGCGCGCTTCGGCGAGCAGCGCGTCGAACGCGTCGCGGTGCGCCTCCGGCACACGGCTTCGGATGCGCTCGGTGGCCACCGTGTCGACCGCGGCAGCGCCCGTCCCCGCCTCGAGCGTCGTGCGGAGCGCACGCACGAGCAGTCCCGGAAGCTCCAGGTTCATCTGGTCATAGACGTCGTATCCGATGCTGCGGCAGCCCACGAGGTCGATCCACGCGCGCGCCAATCGACCGACCTCGCCGTCCTGCGCCTTCAGCGCGTCCAAGATCTCGCCGGCGAACAGGTTCGACTGGAGCAGCGCCTGCGCGTCCGGGCTCTCGCGCACGGCCGCGGCCAACGCGTCGAGCTCGGCGGCGGCCACGCCACGGGAAACCGGCGTCGCGCCACGCAGCGCCTGGAGCAGCTCGCCCATGGTCAGACCGGTCCACTCGGCCGCGTGTGCGAGATAGTCCCCGACCGGCAGGCCACACGTGACCGTAAACTCGTGGTGCTGATAGATCATGTCACGTGAAGCCTGAAGGCACGCCTCCAGGTGCGCGGTCAGGCCGGCGTCGTCCAACGTGCTCGGCTCGAGCGATTGCAGTGCGGCTTGCCGCGCGCGCGCCCGCGGCTTGACCTCGTCGTCCCAGCGTTTGAGTTCCTCACGCCAGAGCTTCTTCTCGAAGACCTCCACCGAGCGACGGATGCGTCGCCGAATCTCCGGGTGGAGCCGCGTCAGCAGCTGGAAGATGAGCTTCGGCGGGGGCCCTTTGGCGCCCTCGGGTGCGCCGACGGGGACGATCTTGGAGAAGGCAAAGCCATGGACGACACCAAGGGCGAGGTGCGAGACGAGCGCGCCGCAGAACTTGGCGCTAAAGGCAAAGCCTGCGGCCGAGGCCTCGCCGATGCTGGCCGCCATCCACGGCGATATGGGCCGGGGCATGTGCACCGCCTCGTACTCCCACACGCCAGGTCCCGGTGCGGTGAACGTCCGACCGTTGACGGTAACATTCTCGTTGCTTTCTGAACCGGTCATGCAGTGCTCCTCTCCTTGCGTGTTCCCTACGTAGCCGGTCGCTTCTCGGATCACAAGCGCCGTTGACCCGCCGCGCGCAGCCTGCCAAAAGCGTCACATGAGGCTCTCCGACCGACCGCCCTGGATCATTCGCACCTACGCCGGCTTTGGCGACGCCGACGAGAGCAACGCGCGCTTTCGCCAGAACCTTCAGAAAGGGCAGCGTGGGCTGTCCATCGCGTTCGACCTGCCCACGCAGAACGGCTACGACTCCGATCACCCCATGGCTCAGGGCGAGGTCGGCGGCACCGGAGTCGCTGTGTGTCACCTCGGCGACCTGCGTCGGCTGCTGGACGGCATCCCGCTCGGGGACATCAACACCTCGATGACCATCAACGCGACGGCGCCGTGGTTGCTGGCACTGTATCTGTCGCTCGCGACCGAGCAGGGCGTGCCCTGGACCACGCTGCGGGGGACGACGCAGAACGACCTCATGAAGGAGTTCGTCGCGCGCGGCACCCACATCTTCGACCCGGCGACGTCGCTGCGGCTCTCGACCGACCTCATCACGTTCGCGGCTGAGCACGTCCCGCTCTGGAACCCCACGAACGCGTGCGGCTACCACTACATGGAGTCGGGAGCCACGCCCGCCGAGGAGGTCGGCTTCGCGCTCGCCAACGCTGTGCTGCTCCTCGATGCCGTCCGGCCCAAGGTCTCGCCCGAGGCGTTTCGCACGGTCGTCGAGCGCATCTCGTTCTTCATCAACTCCGGCCTCGAGCTCGTCGCCGAGATCGCCAAGGTGCGCGCCTATGCGCGGCTCTGGCCACGGCTCTGCCGCGAGCTCTACGGCCTCGAAGGAGCCGTCTTCCGCGCGGGCTGCCAGGTGCGGTCGCTCACGCTGACGGCCGAGCAGCCCGAGGTCAACATCGTGCGCATCGCCTATCAGGCGCTGCCGGTCGTGCTCTCGGCCTCGGCGCGCGTCGGTGCGCTGCAGCTGCCGGGCTTTCGCGAGGCGCTCGCGTTGCCCGATGAGGCCGAGCAGACGCTCGCGCTCCGCACCCAGCAGGTGCTGATGTACGAGACGGACCTCGCCGCGCATGGCGATCTGTTCGAGGGCTCCGTCATCATCGAGGCCAAGACCGCCGCGGTGGAGGCCGAGGCGCTTGCGCTCGTGCAGTCCCTGCGCGCCGCGGGCTACGTCAACGCCATCCCGGTCATCGCGGAGCGACTGACACGCGGGCTCTGCGCCTGGCGCGCCAAAGTCGAGTCGGGAGAGCAGGTGGTCGTCGGCAAGAACGCGTTCCTGGAGCCCGTGGGCCTCGTCGGTGCCTCCGCTGGTCCCGTCCGCGACACGACCGCAGGGCTCACGCGCCACGTCAATCGGCTGCGCACGATCCGGCGGCAGCGCGATGATGGCGTCGTCGCCGAGTCACTCGTCGCGCTACGTGCTGCGTTCGACGCGGGCCACAACGTCATGCCGGCCACGCTCCAGCTCGCCGCGGCGGGCGGGACGACCGGTGAGTGGACCCGCTGCATCGAAGGCGCGACCAACGGACGGTACAGCGCGCCGCTCGGCATCGATGCTGGCGCGCCCAGCGCGCTGATCGTGCCCCGCGCGACGACGCCGGTGCGACTCGTTCTTGGCAAGGTCGGGCTCGACGGCCACATCAATGCCGTGAAGCTGCTCGCCGTCGCCTGTCAGCAGGCCGGGATGGAGGTCGTCTACACTGGGCTCAAGCAGACCCCCGAGGCGCTGGTCGCGACGGCCGAGCAAGAGGACGCCGACGTGATTGGCATCTCATCGCTCTCCGGCGCACACCTCTACATCGCCGCTGAGGTGCGCCGCCTGCTCACCGAGCGTGCCATGACGGAGGTCCCGGTTGTCATGGGCGGGATCATCCCCGCGAGCGACCACGACGCGCTCCGTCAGCTGGGGATCGCCGCGATCTTCACCCCCGAGTCCGGCGCCCTCGGTGACGCCGTCGCTCAGATCCTCGCGCTCGCGCAGCGCTGAAGCGCGCCTGCCGCGCGATCGGAGCACGAGGTCTCCAATGACGCACGCCGAGTGGAGCACCCGTGCTCCAAGGACGTCGTCCCGGCCCATGGATTGCGTTCGACGCATGTTGGCACGGCTCGTGCTCGTGCCGGAGCGCAGTGACCATTGTTGGAGGGACACCATGAGCCAGGACCATGCCCTCGGTCGGCAGATGACCGACCGCCGAGGCTTCATTCGCGCGACTGCACTCGGGCTCTTCGGAGCGTCGCTGCTCGAGCGCTGTGCGACGACGCACGCGACCTGGGACGCCGGAGCACCGCTCGCGGAGGCCGAGGTCAGTGCTCGATTCGATGGCATCATGGAGGCCATTCGCCATGGACCGATCGACGCGCGGGTCGCTCCGGCAGACGCCTCTCTGCTGCGGCAAGGCCTGGCGTCGCTCTTCGTCGCGGGCACCGTGCGCGACGTGGGCCCCGGCTGGCGACGGCGGCCGGAGCTCGCCACGCGGGTGCTCGCGGCAATGCCCGACATGGACCACGCCGTGTTCGGAATGACCGATCGCATCGAGCGACTCGGCGCCTCGGAGCGCTTTGAGCTGGCCGAGATGCTGCGGCGCGACCCGGACGCGGCGCAGGCGATCGCGGACGTGATCGCCACTCCAGCGCTCGCGCTCGGCGTCCCAGAGGTCCGAGTGACGCACCTTCGGCAACTAACTGCGCACGCTGTGAATCGCCTGACGCACCAGCCGCCGAGCCTGCTCTTGGACGACACCGTCGCGGCGATTCGTCGCCTGGAGCAGCGCGCCGGTTGGACCGAGGCGCAGCGCGCGATGATGGCAGGCCGCGTGGAGTCGTACCTCTCCGACCGGCGAAGCGACTCACCGCCGGACGATAACCTCTCGGTGGATCCCTCGCGCCAGCGCCTGCTCGAAGAGAAGCTCGTCTACAGCGAACGCCTGGTGACGGCGGGCGCGATCGTGCTCGGCCTCGGCGGTGTGACCGACATCGTTGGCGGGCTCGCGCTGGGGTTCGGAGGCGGCATCGGCGGCGCGATCGCGCTCACCGTCGGGAGCGTCGCGATCGTCGTGGGACTCATCATCCTCATCGTCGGTCTGGTCAAGCGCCGCAACGCACGCAATGGCGTGCTCTGAGGCCCTGTGACGCGGACCACGGCGATCTCCGGCCTCGGCGTCGTCTCGGCCTTCGGCCCGGGCACCGCGGTGCTGCGCGCGGGGCTCTTCTCGGGACGCACCGCCCTGCGCCCATTGACGCGGGTCCCAGCCGACCGCCTGGGTCGGTATGGCGGAGAGGTGCCTGGTCTCTCGCCGGATCAGACGGCCGCCGAGTGGGTCCTCGCGCTGGCGACCACGGCCGGCCTCGAGGCGCTCGAAGACGCCGGCCTGAGGAGCGCGCGGGGGCGCATTGGCCTGGTCGTCGGAGTGAGCCTCGTCGCGCCCGATCGCCACCCGGCGCTGCTCGCCGAGCGCATTGGCCGCGCACTCGACGTGGGCGGCCCAAGGCTCGCGGTGACGACGGCGTGCTCTGCCTCAGCAGGCGCGATCGTCCTGGCGCGCGATCTCCTGTGGCGTGGTGACGTCGACTGCGTCCTTGCGGGCGGAGTCGACGTCGTGACCCAGGACGTCGTGTTTGGCTTCGCCGCACTCGGCCTGCTGAGCCCTGCCGCCTGCCGGCCGTTTGGCGACACCCTTGGTACGACGCTTGCCGACGGCGCCGCCTTCCTGGTCCTCGAACGGCCCACCGCGGCGTTGGCCCGCGGCAAGCAACCTCGGGCGTGGCTGCGTGGTGCGGGGCTCTCTAACGACGCGTTTCACGAGTCCAGCCCCGATCCCCGCGGCGAGGGCCTTCGGCTGGCCATCGACGCCGCTCTGCGGGACGCCGGCCTGGCGCCTGAAGCGATCGACGCCGTGAACGCGCACGGGACGGGCACCGCACACAACGACGCGGCCGAGGCGCAAGCCCTTCGGACGGTCTTCGGCGATCGGGCCGTACCGGTCAGCGCGTGCAAGCCCATCGTCGGTCACGCGCAGAGTGCTGCCGGCGCGCTCGAGCTCGTCTGCTCGATCCTCGGGCTGGAATCCCAGGCCCTCCCCAGGTGCAACGACCCCGGCCGGAGGCGCCGCGACGGTCCATTAGGGCTCGTGGTTGGCTCCGAGGCTCGCTCTGCACCGCATCGCCGCGTGCTCTCGCACAACGCGGCGTTTGGCGGGGCCAACGCGGCGCTGATCGTCTCGACGGAGCGGCCACACATCGAGACGACCGAGCGGCGTCGAGTCTATGTGGCCGGGACGGGGCTCGCGGTCGCCGACGTGGGCGAGAGCACGACGCTGACGGGCGCTCACGCGCCGGAGGACGCCAGCGCGCTCGAGCACGAGTTTCCGCGGGTCGATGCCCGCAGGGCCACACCCCAGACGCGATTCCTCACGCTGGCCGTCGCGCGCGCGCTCCGCGACGCGGGCCGTGTCGTTCAAGGAGAAGACGACTCGCGGTGCGGGCTCGTGACCGCCGTGACCTCGATCTCGACGAGCGCGTGGGTTCGCTACTCAGAGAGCGTTCAGCGGCGCGGGCTCGGGCGATTGGACGTCACAGCCGTCCCGCACCTCGTCCCTGGCGCCGGTCCGGGAGGCACAGCCCGAAGGCTCGGCCTCCGAGGACCCTTCGCCGCCATCACGGCGTTGCGCGCTGGCGGTCTCGCGGCGCTGTCCGCGTCCACGAGCGTCGTGGCATGGAACTATGACGCCGTAGACATGATCGCGGCAGCGGTCGACGAGCGTGAAGGCGCGGACCCGGTGCCGTTCCACGAAGGCGCGGCGGCCCTGATGTTGACCTCCCGGCAGACCGCGGTGGAGGTCAGCGGGACCTCGGTCGCCGGCGACCTCGAGTCGTGCATCGCCTTGGCGCTGTCAGACGCGAACCGATCGCTCGCGGGGCTCGATCTACTCATCTCCGACCTGAGCGCGGAGCGGCTTCGGGTCGTCGTTGGCGACGCCGTGTCCGTGCTCAGTCTCCCGCAATGGCGCTGCGCCGCGCTGTCGCTCTCGTCGATGGTGTGCGCGGTCTCCGCGACCGACCGCCTCGGCGCAGACGTCCGGTTGCGGGCGATCCTCGTCGTCACCGAGGAGCCTGGGCTGGCGGCATCGGCCACCGTCCTGACGCGGGTGCGATCGTGACTGGCGCCCTCCTCGCGCGCCGGACGCAACGCGAACGGCTGCTGGACGCGGTGCGCACGCTCATCGTCGAGCGCTTGCGGCCCGACCTCCCGCCGACCTCCATCGACCCGGATGTGTCGCTCTTTGGCACTGGGCTCGGCCTCGACTCGGTCGACGCCATCGAGCTCATCATCAGCGTCGAAGCCACGTTCGGCCGCCGAATCCCGGAGACGGAGGAGGCGCGAAGCATCCTGCGGAGCGTGAGTACGCTGGTCGATTGGCTGACGATCCAGGAGGCGCTCCCGTGATGAGGGCCGACTACCTCGCCTTGCGCACCGAAGCGGTCCTCTTGGAGACGCAGTACGCGGCGCTCTGGCGCCTCTCGGGCCCTGGTGCGTGGCCGGCGGTGGACGCGCTTCTGAGCTGTGACGCGGCGGTCCGCAGCGGGAGGCTCCGACATGGGTTGGTGCTCGACGAGGGCGGACGCATCGCCGCAGACGCCTATCTGGGCCGCCTGGGAGACGATCTCCTCATCTGGTGCGAACCGCCGGAGCTCGATCTGACGTCACTGCTGCCGGCTGGAGCGGACGTGCAGTTGGAGTGCGTGACGAGCACCCGCCGCATCCTCGGGGTCCACGGCCCCTTCGCCTGGGAGGTCGTCGCGCGCGCCATCGGTCCCCAGGTCATTGGAATGCCGTTCCAGACGGTGATGGAAACCGAGCTCGGTCTTCTGGTTCGCGCAGGCCGCACGGGGGAATACGGTTTCGATCTCGCCGTGGACTCGGCCAAGGTCGAGGCGACGGTCGCGCGGCTCGACGAGGCCGCAGCTCGCCTCGGTCTCCCGGACGGTGTGACGCGCAGCACGGACGCACTGTCGCTGCTCGACCTGGCGGCCCTCGAGAGCGGCTTCTTCTCCATCCGTCACGACCCAAGCCCTGCGTGTCCGCTCGAGGCGCAGCTGCGCTGGCGACTGCTGCTCAGCAAGCCCTTCCGAGGGCGAGACGGGTTGCTGCGCCGCACCGAAGAGCCGCAGCCACGCCGGCTGATGCGGTGCGTGAGCCCCATGCCCTGGTCCGGCGCATCGGCGCTATATCTCGACGGCGCGGCGGTCGGCCAGCTCGTGCGCGTCCTCCCCTGTCCGGCGCTGTCGCAGGGCCTCGGGCTGGCGCTGGTGGCCACGGAGGTCGCCTTGCCGGGCCTGTGGCTTTCGTTGGAGCGCGAGGGCTCGGCCTCGGTGCGACTCATCGCAGCGCCGCTCCTCGACAACTGGAGCCTGTCGATCGACCCGCAGCGCCACACGCTGCAGGACCCCGCGGCCGAGCGCCCATCGCAGCCCCGGCTCCGTCCCGGATGGGAGGGTCGGGTATGACGGCGCGATTCCAGGGCTGCACCGCCCTCGTCACGGGCGCATCGCGCGGCTTGGGTCGGGCGATTGCGCTGGAGCTCGCGTCGGGTGGCGCGTCCGTCATCATCGGCTATCGCGCGCGACGCGACGAGGCGGTCGACGTGATCGCGGCCGTCGAGGCTCTTGGCGGCTCCGCACGCACGCTGCAGCTCGACCTGGCGCGCCCCGAGGAGGTCGAGCGCCGCGCGCGGGATTTCCTGGACGATGGCACGCCAATCGACATCCTCGTCAACAACGCCGCCGTCATGTCCGCGGCGCCCGCCCTGCTGACCTCGTCGACGAGCTGGTCTGAGATCCTGACGACGAATGTGCTCGGCGCCGCGGCGCTCACCCGGCCCATCGCGCGGCACATGGCGACACGTCAAGGCGGCGCGATCGTCAACGTGAGCTCACTGGCGGCGCGCCGTGGGCGTAGTGGCCTCGCGGCGTATGGCGCCTCCAAGGCCGCGATGGAGTGCGTGACGCGCACGCTGGCCGCCGAGCTTGGTCCGTACGGGGTTCGCGTCAATGCCGTCGTGCCGGGGCTCATCGACGCCGGCATGACGACGCGCGCCAATCGCACGGACCTCGACGCCCTGGCGGCCCAGACTCCGCTGCGTCGGCTCGGCACTGCGGTCGAGGTCGCACGCGCGGTCGCCTTCCTCGCGTCCGACGACGCGAGCTTCGTGACCGGCCACTGCCTCGTCGTGGACGGCGGGCTCTCCGCATGAGGGTCGTCGTCGCCAGCCCGGGGCAAGGCGCCGACCTGGCGACGCCCGAGGTCCGAACGCTCGCCTTGCTCCCAGCGGCCGCGAGGCTGCTCGAATGCTGCAGCGACCTCCTGGGGATCGACGTGCGGCGCGCGCTCGGTCGTGCCGAGCCGAGCCTCGAGCGCACCGAGGTCCAGCAACCCGTCATCGTGGCCCTGTCTCTGGCGGCCTGGGAGACGGTCGCCCTGCGCCAACCGCAGGCGCCCGCGGCCGTCGTGGGTCACTCTCTGGGCGAGCTGACGGCCGTGACGCTCGCTGGTGCGTTGTCGGCGGAGTCGGCGGTGGCGTTGGCCGTCGAGCGCGGGCTCCGGTGCGCAGCCCACGCGCGGCAGACCCCCGGTGGGATGATTGCGGTGTCCCGCGAGCCCGTCCGATGGCCAGGCGGCGTCCATGGCGCAGGTCGTCTGTCGCCCGACCTGTGGGTCGCGTCGTTCCTCGACGACGCCCGCGAGCGCGCGCTCGCGATCCCGACGGCTCGTCCCATTCGCGTCGACGGGCCCTGGCATCACCCGGTCTGTGCGTCGCTCGCCGAGACGCTCGAGCCGCTCATCCGCGCGGCGATTCGACCTGGCCCGCTCGACTGCCCGTGGGTATCGACGCTAGATGCCATGGAGGTCACCGACTCCGCCGACGTCCCACGGCGACTGGCTCTGGCCATCGCTCGGCCCACGCGCCTCTTCGACGCGCTTCAGGGCGCCGCCCAGCGCGGTCGCGTGATGGTCCTCGAGCCGTGCCGTCCACTCGGCGGAATCGTCCGCCTCGCTACCCGGGACGACGCTCATGTCGCCTGAATTCTCACTTTGCGGTCTCACCGGCGCCACCCTCGTCGAGAGGCTCTTGCCCCACCGCGCTCCCCTGCTGCTGGTCGACGCGCTGACCGGGTTTTTGGCCACGCCCTTCGCACGAGCCGAGGCCACGTTCCTGGTGTGTCCGACTCACCCCGTTCTGGTCGGACACTTCCCGAGGCAGCCGATCTGGCCTGGCGTCTACACCATCGAGGGGCTCGCGCAGACGTGCCTCCTCACAGCACTCGTCGGCCGCGCGGTTGCCGACGGCCGTGTCCCCGAGGCCGGTGCGTCACTTGGCATCTCGGGTGCGCTCGTGGAGGTCGACGTGAAGCTTACCCACGCCGTCGTCCCGGGAGACCGCCTCGACTACGAGGCCACGCTCCGCCATGTTATCGGTCGCTTCGTACGGTTCGAGGTCACCGCCTCCGTCGGCGCCCGGACCGTCGCGGTCGGCACGATGACTGGCGTCTCGAGTCTGGACGGGGCTGGGCGATGAGAGGGGCTGCGAGCCTCCTGGTCGCGCTCGGGCTCGCGTCGTGCGCCGCAAGTCCGCTCGCGCGCCGCTGGACCGCCGACGGGCGCGTCATCGAGGTTCAGCACCGCATGGGCATGGCCGCGGTGTCCGTCGATGGCGTCCGGGGCCAGTGGCTCCGCAGCATCGCCGTCAACGGTATGTCGATGTCTTCGAACGGCGCGCACCTGGCCTATGCCGCGCGCGTGGAGGGCCAGCACGTCATCTTCGACGGACCCGCAACCTCCGCGGGCACACGCGTGGAGCGGGCCGGCGCGCCCTTCGATGAGGTCGGTCCACCGGTCGTCGCCGCAGACGGTACTGTCGCCTACGCGGCCCGACGCGGCCACGCGACCCGCGTGGTCATCCGACGCGTCGGGGTCGAGCGCGCGGGCCCGCGCACCTGCGGCGCGACTGGCATCGCGCTGTCGAGCGACGGCCGGCACGTCGCGTACCTCGCGACGCTGTGCGGAGGTCGTGGAGTCGCGGTCGTCCGCGATCATCGGCTTGGGGCACCGGCCGAAGCGGTAGCGCAGTTCGCCGTCGCCGCTCAGGGCGCCGCGCTGCGCACAGCGGCGATCGTGCGCTCCGCGAGGGGGTGGCATGTCGACCTCGACGGCGCGCGATCGGGTCCGTTCGACGCCGTCGGGAACATCGCCTTCAGCGACGACGGCCGACACGCCGGCGCGATGGTCCGCGACCGTACAGGCTGGCACGTCGCGCGACACTACGATGGCCAGCTGACGCGCGTGGCGGGCCCATTCGTCGCCCTGCGGCCGGAGACGCTCGGCGTGCTGGACGACGGCGCAATCGTCGCCGCGGCCGTCACCGTGGATGGCGACCAGCTGATTCGGGCCGCTCAGGTGGTCTCCGCCCTCGGTCCGCACCGCGCGCAGGTTCGGCGCGTCGCCACCGCCGGCGCGACCGTCGCCTTCGTCGCGGAGGAGCCCAATCGAGAGACGGTGTACCTCAACGCGACGCCAGTCGCCGTCGTCGCACAGGTCCACGATCTCGCCTTGGCTCCCGACGGCCGGCTCGTCATCTCCGTCATGGAGGGCGCCCACGAGCGGGTCGTCCTCGTCCGCCCCGGCGGGGTCGACCGATGGCGCCTGGCTCACCCGTTGATCGCAGGCACGCTCGGCCTCTCGCCCAACGGCTGGAATGCGCTCGCCGTCACCGGCGCCTCGGCCGCCCTCGTGCCCGTGCAGGACGGCGCGCTGCGAGAGCCCCTGGCCGACGCCGATCGCCGTCTGCTCCTCGGCCCGTGGGGACCTCGGAGTGGACCTGCGCTTCGGTCCGCGGTTGCCGCCCTGGCCACCGCTCGCGGTCGTTGAGCTCAGAACCCGCGGCAAGGGAGCGCCGCACGCGGCCGGAGGTCACGCAAACCGACGCCGGGCCATCACCGCGGCCTACCACGCCAGCGCGTTCGCCTCCGCGAGAAAGCGCATCAGCGGCACGATGCGCCGGCAGGACTCGAGGTAGCCGTCCAGGAAGTCCGGCGCGCAGACGTCGACCTCGCTATAGGTGTCCATGGCGAAAAAGTCCTTGAGCTTCAGCCACTCGAGGTGCGGATGCGTTGGCTCGTAGCCCGCGGGCGGGCGCTTGAGCGACTCGCCTTGGACCGTGATGCCTGCCGCGAGTACGGCCGACCACGCCTCGGGGACGGTCGCGATGCGGTCGCGTACCGCACTCAGGGTCACCGTGTCCGGGTGGTAGATCCCCCCACCGCCGAAGCACCCGCCCGGCGCGAGGTGGACGTAGAACCCCGGCCCGACCCGGTCCTCCCGCTTGACGACGTGCTGGAAGTGCGCCGCGGCGTTCGTCTTGTACGGTGACTTGTCCTTGGAAAAGCGCGTGTCGCGATGCAGCCGAAAGAGGGAGCCGCCCTGCTTCTTCGTCACCACCGCGATGTGGGGTGCCAAGGAGGTGAGCGGGGCCTCGAGGTCGGACACGAACCGCAGCAGCGGATCGAGCACGTCGCGCTCGTAGCGCGGCTTGTGCTCGGCGAACCACTCGCGGGTGTTGTGGTCGGAGAGTTCGCGGAAGAAGCCGAAGAAGGCGGGCGTGAAGTGTGGCTGAGACATGCGGCGCATCTTGCCGCGATGGTCGCAGCGGTCAACCGAGCCGTACCGCTCCCGGGCCCAGCACGCGCTCGGCGGCGGCCAGGAACTCGTCGGCCGGATCCACGACCAAGCTCTGGTGTGCGAGCACCGTGGCGCGGCCGACGCCCGAGATCACGACCTCCAGCGAGACCGAGCAGCGGCCGGGGTGCGCCCGGCAAAGGTCGCGAAGCTTGTGCAGGTGCGCCGGGTTCACATGGTCTGCGTTGACCGACAGAATGACCTTCTTCGTGTGGTCGCGGCGCAGGTCCGACAGCTTGACCGCGCGCGTGGCCTGGATCTTGACGACGCGGCTGTCCTCGTCGTCGCCCTCGCGCTTGATGTGGCCAGTGACCGCGATCGGCTCGTCGGACTTCAGCACGGCCTCGGCGTCGGCGTAGCCGCGAAAGAACAGGCACTCGACCTGGCCCCGCAGGTCCTCGAGCATCACAAAGCCCATGCGTCCGTCGCCACTCTTCATCGGTCGCTCGCGCAAGGACGCCACGACCCCAGCGACCGTGACCTCCTGGCGCTCCTGAAAGCGCTCGATCTCGGCGGTCGTGTGGGCTCCGAGACGCGCGATGTCGCCCTGCCAGCGGTCCAGGGGGTGACCCGAGACGTAGAACCCGATGGCCTCCTTCTCGAACGCGAGCCGCTGCTTGTCCGACCACACCTCGCCACCGGTGGCATAGGCGATCGCGGTGACGTTGGTCGCGGCCTTGCCCCCGCCCCCGCCCCCGCTGCCAAACAGGTCGAACAGGCTGGTCTGACCGCTGGCGGCCTCGCGTGCCTTGGTCGCGGCGTGATCGATGGCGCGATCGAGGCTGTTCCACAGCACGTGCCGCTCCTGGCCGAACCCGTCGAACGCGCCGGACTTCACCAGCGCCTCGAGCACGCGGCGGTTGATGCGCTTCATGTCGACCCGCTCGGTGAAGTCGAACAGCGAGCTGAAGGCGCCGTCGGTCGTGCGCGCCTCCAGGATGGTGTCGACGGCGCCCTCGCCGACGTTCTTGATGGCGCCGAGCCCGAACCGGATAGCTCCCGCGTCCACCGAGAAGCCCTTGCGCGACGCGTTGACGTCCGGCGGGAGCACGCGCAGGCCGCTCTGCCGAGCGTCGCCCACGAGCCGCACGATCTTGTCGGTGTTGTCGCCGTCGCACGTGAGCAGCGCGGCCATGAACTCGACCGGGTGATGCGCCTTGAGGTACGCCGTCTGATAGCTGATGAGCGCGTACGCGGCGGAGT
>SXOX01000147.1 GCA_005776585.1 Pseudomonadota bacterium | reverse complement strand
TCGATGGCGTGCGTGAGCAGGTCGAAGATGCGCTTCATCGGCTCGGAGACGCTGACGATCTGATCGAACTTGTAGCGTGAGCTGAGCTCGCTCGACAGCCGCCGCAGCTTCGTCGACAGCTCGAGCTGCGCGAAGGCGTTCTTGGTTGCCACGTAGACGCGCTCGAGGAACGCGTCGTCCTTGGTCAAGAAGTCGAAGGCGCCGTCCCGAATGGCTTCGATCGCGATGTCGATGGTTCCGTGCGCCGTCACGATGATGACGGGGAGCGTGTCGTTGCGGCGCCGGATCTCGTGGAAGAGGCCGAGGCCGTGATAGTCCGGCAGGTTCAGGTCCAGCAGCACGGGCCCGACGAAGCCGTCCTCGATGATGGAGAGCGTCTCGCGTCCGGTGTCGGCGGACTGGATGTCGAAGCCGTACGACGATAAATGATGCTGCATCAGCCGGACGATCTCCGGCGTGTCATCGACGATGAGGACGCTCTCTCCGCTCATGGCGCAGCCTTGTGGTCGCTGTGAGTGCGGGCTTTCCCCTCCCGCGGCAGGGATGATGGCACTGATCGCGCCGAGCGCAACCCAAGGCGTCCACGAGTCGAGCGGCTGCGTGCGTTCATCAGGCCGCGATCACCGCGCGGGACTGGATGAGCGCGTCGATCGCGGCGTCCGTGTAGCCGGCCTCCACGAGGACCTGGCGCGAGTGCTGGCCCAGCGTCGGTGGCGGCGCGGCCGCAGCGACGGCCGTTGCGTCGGCGAGCGGCGTGCGCAGCTGCCGCGCGGGCCCGGCCTCGGTTGCATACGGCGTCTCGTAGAGCATGCCGCGGGCGATGTGAAGCGGGTGCGTGGCGACCTCATCGAGCTCCAGGACCGGCTCGACACAGCAGTCCGCCGGCGCCAGCTCCTGGACCCACGTGTCGCGGTCCTTGGCCAGGAAGAGGGCGGCGATCTCGGCGCGCAGCGCGGTCGTGTCTCCCATCTGGCGCGGCTTCCAGTCGGCTCGGCCAACGGCGTCGCACAAGCGGTGAAAGAACTTGGGCTCGAGCGCGGCCAAGGCCACGTAGCGGCCGTCGGCGCAGGCGTAGACGCCGTAATAGGGCGCGCCTCCCCCGAGCAAATCCGTACCGCGCGGGACGGGTTTGCCGTGACCGAGGTGCTCCGAGAGCTGGAGGACGTTGAGCACGAGCGCGGCCTCGGTGAGCGAGACGTCGACGAAGCGGCCCTCGCCGGTCGTGCGCGCTCCCAACACGGAAGACAGCAGGCCGACGGCGCCCATGAGCGCACCGGACAGGTCGGCAGGCTGAAAGCCCGGTTGGACTGGCGCGCCGCCGGCGGGACCCGTGCGGCCGAGCGTGCCGGCCAGCGCGCCGTAGGTGAGGTCGTGGCCGGCTCGATCGCGATAGGGACCTGTCTGACCGTAGCCAGACAGCGCGACGTAGACGAGGCGCGGGTGCTCGGCGTGCAGCGTCTCCCAGCCCACGCCGAGGCGGTCCATGACGCCAGGACGGAACTGCTCGACGAGCACGTCGGCCGAGCCACAGAGACGACGCAGGCAGGCCACGCCTTCGGGGTGCTTGAGGTCCAGCCCCAGGCTGCGTTTGCCGCGATTGAGCGCGAAGAAGGGCCACGAGTGGCCACCGACCCGAGGTGGCAGCCAGCGAACCCAGTCACCGCCATCCGGCGGCTCGACCTTGATAACCTCGGCCCCGAGATCTGCGAGCAGGACCGTGAGGAACGGCCCGGGCAAAAGGCGGGTGAGGTCGAGGACCCGAAGGCCCTCGAGCGGACGTGCTTGGCTCAACCGAACGCTAGCTGATCGCGTCGAAGACCTGCTGGAGGCGGAGGGCCAGGCTCATGTCGCCCTCGATCAGCATGCGACCCTGCATGAACAGCTGCGGCGCCGGGACGGTCTTGGACTCCATGGCGATGAAATCCTCGCCCGAGAGCGTGATCTTGCACTGCGCGGCGGTATCCTCGCCGGAGCGCACGGCGGGCGTGACGCAGTCGAGGACCCAGCTGCCGCCACCGTCGCCCGTGATGACCCACTGGTACACCGCGCCAATGGCCTGCGCCTGCTCGGGATGCTCCGCGAGCTTGGCCTGCCACCCGTCGAAGATGCCGCTGACCGTCTTGTCCGCCATGATGACCTCGTCTCTGATTGAGGGTGCCCGCGAGCGAGCACGCAGATAGGGGGCGCGACCTAGCATGGCCGCCACGGCAGGTCAATCAGCGCACATGTGGTCGTAGCCGTCGTTCGGGCTCGGGTGAGGCTTCTGACCGGGGCTCACGGCGCGCGGCGTGACCGCGGTGCCACAGATGGCGTGACAGTCGCGGCAGCTCCGCGCCTTGGCATCCTGCCCCTGCGCGGTGACCACCCGCTCGGGCGAGACGACCTGGAAGATCCAGTCCCCCAGGGCTGGGTCCGTGCCGGGCGGACCCTTGATGGCCGCCGTCCAGCGTTTGATCTTCTCGCAGCGCCGGGTCGTGAGGTCCCAGTCGTCGAACTCCTCCTTCACGACGACCGAGCCGACCGGAAATGGCACGCGTCGGCTCACGTACGCCGGATAGGCCATCGGACTCGCGAGGATGCGCACGCCGATGAGATCGTGGTCCACCGACTGATTGCATGAGCGCGCCTCGAGATAGGTCGCGGCGTAGTCGACCGGGAAGAACGGGGCCAACGGGCCGGCCACGTCCGCGGCGTCGTCGGCCACGGGGCAACATCCGGGAAGCAGGAGCAGGAGGAGCAGTCGACGCGAGCGCACGCGCGGACGGTACTCGGATCGGGTGACGCTGGCAACGCTCTCGGCTCGCGACCCCGGCCCGCGAAATCGCTTGCCTTGACGCGATCTTCCGCCTCGGTGATACTCCAGCGATGGCCCAGGTGGTCCGCCGAGTCCTGGTTGTCGCGGCGCTGCTGGTCACGCCCATGGCCGGGGTGCGAACGGCGGCAGCGGACGGCCCAGACGAGCCTCAGGCGCTCCTGGACGAGGCCGAGGGTGAGTTCCGCCAGCAGCATTATCGGCGCGTCGAGGATCTCCTGCGGCGCGTGCTCTATCCCGCCCCTCGACTGAGCAGCGTGGACGACGTCTACCGCGCTCGCGAGATGCTTGGGGCCAGCCTGTGGCAGCTCAACGAGCTCGCCTCGGCCGAGCGCGAGTGGCAGTTCCTCCTGTTGGCCCGTCCGGACTTCGAGCTCGACGCGTTCTACTACCCCAAGCCGATGCGCGAGTTCTTCGACCGCCTGCGCGACACCCTGGTCAAGCAGGGGGCCATCCGTCGCGTCGAGAAGGACAAGGCGCCGGTGCCTCCGCCAACGGTGCTGCGGGTCGAGCAGGTCACGACCATCGAGCGTCGGAGCCGCGCGGTCGCGTTTGCGCCGTTCGGCGTGCCGCAGTTCGACGGCGGGCGCGATGGCTGGGGCTGGTTCTTTGCGGCGTCGCAAGGCACCACGGGCCTCACCTCCGTCGCCACGTTCGTCGCCTACTTCAGCATGGCCATGAAGAACGGCGGCAGCTTCGAGTTCAGCGCCGACCAGAAGTCGACCGCGACTGCGCTCTACCTCACGAGCCTCATCTCCGGCGCCGCGTTCTTCGCGTTCACCGCGTGGGGGATCATCGACGCGAACGTGCGACACGAGCCGGAGCGCATCGTGCGCGTCGAGACGCGGGAGGTGCCCGTCGCGACCGATCTGCGCCCGCCGCAGCCGCCCAAACCGGCCGGGGCGGGCGGTGGCCAATGACGCCGCGCCTTCTCCAGTCGCACTCGCGGACACCCGAGGACTAGTCCATGCCCCAGCTCGTGCTCCAGCCCAAGGGAAAGGAGCGGGCCCAGCTCTTCCCGCTCATCAAGAAGATCACGACGATCGGGCGCTCCGCCGACAACGACGTGGTCCTCGACATGGTCGGGGTCGCGGCCTGCCACGCGCACATCATCTACGACGGCAAGGGTTTCGTGCTGTCCGAGGCCGACAAGCACGCCGAGGTGCTTGTCAACGGCCGCCGCCGCAAGACGCAGCAGCTCGCGGATCAAGACAGCGTGCGCATCGGTCCGGCGCAGCTCGTGTTTTCGCTCTTCGACGAGGTCGCGCCCGACTCCGACCAGGTCACACGAGACACCGTAAACGCCGCCGCGTTGGAGGCCATGGAGAAGCTCGAGGCCTTCAGCGAGCGGCTCTTTGGCACCTATGAGGTCGAGCGGCTGCTCGAGCAAGTGATGGACGACGTCATTGAGCTCTCCAGAGCGGACAAGGGCTTCCTCATCCTGCTCGACGGAGACCTGCCTACGGTCAAGGTGGCGCGCAACATCGAGCGCAAGGCGCTGGACCAGAATCAGGTCGCCTTCAGTGACTCGATCGTGCAGAAGGTGCTCGCGTCGCGTCGCGCCGTCATCGTGTCGGACGCGCTGCACGACCGCGAGTTCTCCGGCTCGACCTCCATCATCAACTTGCGCCTGTGCTCGGTCATGGCCGTGCCGCTCATGAACCGCGGCACGCAGCTCGGGCTCATCTACGTCGGCAACGACAACATCGTGAACCTGTTCCGGCCCTATCAGCTCGACGTGCTGCGCGTCTTTGCCACGCAGGCGAGCCTCGTCATCGCCAACGCGCTGCTGGTCAACGAGCTCAAGGGCGACAAGGCCCGGCTCGAGAAGGAGCTCGCCGACACCCGATTTGGGGAGATCATCGGCTCCTGCGACTCGATGCGGGACATCTACGCCAAGATCAACAAGGTCAGCTCGACCGACATCAACGTCCTCGTCGACGGCGAGACCGGGACGGGCAAGGAGCTCATCGCCAAGGAGATCCACAAGCGCAGCAACCGCGCCAAGGGACCGTTCGTCACCATCAACTGCGGCGCCATCCCGGAGAACCTCCTCGAGTCCGAGCTGTTCGGTCACATGCGCGGGGCGTTTACTGGCGCGGTAGCGACTACCGTCGGCAAGTTTCAGGCAGCCGATGGCGGGACGCTGTTTCTGGACGAGGTCGGGGAGATGCCGATGGCGCTCCAGGTGAAGCTCCTGCGCGCCATTCAAGAGAAGCAGATCACGCGCGTCGGTGACAGTCGGCCGATGACCATCAACATCCGCATCCTCGCGGCCACCAACCGCGATCTGGCCATCGAGGTGAAGGAGGGTCGCTTTCGCGAGGACCTGTTCTATCGG
>SXOX01000146.1 GCA_005776585.1 Pseudomonadota bacterium | reverse complement strand
GTCGTGCGAGATACCGCCGGCGAGCACGCCCAGGCTCTCGAGCTTCTGCACGTGCAAGAGCTGCGTTTGAAGACGCTCGCGCTCGTTCTGGCTGGAGATGCGCTCCGTGACGTCTTGCGCGAGACCCCACGCCAGGAGCTGTGTGGAGCCATGCTCACCGCGGAGCTGCCCGGACTCGGCGATCCAGCGCCATCCTCGCGCCCCGCCGCCACGACGATACTCGACGCGGTAGCGGTCGCCCTCCAGCGCGAGCGACGCGCGGGCCGCCTGCACCGCCGCGTGATCATCGGGGTGGAGGTCCTCCCACCAGACGCCTGGCCGCGTCGCCTCCTCGGGAGGGAGCCCCAGCACGGCGAGTACGTGACCGCGCACCCATCGCGGCTCCCAGCCTTGCGGGTCGATGCAGAAGACGACGACGCCAAGGTTGTCTACGAGCTCGTCGTAGCGACGCTCTGCGGCCTCGGCGATACGCCGCGCGCGGACGTGCTCGGTGACCTCGAAGGCAAAGGAGCTGACGCCGTCGATGGTGCCGTCCGGCCCGCGGGTGGCCTGAAACGTCACGTTCCAATAGCGCTCCTCGGGGGGGCCTCCCGCGACGCGTGGTGTGTCGGCGCGGGCTCCCGTGGCGACGAACGGCTCGCCGGTCGAAAAGACGCGATTGAAGATGTCGAGGTAACCCTGTTCGACAAACTCTGGAAACGCCTCGGCGTAGGCACGCCCCACAATGGGACGACCATCGCCCGACTCGCGAAACAGGCGATTGGCGAAGACGAAGCGGTGCTCTGGTCCCCGGTGAATCGCGATGACCGCAGGTGCGTCCTCGAACGTGCGCCACAGGGGCGCATCGACAGCGTCGGTAGCAGTCGTTGTCGTGTTCATGCCGATGCCGTGCGACCTTGCGCCATATCCTGCGCTGGGTCAATGGAATTGTCCGGACCGCGCGCGGTCAGCGCGCTTCGACGGCCATCCGCATCCCGTAGCGAGGCGACATGGTGACTGCCACGTGCTTCTCGACGCGGTGGCCCGGCTCGATCCGGAAACGGCGCCGCTGCGCGATGGTCGCCAGAATCAGCCGCGCCTCCATGAGCGCGAAGTGCTTGCCGATGCAGAGGCGCTGGCCGGCGCCAAACGGCGTATAGGCCCCCTCGGGCACCTGTGCGAGCCGCTCGGGCAGGAACCGGTCGGGATCGAAGCGCTCGGGCTCGGGCCACCAGCGCGCGTCGTGGTGCGCCCAATAGATCCAGACAATGACGTCCGCGCCCTTGGGCACCGGCCACCCGCCGATCTCGACGGGCTCGGTTGCCACGCGCGCCACGGTCGTGACTGGCGGGAACAGGCGCATGGACTCGAGCAGCACGCGATCGGTGAAGGGCAGGGCGTCGGCCACACTCGGCCAGCGGCCGCCCAAGACGTCGTCGAGCTCCGCGTGGAGCCGCGCCTCGATCTCCGGATGCTGTGCAAGCAAGTACCAGGTCCACGTCAGCGCTTGCGAGGTCGTCTCATGTCCAGCCAGAAACAGCGTGAGCAGCTCGTCCCGCAGCTCCTTGCGGCTCATGCGGCCATCGGAGGTGCCCGGGGTCTCCGAGGACGCGAGCAGCAGCGCGCTCAGGAGGTCTGTCCGTGTTGCGAGCGCGGCGTCGGACTCGGTCCTGCGCGCATCGATGAGACCGTAGACGACGTCGTCGATGTCCCGCAGCGCGTGATTCATCCGCCGGACGCTGGGGATGGGCACCCAGCTCGGGAGGATGTTGGCCGCGCCCGACGAGTTGCGAAAGGCGTCGAGTGCGCTCGCCACGCGATCCTGATCGTGCGTCGGATCGTGATCGAAGAGCGTCTTGGCCACGATGTTCAAGGTGAGGGCCATCATGTCCGCGCCGACCTCGCGGGTCGTCCCCGGCTGCAGGCGGTCGAGGATGGCCTTGGACTTCTCGACCATGATGGCGCCAAAGGCCTCGATGCGCTTGCGGCCGAACGCCGGGTTGATCATACGACGTTGCTGGCGCCAGAAGTCGCCGTTGCTGGTCACGAGACCCGTCCCCAAGAAGCGGCGAATCTGCCGCGCGCCGAGGCCCTGCTCGGGCTTCATGAAGCTCCCGCCCGAGGTGACCAGTGTCTGGTGGATGTGCGCCGGGTGGCGCGTGACGTACAGGGGCACGCCACGAAACACCGTCGAGTACATGTCCCCATACATCTCGAAGCGGCGACCTACGAACCCGATCGGGTCCTCGCGAAAGGCGCGGGCGTACTTCAGCAAGCCGAAGGGGTTGTTCGTGACAGGCGGGGGACCCGGGGGGACCAGAGACATGCGACCTCGCGATCGGGCCGACTGCGTGCGCCGGCCGACAGGGAACAGGGCGCAAAGAATGGCGACTACCGGTCCGATGGCAAGGGGGATTCGGCGGGTGACGTGCGCGAGAGGCGGGCGGTGAGGAGCACCGCACCGACCAGGAACACGGCGATGACCGCGAACGCCACAGGAGCCGGCAACCGAGGCAGGGCGACAGCAGAGAGGCACGAGGCGAGCGCGCAGCCGACGTGCAGCAGGACGACCCGGGACTGTGAGACGCCGAGGCGCGCGAGGCGATGGGCGAGGTGGTCGCACCCGCCGCGAAATGGCGACCGCCCGCGGGCGATGCGGGTGACGACGACGAACGTGATGTCGGTCAGCGGGACGAGCGCGAGGAGCACGAGCCCGACGGTGGCTTGCGATGGCGAGGGGCAGGAGGAGCGCACGGCCAGGACGGCGAGGCAGGCGAGCAGGAAGCCGAGCGAGAGCGCCCCGCAGTCGCCCATGTAGATGGACGCGGGGCGGCGATTGAAGAGCAGGAATCCGCCGACGGCGCCGAACGCCACGGCTGCGAGCGCGGCCTCGGGCCAGGCCCCCGAGCGGGCCAGCAGCCCGCCGATCGCGCCGAGCGTGACCAGCAGGACCGAGCCGGCGACGCCGTCCATGCCGTCGATGAGGTTGGTCGCGTTCGTGATGCCGACGATCCACAGCACCACGAGCGCGTCATCCAGCAGGGGCACGCCGAGCCAGTCATGTCGGACGCCGGCGCGGACGGCGACCATGGCGAGGAGCACCTCGGGGATGAGCTTGGCGCATGGCGACAGCGGCTTGAGGTCGTCCCAGAGGCCGAGGAGGGCGATGCCCAGGAGCGCGAGCTGCAGGCTGAAGGGCAGCGCGCCACCGAGAGGCGTCGTGGCCAAGACGAGCGCGACGGCCAGCGCCATCGCCGCTCCGCCGCCGAGCGCGACTGCACGGCAGCCGAAGCGATCGCGGCGCACCGGAGCCACGAACCCCGTGGCGCGGGCTCCCGCGCGAACCAGCGGCGTGAGCGCCAGCGTCGCCAAGAAGGAGGCTAGGGCGCTCCCGCCCGTGCCGATGAGGTGTTGCATCGTTCGTGCGCCTCTCGCGGCATGGGTTGCCGCAGCGCGCGGATGCGATCGAACCGACTGGAGAACCTGATGACGATCCTGATGACGGACCTAGTGAATGACCGCCGAGAGCTTGGGCCCCTTGAGCTCGTCGAGGTACTGCTTCGACTCCGCGGCGCGTCCACCCGTGGGCGCCTCCGCCAGATACCGCTCGTAGAGGCTGACGGCCTCGGGGATGTGGCCACCAGCGCGGCGCAGCGCCTGTGCGCGCGAGAAGGCCAGCGCGGCGCGTGGCGCGAGCACGTCGGCCTGGCCCATCAGATCGGCGGCGACCATGAACTGGCCTGCGTCATAGGCCTTGGAGCCCTTCTCGAAGAGCGCCTTGGCCTCTCCGCGGTCGACGGCCTCGTTTCCGGTCTTGGCGGGCCCCTTGAGCTCGATGATGTACTGCTGCGACTCCTCGGCACGCGGACCGGTGGGCAGCTCGACGAGGTAGCGCTGGTAAAGCGCGATGGCCTCCGCCGCGTGCCCTCCGGCGAGGCGGAGCGCCTGCGCGCGCGAGAACGCAAGCTGCGGGCGGGGTGACAGCGTGTCGGCCTGCGCCATCAGGTCCGCTGCGACCATGAACTGGCCGGCATCGAACGCCTTCTCGCCCTTCTGAAATAGCGCCTTGGCGTTTCCGACGTCCAGCTTCTCGTCGCCGCTCTTGTCGGGCCCCTTGAGCTCGACGATGAAGCCCTGCGCCTCCTTGGCGCGCGGCCCCGTTGGCAGCTCCGCGACGTAGCGTTGATAAAGCGCGATGGCCTCCTGCGCGTGCCCGCCGGCGAGCCGCAAGGCTTGCGCGTGCGAGAAGCTGATCTCGGCATGGTGCTCCTGCGCGTCCGCTTGCGCGAAGAAGTCCGCGGCGACCATGTACTGCTTGAGCTCGAATGCGGCCGCCCCCTTCTGGAACGTGGACTGCGAGGCCGCGTTCTTGGCCTCCTTCAGCGCGACGGCACCCGGGTTGGTGAGTTCGGCGATGAAGTCTCGGCTCTCCTTGGCGCGCGGGCCATTGGGCAGCTCGGCGACATAGCGCTGATACAGCGTGATGGCCTCCTGCGTGTGACCCCCGGCCTTGCGCAACGCCTGGGCGCGCGAAAACGCGATCTCCGCGCGCGGCAGGAGCTTGTCGGCCTGGGCCATCAGATCGGCCGCGACGAGGTACTGGCCCTTGTCGAACGCGGCGGCGCCCTCTTCGAAGAGCGTCTTGGCCGCGCCCCGATCGAGCTTCTCGTCGCCCGTCTTGGCCGGGCCCTCGAGCTTGGCCCTGTGCTCTGCGGCCTCCTTGGCGCGCGGACCGCCCGGCAGCTCGTCCAGGTAGCGCTGGTAGAGTGCGATGGCCTCCGCGGAGCGCCCGCCCGCCATGCGCAGCGCCTGAGCGCGCGAGAACGCGGTCTGCGGCCGCGGGGAGAGCTTGTCCGACTGGGCCATGAGGTCGGCGGCGACCTGGAACTGGCCCGCATCGAACGCCTTGGAGCCTTTCTCGAAGAGCGTCTTGGCCGCGCCCGTGTCCTGCGCGACGTCCCCGGTCGGCGCCGGACCCTTGAGCTCCGTGATGCCCTCGGCGGCGTCCTTGGCGCGAGGTCCACCAGGAAGCTCCGTCAGATACCGCTGATAGAGCGCGACCGCCTCCGCGGCGTGGCCGCCCGCCTTGCGTAGCGCCTGTGCGTGAGAGAAGTTCGTCTCCGCGTGGTGTTGGTGCTGGTCCGACTGCGCAAAGTAGTCGGCTGCGACCATGAACTGGCCCTGCTCGAAGGCGGCCGCACCCTTCTCGAACAGCAGACGCGCCGTGGTGCGTGCGTTGGGATCGGCGGCTGGAGCGGGCGTGGCCGCGGCACCGGCGCCGCCTTGCGTCGCGGCCGGTGAGGCGTTGGGCGACAGCTTGGCGACCTGCGCCTCGTAGCCGAGGCCGCGAAGTCCCGCGCGTGGACCGCCCTTGGGTCCGGGCAAGACCTCGGGGACGTTGCCCGCGGGTCCGGCTCCCGGCTGGGGGGTCTGCTGCTGATCGAACGCACCCATGGGACCTCCTTGACGGCCGGGCGCGTGCTAGATGACACGAATCGTCAAAAAAGTCAACCGCCGTACGAGGTTCCGCTTCAGACGCCCGCGATCGCCTGCGCCGTGACCGCCCGCCGGACGTTGACCTGTGCCCGGTGTGCTCATAACGTCGCACGCGACCGAGACATTCAGGAGCCCGCTGCCATGCCGACCTTGCCGCCGCCCCTCGACACCTTGCCTGACGACGCGCAGGCGCGTGTCACGTCGCTCTTGACCGAGATGCGCCTGCCTGCGGGCTTCGTCCTCTTTCGCGCGGGAGATGCCGGCGACGGCTGCTATCTCATCGACTCCGGCGAGGTCCGCCTCGAGATCGACCACCCCGAGGTCGACAGCGACGCCGTGCTCCAGGTGCTGGGCGCCGGCGCGATCCTGGGTGAGCTGTCCCTCCTCGACCGCCAGCCGCGCAGCGCCTCCGCCATAGCCGACTCGGCCGTCGTCGCGCGGTGGCTCCCTCTCCGCGCGCTCGAGGCGCTCATGGACGCCGATCCGGCGCTGGGCCTCCAGCTCGTCAGCGCGCTCGGGCGAGGTGCGGCGACCAAGGTGCGCGAGGCGAACGCGCGCCTGTCGGAGCACCTGTTCTCAGGTCACGCGGACCAGGAGATCAACCAGCTGATGGTTCGGGCCGAGGCCGCGCATCGGACCATCCTCGCCTGGCCCGACGACCGCATTGACACGCTGCTCGGCAGCATCGCCGACGCGATCGCGAACGAAGCCGAGTCCCTCGCTCAGCAGACGGTCGAGGAGACCGGCCTCGGCAACGTGCCCGACAAGACCGTCAAGAACCGCGTCGCGAGCGTCGGCGTGCTCCAGTCGCTGCTCGGCGAGGTCGGCTTCGGCGCGCTCACGACCCACGAGAAGAAGCAGGTCACCGAGCTCGCGCACCCGGTCGGCGTCATCGCCGGGCTGGTGCCCATGACCAACCCCGTCGCGACCGCGGTGTTCAAGACGCTCATCGCCATCAAGGGACGTAACGCCATCGTCCTGAGCTTCCATCGCCGCGCCAAAGACGTCGGGGAGCGCGCGGGCGTCCTGATGCAGCGCGCGCTGGCAGCGGCGGGCGCGCCGGTTGAGCTCGTCCAGTGGATCCGCCAGCGGTCGAGTCGGCGCAAGTCGGTCGCGCTCATGGCGCACCCGTCCGTCCGGCTCGTGCTGGCGACGGGCGGCGGTGAGATGGTGCGCGCGGCGTACTCGTCGGGCACGCCCGCGATCGGCGTCGGTCCGGGGAACTCGCCAATCGTCATCTGCGAGGACGCCAACCTCGACGACGCGGCCAAGGGCGTCATCGAGAGCAAGTCCTTCGACAACGGGCTCATCTGCGCCTCCGAGAGCAACCTCATCGCCGTCGCTTCCATTCAGGAGGCGTTCGTCGCGCGGCTCGTGGCCCATGGTGCCGCGGTCCTCACGGCTTCGGAGTCCGACGCGCTCCTGCCGCGCATCGTCGATCCCAAGAGCGGCGGCTTCGTCGCCAAGGCCATCGGGCAGTCCGCGGGGCGCATCGCGCAGGCGGGCGGCATCGCGCGTGAGGCACCGATTCGCCTGTTGGTCGTCCCGACCGCCGAGCCGCTTCAAGGGAATCCGCTCGCCGGCGAGAAGATGATGCCCATGGTGTCGCTGTTCACCGTGCCGGACGCGGCCGCGGGCATCGACCTGGCGCGCCGACTCCTCGAGCACCAGGGCACGGGCCACACGTGCGCTATCTGGACGGCGAACGACGCGCACATCGAGGCCTTCGCGCGGCAGATGCCCGCGAGCCGCATCTTCGCGAACTCGGCGTGCGTCCAGGGGTGCATGGGCGTGACGGCGGGGCTCACGCCGTCGTTTACGCTCGGCTGCGGGACCTTTGGCGGCAACTCCACGACGGACGCGGTCGGCTATCGCAACCTGGTCAACGTCAAGCGCCTCGCGCGCGGGTGGAAGGCGCCGGAGAAGCCCGAGCTCCCCGAGACGCCGCCGGTCCCGCAGGTCGTCCTCGTCACCGGCACCTCGAGTGGCTTTGGTCACGCCCTCGTGCACCTGCTGGCCGAGCGCGGACACCGGGTCTGGGCCGGCATGCGCGACGTCGGAGGGCGCAACGCGCGAGTGGCCGACGCCATGCGCAACTGGGCGGAGACCCACGGGAAGGCGCTGCGGGTCGTCGAGCTCGACGTGCTGGACAGCGCCTCGGTCGAGACCGGTGTGGCCACGCTACTCGGCGCCGAGGGCCACCTCGATGTCGCGGTCAACAACGCGGGCGTCATGCCCGTCGGCATCTCCGAGGCGTTCTCCATCGGAGAGTTCCAGCGCATGCTGGAGACGAACGTCGTTGGCTGCCTGCGCGTGAACCAGGCCGTGCTACCGAGCATGCGCGCGCGGCGCTCCGGCCTGCTGATTCAGGTCTCCTCCATCGCCGGTCGGCTCACGACACCGTTCTTTTCGCTCTACTGCGCCAGCAAGTACGCGGCCGAGGCCATGGCCGAGGGGCTCCGCTACGAGCTTGCGCCGTTCGGAATCGACTCGGTCATCGTCGAGCCGGGACCGTTTGCAACCGGGCTCTTCGACCAGGCGCCGCGCCCGTCTCGCACGGAGGTCACGGCGGCCTACGGTCGCGTGGCCGGCTCGGTCGACGAGGTGGCTCGACTGTTCGAGGCTCGTGTCTTTGGCGCTGACCCCGAGGGCACGGACCCGGCTCATGTCGTGAGAGCCATCGCGTCGCTCATCGAGCGCCCCTCCGACGAGCGCCCGCTGCGGACGTGCCTGGGAATCGACCTCGGCGTGCGCGAGCTCAACGCGGCGACCGAGCCGTTCCGCAAGGCCGGGCTTGCCGCGCTGGGCGCCGCCGCCTTCGATGGACCGAGGGCTGCGGCCGAGGCGGGGCGGGCACCGTAACGTGTTGGACGTGATCGCAGAGCTCGAGGGCCCGATCGCCGCGGCTCTGGCACCGCACTGGCGGGCGCGTGGGTTGGCCGCGGGCGAGGTCCTCTTTGCCGAGGGCTCCCAGGGCGAGAGCCTCTACCGCGTCGTCGCTGGCCGACTCGTGGTCCACGTGTCCGACTGCGCCGTCGCGGAGCTGGGTCCAGGCAGCCTCGTCGGCGAGATGGCGCTGCTCACCGGACAACCGCGCACCGGCACGGTCTCGGCCGTGGTCGCGACCGACGTCGTCGAGCTCTCGCGTGAGGCGCTCGACGCCAGCGGCGTCACGGGCGCGGTCGTCGAGGCGCTCCTGCCGCGGGCGCGACGGATCGAGGTGGCAAGGACACTGTCGACATTGTTTGGCGCCATCGAGCCCGCGACCCTCGACGTGCTCGCGCGCGCGACCCGCTGGCAGGAGCTGGCTCCCGGTGAGCGGCTGTTTGCGCAGGGGGACGTCTCAGATGCCATGTACGTGGTCATTCACGGCCGCCTCCGCGCGACGGTCGACGGCGTCACTGGTCCCCAACCGGTCGGCGAGATCGGCGCGTCGAGCTGCGTCGGCGAGCTCGGCCTGCTCACCGATGAGACCCGCTCGGCGACGATTACGGCCGTGCGTCATACCGCGGTCGGGAGGCTCGACCGCGCGGACTTCGACCGCGTCGTCGAGGCACAGCCGGCGGTCATGGTGCCGATCGCGCGCTGGATGGCCCGCCGATCCCGCGAGACGCTGTTAGCTACGCGGGCCTACGGGCGCGGCCAGGCGAGCCCGAACGCGTCACTCACGCTCGTCCTGCTCCCGTGCGGCGGGCGAGAGGCCGCCGATCAGGTCGCTCTGGACCTCGAGCGCGCGCTCGACCCGCTCGGGGGCTGCCTACGTCTCGGGCCCGAGACGTTCGAGCGCCTCACTGGACGCGTCGGTGCGGCCAACGCGCCGCTCGACGGGCCGACCGATCGCGGACTGCGCGCCTGGCTCACCGAGCGCGAGCGCTGGGTCAACTTCATCGTCTATGTCGCCGACGACGCCCTCCCGAACTGGACGCGTCGCTGCCTGCGCCAGGCCGATCGCGCGCTGCTGGTCGCCCACGCCTCGGCGCCCCGGGCCACCTCTCCGAGCGAGGCGGTGCGCGCCGAGCTCGCGCCGCACACGCCGCTCGACCTCGTGCTCGTCCACCCCGCGAGCACGACGCTGCCCTCGGAGACGTCGACGTGGCTCCGCGGTCGCTCCATCGACACCATCGCGCACCTTCGAGCCGGGCAACGCGCGGACAGCGATCGGCTGGCGCGTCGGCTGGCACGCACCGCCCGAGCGCTCGTGCTCGGCGGAGGCGGCGCGCGCGGGCTCTCCCACGCTGGCGTACTCGAGGTGTGTGAGGAGGTCGGACTCGACTTCGATCTCGTCGGCGGGACGAGCATGGGCGCGCTCGTCGGCGGCCTCGTCGCGCTACAGCGCCCCGCCCAGGCGCTCCGCGACGCGCTCACGGCGGTGTCCCGACGCCGACTCTTTCTGGACTACACGCTCCCGGTCGCGGCCTTCACGCGCTCGGAGGCTGTCAACGGCGTGCTGCGCGGCCTGTTTGGCGACGTCGACATCGAGGACCTGTGGCTCCCCTACTTCTGCGTGGCCACCAATGTGTCCCGCTCGACGCCCACGGTGCACACCCGCGGGCCCCTCTGGCGGGCCGTGCGGTCGAGCCTCTCGGTGCCGGGGCTGTTCGCGCCCATCGTATGGGACGGCGATGTCCTCGTCGACGGCGGGATCATGAACAACCTGCCGCTCGACCTCATGCGCGCGCGTTGCGGGCGTGGCCCGCTGTTGGCGGTCAACGTCGGCGCGGAGCATCACCCCGAGCCGATGCACTTCCCCGACAGCAACAGCGGCTGGCGGCTCCTGTGGAACAAGCTGCTCGGCCGGCGCGATCAGCGCGTCCCGTCGCTCGTCGGCACCGTCGTTCGGACCATGGTAGTCAACAGCGAGCACACGATGCAGCGGCTGGGAATGGTCCAGCTCGCCGATCTGGTCATCGAGCCCGACATCCAGCGCTTTGGCTTTCTGCAATTCGAGCAGCACGCGGTGCTCATGGAGGAGGGGCGTCGCGCCGCCCAGGCGCACCGAGAGCGGCTGCGCGCCTTGGCCGGCTGAACCGGAACAAGAGCTGAGCCGCAGCTAGAACGGCAGGAAGCCGCCGAATGGCAAGAGGTTCTCGAGGCCGCCGCACATCTGCGCCAGCTCCAGCAGCGCCGGTAGCGCGTCGCCAAGGCCACCGAGCCCGCCGCCCCCACCACCGCCGGCGCCACCGACGACCTGGATGAGCTGGAAGAACTTGGCCCCGATGTCCTGGAGATACTGGGGGTCGCAGTTGAAGTTCTCGATACAACCCACGATGAGCTTCTCGACCAGGGGAGCGAGGTCGCCGACGAGCGGGATCTGCACATCGGGCAAGGCCGACTGAAGGGCGGTGGCGACTTGCTCGCAGCCGGCGGTGAGTACCGGGCTGAGGGCACTCATGAGCGTGGGGCAGAAGCCGCCGATGAGGCCGAGGATGGGCTGCGTGGAGCCGCACTCGGAGACTTTGTCGCAGATGGCGGGGAAGGCCTCGAGGCAGCCCTTGACGACCGGATCGGACACGTCGAGCCACGGTGGGTCCTGCGGCCCGGCGTCCTTCTTTGAGCCCGCGTCCTTCTTGGTGCCGGCGTCCTTGGGTCCGCCCGTGTCCTTCGGGCCGTCGTCTTTCGGCGCGACCGTGGTGTCCGGCGCCTCGATGTCGATCGGGCCGACCGGAACATCCTTGCCCGGACCGAGGTCCTTCGTGTGGTTCACGTCGTCCCATTGAATTCGCACGTCGGCGTTGGGACCAGGCGCACCGAAGTCGCCGAAGGCATCCACGGCTCCGCCGACCCTGGCGCCATCGGCATAGGAGACCCACGTGACGTCCATGGAGGCGACCGTTACGTCGCCGCCGCAGCGCACGAGCGCGAGCAACGCGAGCGACGAGAGGAGGGAGGGACGGAGCGAGAGAGAAGACCGCAAGAGTGACCGCATGTGACGTGCTCCTGACGACGAGGCCAGCGCCCGGACGTCGCGCGGATGCTAAGGGAGGCGTGACGCACGTGCAACGACTATTCTTCCGGTCCGCCCGACGCGAGCGCGACGAGCGCATGCTTTTTGTTGCTCGTCCAGCGAGCGTCCGTTAGCATCGCGCCTCATGCGGGTGCCAAACCTTCCTCGCTTCGCTGTCATCGCCCTGATATTGCTCGGTTTTGTTACGAGCGAGGCGAGCGCGGGACAGAGACCCAAGAAACGCTCCCAGGCCGAGGTGGCTCGGCGCCTGGCCGCGTGCCGTGGCCAGGTCACGCTCAAGAAGGGCGACAGCCTCTCCAAGGTCGCCACACGCAACGACATGACCGTCAAGCAGCTTCGCGAGCTCAACAAGCTCAAGAAGGGCGCGCACCTCGCGCAGGGCATGACGCTCAAGGTCAAGCGACCCGACTACTGCTCCGCGATGGAGGCCGAGCAAGAGGCCGAGAAGCGCGCGGCAGCCAAGAAGGGCAAGGGCTGGACGATCCACAAGGTCAAGAAAGGCGAGACCGTCGAGCGGTTGGCCAAGAAGTACAAGGTAAAGCCCGAGGCCATCCTCAAGGCGAACGGCCTGCGTAAAGGCAAGGCGTTGCGCGCGGGGCTCGTGCTGCGCATCGTCAAGAAGAACCGGCACGCGCTCAAGGAGGGCGAGCAGCTCCCCAACGGCGTGGGCTACGTCCGGATGCGACCGGACCACGCGTGGGGGACGCCGGGCAGCATCCGGACGATGCAGGACGTGTTCGCGCAGTTCGCGGCGCGCAACCCCACGTCCGTGCCCGCCATGGTCGCCGACCTCTCCAAGAAGGGGGGCGGTCACCTGTCGCCACACATGTCGCACCAGCGGGGCGTGGACGTCGACATCGGCTACCTGAAGGTCGACAACAAGCGCACGCGTGGCCTGGAGGTCATGACGGTCGAGACGCTGGACGTGGCCAAGACCTGGGACCTGCTGCGGCTGTTTCTGAACACGGGGCACGTCACCGATATCTTCATGGACTACGAGCTCCAGGGCGCGCTCTACGAGCACCTGAAGGCGCGCGGCTACTCCGAGAAGCTGCTGGAGAAGATCGTCCAATATCCGCGTCCGCCGTCGGAGCGCGTGGGCTTCATTCGCCACTATCGGGGTCACCATCATCACTTCCACGTGCGCTTCGACTGCACGCGACCCGACGACCCGTGCGCGCCCGCCGAGGTCGCGATGATCCCCGATCGACCGCTCCCCAAGGTCGCGATCGCCTCAGCCAGCGAGCCCGAGGAGCGCACCAAGCGCGTGGGTCGCGGCGGGCAGACGTCGACGACGGTCGCGTTTCCCGAGGGCGAGTCGGACGACGACGCCCCCTTCGACCTCGACGACGACGAGGACTGGGAGTCGTTCACTGAGGAGGCCCTCGGTCAGCGCCGCGCGGAGTCGCCGTCGCGCGTGCCGCGCTTTGGTCCGGCCACCCGTCGCGTCCGGAGATAGCGGCGCGGCCGTTGACGTCGCGCGCCGGGCGCACGATGCTCCGGCGCCGTGACTCCCCTCACCCACGCCGACCTGTTTGAATCCGCCGAGGCCGAGGTCACCCTCACCAACGCGTTCGATCGGCCCTACGAGAACGCGGTCGCGACGGCGCGCACCTGCTACTCGGGCACCGGGATCATCGCCACGACGCAGGTCAGTGGCGATACGCTGACCGACCCCGAGAAGCGGGCGGCCCGAGAGGCGCAGCGGGACCGCATCGCGGAGAGCATCTACCAGGCGGGGCACCACACCACGCTCCAGCACGCGACGTTCCAGTTCGCCATCGCGAACGTGTCGCGGCAGCTCATCTGGTCGTTTCTGCACGCGCACCCGTTCTACAACTCCGAGCAGGTGAGCCAGCGATATGTCGCCGTGAAGCCGGGCACGGTCGCGGTGCCCCGGCTCGAGGGCGAGGCTCGTGCGGTGTACCTCGACTGCGTCGCGCGACAGACCGAGGACTATCGCCGCCTCGGGGAGCTGCTCACGCCGCACGTGGCCGAGCGGTACTTCGGGCTCTTCCCCGGGCGTCGCAAGCACGAGGCCGGGCGGTGGAAGGGGGCCATCCAGAAGCGCGCGCAGGAGATCGCGCGCTACGTGCTGCCGGTGGCCACGTTCGCGTACCTGTACCACACGGTCAGCGGGGTCACGCTGCTGCGGTATCACCGCCTCGCCGCGCAGTACGACGCTCCGGCCGAGACGCGGCTGCTGGTCCAGAAGATGCTCGACGAGGTGCTGCGCCGAGATCCGCTCTGGGCCAAGGTCGTCGAGCCCATGTTGGCGCTGGAGGACACGCCGGAGGCGCAGTTCCTGGCCGCTCGCGCCGGTGCGGCTCGCGCCAGCGCACGCTTCCGTAGCGAGTTCGATGAGGAGCTCCACGGTCTGACGAGCCGGCTCGTGTCGCACAAGCCCGAAAACGAGGCTCTGCTCGCGGACGCGGTGCGCGAGGTCTTCGGCCTCCCGCGTGACGCGCTCTCGGATGACGCCGCCATCCGACGGGCGCTCGATCCCTCGGAGAACCGCCTGCTCGGCGAGGCGCTCAACCTCACGACGGTCTCCAAGCTCGGGCGCACGCTGTGTCATCCGAGCTACACGTTCCGGAAGAAGCTCTCGCACACGGCCGACAGCCAGGACCAGCGCCATCGCATGGTCCCTGCGTCGCGCCCGGCGTTGCCGGCCTACCTCGACGACCAACCGGACTATGTCATACCGATGCTCGTCCGCGACGTGCCCGAGGCCACCGCCGCCTACGACGAGAGCATGGCGCGCACCTGGGAGGCCATCCATCGGCTCGGTGCGCTGGGTGTCCCCGACGAGTGGCGCGCCTACCTCCTGCCGAACGCGGTGAGCATCCGCTTCACGGAGTCCGCGGACCTGCAGAACCTCCACCACAAGATGGTGTCGCGTCTGTGCTACAACGCCCAGGAGGAGATCTGGCTAGCCAGCGTCGAGGAGGCGCGCGCGATTCGCGAGGTCAACCCGCGCATCGGCCGCTACCTGCTGCCGCCGTGCGGCCAACGGTTGCTAGCGGGGCTCACGCCGTACTGCCCTGAGGGCGACCGCTACTGCGGCGTCCGCGTCTGGCGCCTCGATCTCGACGCCTATACCCGAGCGCTGTAGAGAGGGACGGTCCTGACATGTTGCGATTCTCTGCTTTGTCTCTCCATGCAACACTGGCTGTTGGGACCGCCGCGCCGGACTGGCACCTGCCGGGACACGACGGCCGTCACTACCAGCACGCGCGCGGCACGTGGACGATCCTCGTCTTCTATCCGCGCGACCGGACGCCCGGCTGTCGGCGTCAGCTGCACGCGTTCGATGCGGCGCGACCCGAACTCGAGGCGCGCAACGTACGCGTCTTCGGCGTGAACTTCGCCGACGTGGACTCCCACCGCGACTTCGCCTCCTGCGAGTCCTACCGCTTCCCGCTCCTGGCGGACGCGGGTGGGCACGTCGCGCGTCACTTCCGCGCGTGCATCCCTGTCCCGGGTCGCCCCATTATCCTACGGACCGTCTACCTCGTCGGCCCCGATGAGTGCATCGCCTTCGCGCAGCGCGGCGATCCGGCGCCCGCCCTTGTCCTGGCCGCGGTGCGAGCGTAGTCGCGTGCGTATCGAGACCCTGCTCTACGACCTCGACGGCACGCTCTGCGACAGCGCGGCCAACATCGGCCAGGCGGTCAACCGCACGCGCGCCGACCTCGGCCTCGAGCCGCTCCCCGTCGCTCACGTGGGCCGCTACATCGGCGAGGGTGCCCGTGTCCTGGTCGAGCGCGCCTTCTTCGGTCTTCTCGAGCCCAACCTGCCGCGCCCGGCGGCGGTGCTGCCATGGGCGCTGGATCGGTACGAGGCCGTCTTTTCCGCATTCATGACGCACTACGGCGAGGACCCCATCAGCCACGTCACGCTCTTTGACGGTGTCATCGAGGCGCTCACCCACTTCCGCGCCCAGGGGGTCAAGCAGGCGGTGCTCACCAACAAGCCGCACGCCTTCACCGGGCCGCTGCTCGACGCGTTGGGCGTCACGCCGCTGCTCGATGACGTCCTCGGCCGCTTCGCCGTCTTCGACGGGCACGAGGTCCCCTCCAAACCGGATCCGCGCTCGGTAGCGTGGCTCCTCGGGCGCCTCGGTCGCACGCGCGAGGGCACGTGGCTCATCGGTGACGGGCTGGCGGATGCGCGCGTAGCGGAGGCCGCGGGCATCGGCTTCGTGCTCATTCGCGACGGCTACGGCGATCCAGACCGCGTACTGCGCGAGTCCCGGCCCGCCGCGGTCGTGAGCAGCTTCGCCGAGGCGGCGGCGTGGCTTCAAGCGCTCGGATAGCGCGCCTCCCGTGCAGCGGTTGTTCGGAGGCGGGCGCTCGTCGTCAGTCCACCCGACATGTCAGCCCGCGCGCCACCGTTGCATTGATCGTCGCCGCCGGCGTCACTCCTGCTCATCTCTCCGCCGGTACTGAACGGGCAGCGTTGGTGGGCAAATCGCATCGCGAACAAGCCGCACCTCGCCAGCCTGGCCGGCTGCGTGCGCGACGTGGCCACGACCCAGACGCTCGAGCTGGACCTGGTGGCCGGCTAGGAGCTGGAGCCTCTGCTCGACCAGGTGGATCAGGCCGTCGCGGCGCTCGGCGCGGAAGACCTGGGGCTCGTTGGGCTCTCGTGCTGGACGAGCTTGCACTATTTAGGCGCCATCGCGGTCGCGCGCCGTATTCGCACGCTGGTCCCCGACGTCCCGATCGCGATTGGCGGCCACCACGCCACCGCGATGCCGAGCGACTTTGACCTGACGACCTGCGATTGGCTCATTCGCGGCGACGGGGAGTTGCCGCTACGCCGCCTTTGCGTGGAGTGGCCCGCCCGACCTCAGGAGATGCAGATCCTCGACGGCGTCGCGTTCGACCAGTCGAACACGGCGCACATCGACTGGGAGCACTACGGGCGTGCGGGCGAGCGCGACGGAGCGCTGTGGATAGGCTCGAGCCGCGGCTGCGCCTACAAATGTCGTTTCTGCGTGGAGCCCGAGCGCGGTGCGACCTATTCGCGCTACACGGTCAATGCGCTCCTGAGCATCCTGGAGCGCCTGGTCGAGACGCGGGGACCGCGCGTCGTTGCGTTCTCCGATCCGCTGTTTGGCGCCAATCGCCGATGGCTGGAGCAGTTTCTCGACGGCCTTGACCGACGAGCGCTGCCGCTCATGTTCTGGTGCGAGACTCGCGTCGACCTCATGGCTCCGGAGCTGCTCGACCAGCTCAAGCGGTGCCGTTTCATGGTGGCCTTCGGCCTCGATACGGCGAGCGAGACCATGATCGAGCGCATGCAGAAAGCCACGCAACCGCGCCGATACCTCGAAAAGGCACGAGCGACGTTTGACCATGCGAACGCGATTGGTTAGCACCACGGTATCTACATTGTCCTCAACTTCCCCGGCGAAACGCCCGAAACAACGCGCGAGACGCTGACGTGGCTCGACCAGCTCGGCGCGTCGCCGGGACCGATGGCCGGGTGGCTGTCGTGCCAGACGTTTTTTATCCCTCCGGGGACGCCCGCGTGGCACCAGATGGCCGCCAATGCGGAGCGCTACGGCACGAAGGTCGCATGCCCGGACCGGTGGAAGCGCGAGGGCAACCACTACGCGCTCGCCACGGACGTGCTGCCGAGTGCCGAATGGCGTGGCCACGAGAGCGAGCTGGGCGGGTTTGCCGTTTGGAATCAGGCGTTGAACGCCGCTTGGTCCCAGCGATACCCGCCCCAGGTCTTGGAGTTCCGCAGAAAATTCTACGGCGGCTGACGTTGGTCCATGTCGTCGCGACGCATGAACAGCCGCGGATTCGGGAAAAGCCAGTCGGTCGTTGGGTGTCGGCCCTTCCCGCGGACGACGAAGCCGGTGCCAGTGCAATGGCGAACGACCTTTTCGCTGGGAGAGTGAGGTCCATCTCGAGATATTACCCTCCACTATGGACCCAGATGATCCGGGTTCGCGTCTGTGGGCCAAGCTCGAGACATGCGCGGAACGCGTCCTGAGGTCGCATGAGCGGCCCGTATCGCGGCGGCACCGTGCTATCATGCGCCGCATGGGCCTTCCCCCCGTCACGCGCCGGCGCGCCCTGGGTGTCATCGCCTCGGGATCGGCCGCGCTGCTCGGCTGCGGGGCCGCGCCGGAGGCCGTCGCGACCGACACCGCGGCTACGGTGACGCCGAAGGTCCCGATCGCCTGCGACGCCCCGACGTTCGCCGCCCTCATCGACGCGCTCATCGAGGCTCCGGCCAGCGGTGCCTTCGACGTCGCCGCCGTGAGGCTCCGCGCCGGTCTTCCGCCAGCCACCCTGCTCGCGGCGACTTTGCACGCCGGCGTGCGCACACTGTCGCCCAGCATGAACGCCGCCAATCACGCGGCACTGGTCGTCAGCTCGGTCCAGCTGTTGGGCGACGCGGTCCCAGCACCCCTACGACTGTGCGCAGTGCTCTGGGCGTTGGACAACTTCAAGTCCGACCAGGGCGCCCAGGGCCCCGCAAACCCACTGATGCCGGCCCTCGATCCGTCGAAGCTCCCACAGAGCGTGAGCGCGGCGCAGGCGCTCTGCGTCGAGGGCCTCGACGCGTTCGACGCCGAAAGGGCCGACCTGGGCGCCGCCGCCCTGTACCGGCTCGGGAGCCCGGCCGCGGCGACCGACCTGCTCTTGCGGTACGCCGCACGCGATTATGGCGAGGAGCACCGGCCCATCTGCGTGGGGCAGATGCTGCGCGCGCTGGAGGTGTTTGGCTGGGGCTGCGGCGAACCCTTGGTGCGCTTCGTCGCTTGCGTGCTGAGCGAGGGACAGCCCAGCGGCGCCGGCGTGGCGACGTTCGGCTCGAGCCGCGCCATGGCAGACACCGTGTCCATCCACGGCGCGCGGCGCGAGGTCGGGCTGGCCATTGAGCTTCTCGTCGCTTCACGCACGCTCTCCCCCGCAGCCATGCGCGACCGCGTTGCGGCGGCCCTCAACGAGGGCGTCCACCCGGACACCGTCTGGGATGGCCTGCTCGCCGCAAGCGCGGAGCTGCTCTTGCGCGGCAACGGTGGCGGCGGTCTACACTGCTTTGACGCCCTGAACGCCATGCGATGGGGCGCCTCGCGCGCGGGCTCGGACGGGCTCCGCGCGTTGTTGCTCCTCCAAGCAGGCGCCGCAGTGTCGTTCGCGCGCGAGTGGGCCGCGAGCTGGAAGTATCCGCCCCCGTTTCGGGCCCTCGACCTCGATCGGCTCGAGCCGGGTACGGCTCCCAAGGACATCGAGTCGCTCTTCGAGCGCGGCGGGCGAGGCCGCGCCAGCGTGGACGACCCTACGCCGGCGCACGACGCGATGGCCTGGTTCGCGGCCGGTGGGAATCCGGCCGCCTACATGGCGCGCGGTCGCGAGCTCATCGTGCGCAAGGGTGCCCGCGACGCGCACTTCTGGAAGTTTCCCGTCGCGGTGTTCGACGAGGTCGCGCGCATCGATCCGTTCTGGGTGCCGCGGCTGTTGTCGGTCGAGCTGTTCTTGAACCCCAGCCCACAGCACCACGTCGACTGGCCGCACCTGGAGCAGGCGTTGTCGCTCGCCGCCGAGCTCGGGCTCACGTAGCGACGGCGTTCACTGCGTCGTGCGACGCGCCGTGGCTTCACGCGCTCGGCGGGAGCCTGCCCAACAGCTGATACTCCGCTACGGCGGCGCGCCAGAGATCCGTGCCGGCGATGGGGCGCCCCTCGTGCACCGCGTGCAGCGCGGCTCGCAGGATGGCGTTCTTGATGTGCCCGCCCGACATCTCGAAAGCGCGGGCGAGCCGCGGTAGTTCCAGGTCCTCCTCGACGTCGGCCTCGCCGGGCAGCAGCTCGCGCCAGAGCCGCTCGCGCAGCTCCGCGTCGGGCTCGGGGAAGGCGACCCGGAAGCGCACACGGCGAATGGCGGCCGAGTCGAGGCTCGACTCCAGATTGGTCGTGAGCACCACGACGCCGTGGAACTCCTCCATGCGCTGGAGCAGGTAGTTCGTCTCCAGGTTGGCGTACCGGTCGTTGGCCGACTTTACGTCGGTTCGCTTGGCGAAGAGGCTGTCGGCCTCGTCGAACAGCAGCACGCTCGGCGCCCGCGCCGCCTCGTCGAAGACCTGGGCGAGCTTCTTTTCGGTCTCGCCCACGTAACGGTCGACGATCTGGGACAGCTCGATTCGATACAGCGGCAAGTCGAGCGCGCTGGCAAGCGCCGAGGCCGCCATGGTCTTGCCGGTTCCAGGCGGGCCGGTGAATAGCGCATGCGCCCCGCGCCCCGTGAGGAAGCGTTTGCCGAAGCCCCAGTCGGTGTAGAGCGCATCGAAGTGTCGGACATACCGGAGGATCTCCTCGAGGCGCTCTCGCTGGTCGTCGAGCAGCACCAGGTCCTCGAGGCGCGTCGCATGGCGCACCCGGCGCGTGACCCCGCCGAGGCGCAGCTCGAGGTCGTCACGGCAGGCGTCCTCGACCTCGACGCGCGTCACGGGGCCGAGGGCCTGCGGTTCTGTCCCAGCGCGGCGACGGCGGACGTCGCGGCTGATGCGCCCGATGTCCTCGGCCGAGAGCTCGAAGGCCTGAGCGACCGTATCGACCGCGGCGGACGGCGCGAGTCCCTCGGCGCGGAGCGCGGCCTGCCACAGCGCGCGACGGCGTGGGGCTGGCGGGAAGCCGACGACGACCGGCTCGAGCTCCGGGTTGCGGCGCTCCAAGCCCTTCGGCCGCTCGCGACCGATCCAGAACGCCGGCGCCTGCGCCTCCTTGGCTTGCGCGAGGAGCGCTGCGGCGAGCGTGTCCTCTGCGTCGTTCGGAGTCGGGCTCCCGACGATGACGAGGGCGCCTCCGGTGAGGCCGAGGGCGCGACGGGTGAGCGCGGGGAGTGACCGCGGGGCCACCGCAGCGACGCCGAGGTCGACGACGAGGGCGCCGCGGCCGAGCTGCGCTCCGAGCGCGCACGCGAGGTCTTCGGTGCCCGCGCCTGGCGGCCCGATGAGGGCGAGCGGTCGGTGCGTCGACTCCTCCGCGTGGCCCAACAGCTCCGCCAGCTGGTCTCGGGTGGCCGGCTCGAGCGCCAGCGACTCGAGGCGTGGAGCGCGCTCCACGGCGCGCCAGCGGGCCACGTCCTCGAGCGTCGGGCCGAGCTCCACCCGACCCTCGAACAGCGCGGCAGCGACCGGACCCGGGACCAGCACCGTCTGCCACTCGAAGGGCACCTCGGCGCCGTCGGTGAAGCCCTCGGGCTCGGGACCCGGCGTGATGAGCCGAAACCGTCGCAGCGCGCCGCCGGGGGCCAGTGCGGCGCGCGCCGCGTCGCCGTCTTCGGTCGTCAAGGCCAACAGCTCACACACGCGGCCGAGCTGAGGCCACGGCCTCCAGCGCGTCCCGGTCGTGGCGCCGAGCAGCTCGCGCAACGCCGTGTCGCGCTGCGCCGTCGCGAGGGCGAGCCACACGCGGCGGGCCCCGACGTCCAGCCCGAAGCGCGCGCAGAGCCCGCCGAGGTGCGTCGCGCGATTGCCAGCGGCCGCGTCGAGCTCAGCGGTCAGGCGGGCGATCTCGCCGTCGAGGCTCGTCGAGGCGAGCGAGGGCAGGCGTGCGCGGGCGGCCCACGCCGTGAGCGCATCGTGCGAGAGCTGCGGGAGCGCATCGCCGAGCCACGGGCCGACGAGGCTCAGCTCGCGCAGCTGCCCGGCGTAGCGGACGAGTAGCGCCGCCGTCCAGCGGCGGAGGTCCGTGAGCGTCGTCCCCGGCAGGCTCATGTCAGCGACCCCGCGAGCAGATAGCGCGTCACGTCGATCCACGGGTGGCTGAACAGTTCGGCGTAGCGGTCCTGGAACTCAGAGCCACGCTCCGTGACCGAGGCGAGCAGCGACCGCGGCACGTCCAGGGCCGCCACGGGTGCGCTCGCCGCCAGCGGGATGAGCTCGAAGCGAAGGACGCCGCCCTCCGCGCTGGCCAGCACGAGCTCCACGGGGCCAAACTCGAGCAGCGTGGCCACGTTGTCCCGCAGCGTCACGGCCTTGAGGCACTCGAGGAGTCGCGCATCCAAGCCGAGCTCGACGACGCGCAGCGCCTCCGCCAGGCGCCGCTGGCCAAAGACCAAGCGCGGTGTGAGCTCTGCGTGCAGCTCGGCCACCTGAGGGTCGGGGTGCGCGCCGATCTCCTTGGCGAACAATTCGGTGACGCGACGCTCGTGCTCCGCCCAGCGCGCGCGCTCGGCGAGCGGAAGGTGCACGATCCAAAGCCTACGGGGCATGTCGACGTACAGCGCTTCGGCCTCGACGTGGAACTCGGCGCCACAGCCGGCGCAGTCGGCGAGCTGAAAGCGACCCGCGAGCACATCGGCCGCAGCAGCTGGCAGACGCGCGCCGTTGAGGCTCGCGAACAGCACGTGCTCCTCCTGCTGGCCACACGCGGGGCAGGCGGCGCGGACGACGCGCAGGCGGCTCATCGGGGCAGCGCCACCGCGCTCGCGTTCAGCAGCGGTCGCCCGTCGCGCGTGAGCGTCAGTCGGACCTGGTAGAGCTCGCGGCCGGCGAACTCGCCGGTGGGCTGGCGCGGCGTGAGCAGCAAGTAGAACGCGATGACGGTCTCGCCGTTGGCGTCCACGACTCGGCTCGGCTCCGGCGCGCTGTGGGCCGCCACGAGATCATCGTACAGGGCCTTCGTGGCGCCGAGATCCCGCTCCACGAGGCGTCGCTTGCCGCGCTGCACGCGGTCGAGCCATGCAGGCGCCGGCGCGCCGAGGTTCGTCCACCGGTACAGATAGGCAAGGCGGCGCGCGAGCCCGAGCGCAGTGCCGTCGTCGGCGAGTCGGACGAACGCGTCGAGCGACGTCGGCAGGACCTCCGGCGCGCCGGTCGGCACGCGCGTCGCGACGGCTTCCACCGTGCCGTCTGGGGCGACGCTCAGCCGGACGTCGCTGACGCCGGAGCCGCCCACCTCCGCAGACCAGCGCGTGAAGAAGCGCAGCTCGCCGCGGCCGTCGGAGCGCGTCGACCAGGTGGGCGTCGCGAAGAAGCCGGTCGCCCGTACCGCGGCCTGGACGTCCGGCTCGGCGAGCTCCGACGGTGGGACGACGTGTGCGGCGTGGCCCGCGGGCCCCGTGTGCAGCACGCCGCGCGCCTCCGTGCCGTAGAGCCAGGCCACCGTCTCGGCCAAGTGCGCCGGCGACGTCACCGGTCCGGCGCGCTGAAGGAACGGACCGAGCTGAACGGCGACTTGTGGGGCGCACACCGCGGCGCCCGTCGTGTGCCCTGCGACGCGGCGTGGCGATTGACGCTCGCCGCTCACGTTCAACCAGCGAAGGGGCCCGAGCGCGCGCTCCACCGACACGCGCAAGAGCACCTCAGGCCCGAGGCCGCACGCCTCCGCGACTGCCGCCCGCTCCGACGCGCTCAGAGGTGTCTCCGCGGCCGCCATCGTGCTCACAGCGACGGCCGCGAGCGACCACCGGCAAGCGCGCGCAATCAGTGTGCTCCGCCGCCGCCCGCACCGGAGCGCGGTCGCCGCCCGCGCATGCTCTCCGGCGCCATTCCGGGCCCATGAACGTTCTGCTGAAACCAGGCGCGCCAGCTGCCGACCGGGACGCGCTGTCCGGGGTTCGCGTCGGGGCTGGCGCCGTCCTCGTAGAAGACCGAGTACATCTCGGCGAAGAACTCCATGTGCGAGAACAGCTGATAGGGCCGCATGATGTTGTCGCGCACCGAGGCGTTGCACGACTGGAGGAAGTGGTAGTGCGCGTTGACGGAGAAGACCTTGCCGCCGTTCTCGTAGAGCCGGCCGGGCGCGGTCCAGAAGCGCTTGCCCTGGCCCTCGCAGCCCTTGAAGGCCTCGAGGATGGGCAGCCCGGCGTCGTAGTAGCGGACCACGGCGTGGTCGTCGGCGAGCCCGGCCCGAAGCTGGCCCTTGCCGTCGCCGTTCATGTAGGCGCGAAGGTGCGTCTTGATGGCGCGCTTGTCGGCGTCGGAGACCGGGATCGCGAGCCCGGGAGAGGGCCGACTGACCGCGAAGCCGTCGCGCCCCTCCATCCACTGATCGAAGTCCGTCCCCGACCAAAAGCCGCCCAGGCCCACCTTGAGACCGTCGCTCTGCGACCCCATGCGGTCGTCGACGGCGTGCCCGATCTCGTGCCGCACGACCGCGCCGAGCAAGCTCACGTCGCGGGGGCCCGCCGGAGTGCCCGCCAGGTCGGCGTCGCCGTATTGGTGCAGGTCACCGGAGACGGTGTCCCCGATGCGGACGCCGCCGCCGACGTAGATCTCGCGCGTGCTCGGCGAGAACGCGCCGCCTTGGTAAGTGCCGTGGAGCACGTAGGCGGGGACCTGGCCCGTGGCCTGGAGATCGGGGCAGTCGATGAGGAACTCGTGCATCGCGCGCAGGACCTCCACCGACCACGCGGGCGCGTCGACCTCGGTGCGGTCCTCACGGGAGCGGGGTCCGCGCTCGCGGCGGGTGGATGCGTCCCAGCGCACCTCGAAGGCCTTCTTGACGCGGGTGAGTGTGCTATCGAAGCGAATGATGGTGTCGACATCGTCACGGACGTCCGCCGGCATCGCCCGACCGCGGGGCAGGTTGCCGAGGAGGCTGACCGTCGACGGGCGCCCGCCATCGAACCGATCGCAGCGGGCCGTCGTCTCGCCGTAGGGGTACGTGAGCAGGTCGAGCGCGCCTCCAGGGTTGCCGTACTGGATGGTCCGCGCCACCTCCGTCGGATCCGCGTTGGCCGCACGCTCGAGGCCCGCCGTGCCGCCGAGCTCCGTCTCGAGGCGCGCGCGGATGGCCGGATCCGACCGGGCCCGCTCGCGCTCCTCGGGCGTGGCCTGCGCCAACAGACGCGCGAGGTAGGCGTTGTCGGCGTTCCGGCGCTCGAAGGCGAACTGGAGGCGCTGCTCGAGGCTGGCTCCGAGGCACTCCAAGACGCGCGCGACCTGATCGCGGCTGAGCGGGCGGCGCAGCGTGGCCATGAACGTCGCGTCGTCGCGCACGACCTGCTGCTCGGTGCTCGGTGCATTGAACGCTGCGTCGATGAGGTACCGGTAGAGCGCATCCCCCGACTTGGCCACCAGCGCGGTCTCCAGACGCTCACGCAGCGGGGACTGCAGGAGATCCAGCGCCTCGAGGTATTGCACCGGCGAGAGCGCGGTGCGCAGGTCCGCCATCAGCGACGTGTCGGCCCGTACGGCGTCGCGCTCGGCTCGCACGGCGCGCGCCAGCCGCTGTCCGATGAGCGCGGCGTCCGGCGGCGTCGCCCGCGCGGAGACGAGCAGCTCGGCGCGAATGCTCGTCGTGTCGACGGCCGCGGCGGGAGCCGGTGCCGCTGTGCCGCCCGTCGTGGTTCCGGTGGTGGCGCCGCCGGTGCCGGTCTCGAGCATCGCGTCGCGTCCAGCCGCCGTGGTCGCCTCGCGCGCCCGCGGGGTCTCTGCGCTCGGTCCGTCGGTCTCGAGCAGCGCCGTTCGGTCGTCGCTGCGCCTGCGGTCGTCAGCCATGTCGTGTGCCCCTGCGCCGCGCCATGGGTGGGTGGCGAAGCCGCAATTGTAGCGCGCGGGGCGGGGGACGTCGAGTTGCGCGCTCAGCGCAGGCTCATGAACCAGCGATCGAGCTCGGCGGCATCTAGCACGCGTCGATCCGGGGAGACGCTCTCGTAGAGCTTGACGGCCTCCTGCCGGAGCTCGTCGGCGCCATCCTTGTCTCCCGACTCGCGGCAGAGGCGCGAGCGGACGAGCACCGCGAAGGGCAGGGGCACACCGATGCCCTCGGCCATCCGCAGCGCCTCGGCGACGTGGGCCGCCGCGGCTCCGAACTCGCACGCGCGGCAGGCGACCTTGGCGCGAATGAGCGCGGCATCCAGGCGTTCGAGCGGGTCGTCGTCGAGGCTGCGCAGCGTCTCGTCGACATGGCGCGTGGCATCGGCGATCTGCCCGAGGTCGCAGAGGATCGACGCCAGCTCCGTTCGGGCCACCGCGATGCCGCGCGGCAGGCGCAGCGCCTCCCACTCGCCGAGCGCACGGCGCGCGATACCGTGGGCCTCGTCGACGCGACCCCGCAGCCGCTCGACCTCGGCCAGGCCCACGAGGGTCCCCGCCAACACGAAGCGGGCCCCAACGGGCTTGGCGGAGCCGCGCGCCCGCTCGAGCAGAATCTCGGCCGAGTCCACCTGCCCGAGCCGCAGGCGACCGAGCGCATTCAACAGGACCGCCGCGGCGGCCTCGGCCGTGTCCCCCGCATCCTCGAGCTGATGCGCCGCCATGTCGCAGAGCTCCTGCGCATCCGCGCTGCGCCCTGCCCACCAGAGGCCCTCGCCGAGGTCGCGCTGCGCACGCGCGACGTCGATGGGGTTTGCCTTCATGGCTGGATGATCGACCGCGATGCGCAGGTCCACCAGCGCGCGACGGAGCTCCCCGCGACGCAGGCGCAGCAGGCCCCGCACCCGCAGCATGCGGGCGGTCCACGCGCCGTCGCCCTGCGCGAGCAGCATGCCGGCCTCGACGTGCTCCAGCGCGCGGCTCGGGCGGTTGAGCAGCATGCACGCCTCGGCGAGCCCGGCGCGCACGCGCAGGTCGGTCTCGAGGTCGACGGGCGGGCCGGCGGCCAGCTCCGAGAACGACTCGAACGCGAGCGTGGCGTCGCGACGGGCGAGCGCGGCCTCCGCTCGGATGAGGCCGTCGCGCTGGCGGGTCTCGGTGGTGACCGAGCGCAGGTGGCGTTCCACGTCGAGCAGACGCTCCACGACGTCCAGCGTGCGATCGTGGTCGTAGGTCTCGCGCGCGTCCTGGATCTCCTCGCGCCAGCGCGCGACGTAGTGCTCGAAGACGCGCTGGGCGTGCTCCGTCCAAACGGGCGCCGCCTCGCCCGGACCGAGTTCGGGGGCCAGCACGCTGAACGCGTGGTCCAGTAGCAGCTGCCGTCCGAGGTGGAAGCGGTCCGCCGAGCGATGCTCCAACACCTCCGCGCTCACGAGCAGCGCGAGCGCCGTGCCGAGCCGCTGCGAGGGCGCGTCCACGCCCGCGGACTCGAGGTCCTGCCATAGCGCGTTGAGGTCCACGTCGTTGCCGGAGCACAGCACGACCGACAACACCTCGGCGAGGAAGCCGGCATCCGGGCTGCGCAGGAGCACGGTGCGCAGCGCGTCGGCGGGCGTGGCCGGCATGCTGGGCGAGGCGAGCGAGGCGCCGTCGGTGTCCTCCAGCGTGCGCGCGATCGACGGCGAGCGGACGTGTGCGGCGGCCTCGATGACGGTGGGCATCTGCATCGACACGCGCCCGCCCTCGGGCTCGGGCGGCTCGACGTCGATGCGCTCGAACTCGATGATCATCGATGGTGGCCCCGATCGAGGCCCCGGTGTTGGCCCCGACTGCGGCCCCGACATCTGACCCGCGCCAGGCCGCGCCTCGATGAGCGTGGGTCCGGCCACGATGCCCGTGAGGTCCGGCGACGCGACGATCGTCTTGGCTCCCGGGAGCTCGGTGTCGGCGCTCGGCCGCTTGCCGGGCGTCGTGTCGCTCGCCGTGGGGTCGTGGACTGGCCCGAGCGTGAACTGCTGCGGCATCAGGTGGGTCCAGCGCTCCGACCAGAGCCGCATCTCCCGCGCCGGAGAGCCCACGCCGGCGCGCGATAGCGCCCGCTCGAGCAGCGCGATGATGCTCTCCATCGACTCGAAGCGATCCTCGGGATGCCGCTGGATGCAGCCGGTGACCAGCGCGCGCAGGTCGGGATCCTCGACGGTCTCGGCCGCGACCTCGATGGGGTAGCGGTCGGCGAGGATCTCCTTGAAGGCGTGCGCGGCCGTGGCCGAGAAGAACAGCCGGCCGGTGGTCACCGCAAAGGCCAGCAGCCCGAAGGCGAAGACGTCGGTCCGCCGATCGGTCTCCTCGCCGCCGATCTGCTCTGGCGCCATGAACGCGGGCGAGCCGATGATCATGGACTTGAGGTTGCCGGACGTGCCCGGGAAGCCGCCGATGGGCTTGGCGAGGCCGAAGTCCATGAGGAAGACCCGTCCATGGCGCGAGATCATGACGTTTCCGGGCTTGAGATCCCGGTGGATGATGCCGCGGTCGTGCGCGTAGGAGAGCGCGTCGGCGAGCGGGTGCAGCAGCGCCAGCGCGGCGCGGACCGGCAACCCGCCTTGCGTCTCGACGAGCTCTTCGAGCGTGATGCCGTCGATGAACTCGGTGACGATATACGCCGCCTCATCGCGCGGGGTGCCGAACTCGTAGACCTGGATGATGCTCGGATGTTGTAGCGCGGCGACCGTCTTGGCCTCGCGCGTGAAGTACGCGACGAGCGTGGCGTTCTCCGGATGGTGCAGCACCGACGGCGCCACCTGCTTGATGGCCACGTAGCGCTCGAGCACCGGGTCGAAGCCCAAGTAGACCTCGCCCATGCCGCCCTGCCCGAGCAGCCGCACGACGTGATAGCGATGGGCGAGCACCCGAGCCACGATGGGGCACTGTGACACACCGCGGCGCGAAGGTATAGATCGAGCGGAGCGCTACTCCAGCGGGTCCATCAGCTGCCACTCGCCATCGTCGAGGCTGCAGCCGGCGGGTCCCGTGGCCGTCGCCCGGGGCTGGGCGCGCAGGACGACCTCGAAGGTCGCGACCTGGTCGTTGCAGTCGAGATCCCCGCGCGCCGTGATGACGACGCGTGCCGTGTCCCCATCACCGCTCGAATCGATGCTGTACGAGTAATAGCGTGAGACCATGCTGGCGTCGATGCCGAGCGCGCGCCAGCTCTCATGCTCGAACCTGGCCGTCCCGGGGAAGCGCCGCTCCGGGAGCCCGCACGCGGAGTCGCCCGGGGTGAACGGAGCGGATTTGGGTGGGACGCAGCGCGCTTGCCGGTCCGCGGTCGAGGCGTCCGAGCCGGACTTGAAGTATTCGAGGACCCGCTGGCGAATCAGCTCCAGCGAGGCCTCTGCCTCCCGCGAACGCAGCCTGCGGAAGTGCTCGTTGGCGAGGTGAATCGCGCCGTCGAGGTCGACCATGATGCGGTCGGACTTGCGCAGGCCAATCCAGTCCACGGCGCTCAGGGCGCGCCCGAACCGATCGGCGTGGAAGACGATGCCCTCCACGCTCCAGGTGATGTCGGCAAGCTGACGTTGGATGTTGATCGGCACGTCGTAGTACTCGAACCACCCCTTGACCCGCTCCGGTTGCTCCTGCCCCCAGTCCAGATCGAGGGTGACGAGTCGGCCGGAGAGCAAGAGGCCGCGCACGCGCCAGAGGCGATCGGGCACCGGCCGCGCGTCGCGGGCGTCAGTCGAGATGGGCTCGACGTCCATGAGCCCGAGGCCCATCACGTCGCGCTCCTGCACCATGCTCGCGCGCGGTGTCGTCATGCCGGAGCGAATGGCGGCAGCGCGAAACTCCGCGGCGGTCATTCCGAGGCGAAAGGCGCCGAGCTCACGGGCCGAGCGCGCAGCCTCCGCAGCGACGGGAGCGACCAGCAGGACCAAGGCGACCGGTAGTAGGGAGACCACGCTTCGCATGGCGCTATCAGTCACCGAGGACGGCCCCGAGTCAAGGTTTCAGGCGCTCGATTGTGGCCTGCGCGAGCTCGCCCAGGGTCGACCGCGGCAGACCAAGCCGGAGCACCGCCGCGAGGCGCGGAAGGACCCGCGCGCGACCGAGCGACTGCGCGACCTGGTGCCATCGCGGCCAGACCCGACGCAGGGGCGTGGGGAGGTCGAGCTGCGGCCCGCGGTCGTCGAACTCGTAGGGGTGGAAGTAGAGCACGGCCGGCAGCCCTTCGGCGTCCAGACGTTGCACGGCAGCGCACAGCAGGGGCGCCGGCGTGACGCGAAAGTAGCCGCCGCCGGCGACGGGCAGGCGCACCGCGCCGAGCGCCACGGTTGCCGCCGGAAGGGACACGAGCCGCCCGTGCGCGACGACCTCCGGACCCCGCGCGGCGTCGGCGATGCCATAGCGCCGGTGCGCGATGGGGAAGACCGAGGCGTCGTAGGTGAAGCCGAGCTCGACGAGCGTCTCATACACCGTAGCACGGCGGTCGCGCGTGACGGAGAACTCCGCCGCGCGATAGCCGCTCGGACGCACCCCGAGGAGATCCGCCAGGAGATCCCGCGCCCGCTGCGTGTCCTCGCGAAAGCGGGTCGCGGACTGGTGATAGACGCGCTCGTGCCGGTCGCCGTGCGCTGCAATCTCATGGCCTGCGCTCGCGATGCGGCGGACGAGGTTCGGCCAGGCGCGCGCGGTCATGCCCAGGACGAAGACCGTCGCGCGGACCTCATGGCCGGCGAGCCAGTCGAGCATGTGGTCCGTCTGGCGCGCGAGCCCCGCCCCGCCAACGGATAGCTCCTGCCCCGCGGCGCGCCGCCAGAGCACCTGGGGCCAGCACTCGAAGTCGATGGTGACGGCAATGGGCATCGAGATTCCTGCACCGCGCAGCGGCGTCGGCTCCAGGGTGCCGGGTTCGCGCGAGGGATCAAGGTCGCCACCACCGCCGCACCGTGGGCTTGCCGCTTTCGACTGTGTCTTGACCACATAATGGCGATGTGCACCATTGTGGCGCCCGAAAGAGACCTTGGGCGTCGGCGGGACGAGCACCTCGGGAGCGAACGCGTAATGACTGGAGCCAACTTCACCTCTCTTCGGGCCCTCGCCCACGTCCTGGCCGCGTCGACGCTGCTCGCGTGCAGTGGCACCGATGGCACCCCCGAGCCTGCCGGAGGCAACGACACGACGCAGGGCTTTCAGGAGACGTCCTCGGCGGACGCGTCGACTGACGTCGTGCTCCCGGACCTGACGGTCAAGATCAAGCCCTCCGTGCTCGAAGGCAACGCGCCGCTCACAGTCAAGTTCACCGCGGAGATTGGGGGCGCCGCACCGACCGAGGTGAGCTACCTCTGGTCCTACGAGGACAAGAAGTCGCAGAAGGCCACGCTCGAGAACATCTTCTATACGGAGGGCACAAAACGCGTCTGCCTGAAGATCTGGCGCACCGAGGGCGGCAGCAACGAGCCGGAGGACTGCATCTTCATCACGGTCCGCATCCCGGCCCAGCTCGCCATCACGCAGCCGACGTTTGCGGGGTCGGGCGAGGTCATCCCAGGGGAGTGCGTCAAGGTCGACTTTGAGATGCAGAACACCGGCGGCAAGATTGATACGCCGTTCGTCGTCCAGTGCGTGCTGTCCGGCAGCCAGGAGTGGGACGTCAACAAGGACAAGCACCGCGAGGTCAAGAAGTGGGAGGAGCCGAGCTTCGGTGACGGTCACAACCAGACGGTCAAGAAGAGCTACGCCGATCAGGAGATCTGCATCCCGACCGACATGGCCGACGGCGACTACTTCCTGCTGTGCAAGGCGGACGCGGCCGACAAGGTCGGCGAAGAAGACGAGACGGACAACGCGAAGTTTGCGACGACGCTCGTGCACGTCGATCACAAGCTGGCGGAGAAGCCCGAGCTCTCGATCCCGAGCTTCACCATCCCGGCTGACCAGAAGTTTCCGAAGACGTGGGACGACCAGCTCGCCTACGAGCTCACCATCAAGAACTCCGGCGAGGTCAAGGCCACGCAGTTCACTTACACCATCTCGGTGTGCCCGACGACGACGCCGGGGCCCGACTGCCAGCTCATCACCGACAAGACGGGCACCATCATCTTCTCGCTCAATCCAGGCTCCGAGGTGCCGGTCGCGCGCAGCTGGCCCATCCCGAAGGGCATGAAGGATGGCAACTACTGCCTCGTCGCCGAAGTAGACGATGGCAAGATCGTGAGCGAGAAGAACGAGACCAACAACGTCGCCTCGTCTGCGACGTGCTTCGACGTGCTCTACAAGGAGACGAAGGGCGTCGACCTCACCATCACGGCGCTGACCTGCACGCCGACCGACGCCGTGTGGAACGGTCCCATCGTGCTCGACATGGACGTGACGAACCTCGGCAACACCGAGTCGCCCGCCTGGGACTTCGAGTTCGACCTGTCCGAGACGCCTGCGCCCACTCCGGCGACCAAGTACGAGCTCTGCACGGGAGCCAGTGACAAAGAGTGCAACGGTCTGCCGCCCATCGCAGCCGGGCAGACGGTGCACATCACCAAGATCGCCAAGGTCTCCAACCAGTTGCCGCTGATTGAGTACTACTGCCTCGCGCGGCTGGATCCAAACAACGAGATCAGCGAGCTCGACGAGGGCAACAACCTCAAGTCCAACGCCCAGAAGGTGCTCGTCAACTCCAAGTCCTACACGGACGTGGGCATCAACTCCGTGAGCTTCGAGCCGGGCGCGCAGGACGCGGGGCAGAGCATCAAGGTGACCTACGAATACCAGAACGTGGTCAAGCAGGCCGGGATCTCCACCTCGACCGCCGCGGGGGTCACGTTCTGTGTGGTGCTTTCGACCGATAACAAGACCAGCAAGTCGGAAATCGACAGCAAGAAGGACATCGTCATTGGTTCGTTTGCGGTCACGCAGATCCTCGGCAAGGAGAAGACCTCGCGGACCGACAAGGTCGTGCTTCCGTTGGCGCTCGATCACACGATCGGCACCTACTACGTGGGCGTCGTCAGTGACTGCAAGGGCGTGCTGGCCGGCGAGCAGGACGCGTCCAACAACTGGCTGCTCGCGGGCGATCCGCTCACGGTCATCAACCCGAAGGGCGGCTGCTTCGAGGACGGCTTCGAGCCGAACGACGTGCAGGAGCAGGCCAAGGTGCTCCCGGTGGGCGTGACCAAGGACCTCGGCGGCTGCAACGAGGAGGACTGGTACACGGTGCCGGTGCCGGCGCAGAACACCATCATCGTGACGCTCAATTCCAAAGCGACGCTCGATCCCAACTCGCTGACGGGCGCGGCTCTCAAGCCGACGGATCTGGACCTCAGCCTCATGGACAGCAAGAGCGCGTTGCTCGACACGAGCGCGCTGCCCGGCAGCACGGACACGGTGCTCGCGTTCGTCGTTCCCGAGGGAGGCGACTACCGGCTCCGCGTCTACCCCAAGGTCAAGGGCACCGAGGCGCATTACGACCTCACGATCGAGGTCACGCCGCCCTTCGATGGCATCGACCTGCGCGCGGCCAAGGTCGACGCGACGCCGACGACGACGTTCCCGGGCGGCGTCATCTACGTCGACTGGAAGCTCGTGAACCTCGGGAAGACCCCGGCCGGCACGGTGAACGTGTCATTCTATCTCACCGACGGACCCACGATCGACCCGCTAAACGACGTCAAGATCGGGACCGCGACCGTCACCGACTTCGGTGGCGCGGTCGCGGTGGCGCGGCACGAGAAGTTCCTGCTGCCCCCCAATATTGGCGCGGGCACCTTCCAGGTCGGCGTGCGCGTCGATGATGGCAACACCGTCGTCGAGGTCAACGAGGACAACAACGACGCGCTCTCGCCGTCGGTCACCATCGACGGTTCGACGCCGTGTGTGGACGACATCGGCGTCTTCGAGCCCAACGACGACGCGGCGACCGCTCGGGCGCTTCCGGTGGAGACGGCGACCTACGACAAGCTCGGTGTGTGCCCGGACCTCGAGGACTGGTATTCGCTCGACCTACCCGTGGGTAAGAAGCTCGTCGTTACGGTGAGCTACACCTACGTCGCAGCGAGCGGCGCCCTGTCTCTCGCGTTTGCCGACAAGAACGGCGCCGTCATCTTGGAGAACGCCACCACGGGCAAGGCGGTCGTGACCGTCCCCTACGTCTGGGATGCCGGCAAGTACACGCTGCGGGTCTACAACCCGAAGAAGGGTAGCAAGCCCGCGCCGTACACGTACTCCCTCAAGATCGAGCTGCTCGACCCGCTGCCCGCGGATGTGTGTACCTCGGACATCTACGAGACCAACAACGACTTCCAGCACGCGCAGGTCGTCGGCTGTGGCGCGCGCTTCGCCACGGCGTGCAAGCTCGACGTGGACTGGATGCGCTTCGATCTGCCCGCGGGCCAGACGGTCACGATCAAGCTCACCTCGGAGTCGACGATCAAGGCGACCATCTTCACCGATCCGACTTCGGGCAAGTCCGTCGCGACCATCAACGGCAGCACCTCCGGCGCGACCAAGAGCATCACCGCGCCGGCGACGGGAACGACCGCGTACTTCGTCAAGGTCGACGCAACGAGCTCGGTCAAGAAGTTCGACTACACGCTCTTCTTCGACGGCCTGGCGGGGATGGACCTGCAAGCCCTGGATGTCATTCCCGCGACGGGCGCGGTCTACCAGGGCGAGAATGAGCAGCTGGGCTACGCGGTCATCAACCAATGCCTCACGGACGTCGACGGCGTCGAGGTCGGCTTCTATCTGTCCAAGGACGCGACGCTGGACGTGGCGCTCGACACGTTCGTCCAGTCCGAGACGCTCACGAGCCCCGTCAAGGGCAAGACGAAGCTCCCGGTCACGACCAAGATCACCGTGCCGTTCGAGACGCCCAAAGGCAGCTACACGCTGTTTGTCGTGCCGGACCACAAGAACGCCATCATCGAGTCCGACGAGAAGAACAACGCGGCTTCGGCGCCGCTCGCGGTCAAGGAGATCTGCATCGACGACGACCTCGAGCCCAACAACGTCCCCAAGCTTGCCGTGCCCGTCGCGCTCGGTGAGACGAGCAACCTCGCGGTCTGCCCCTACGATCTCGACTGGTACACCATCGACATCGCCCAGGGAGAGACGCTCACGGCCAAGGCGACGTTCGTGTTGGCCGAAGGCGATCTCGACCTGCGCGTCTACGATCCGGCGACGCCGAGCGTGCCCGCGGCCAAGGCGCTGCAGATCGCTGACGGTGAGGTGCTCACGTTCAAGGCGCCGAAGTCCGGGAAGTGGCTGCTGCGCGTCGACGGACTCTCAGGCTCTTCCAACGCCTACACGCTGGACCTCTCCGTCGGGTGCGCCAACGACGGCGACTGCGACGACAGCGACGTCTGCACGACGGACGCATGCGGCGCCGGAGCCAAGTGCACACATGTCGCGGTCGTCTGCCAGGCCGATGCGGACCCGTGCACCGTCGAGGCCTGCGCCCCGATCACGGGCTGCGCGTCAGTCATCGGCGGCGCGGACCTGTGCGCAGATGCGGTCGAGTGCACCATCGACTCGTGCGAGACGGGCGTCGGCTGCAAGCATGTGCTCGACCACGCTCCCTGCGCGGACACCAATGGCTGCACCGACGACGTGTGCGACCTCACGCTCGGCTGCACCCACCCGAACAACACCGCGACGTGCGACGACAACGACCTCTGCACCGGCGCCTCGGCGTGTGACGGCGGCAGCTGCAAGGGGAGCCAGCACAAGAGCTGCGAGGCTAAAGACGTCTGCCACACGGCCGGGAGCTGCGTTCCTGAGACCGGACTCTGCACCGAGCCGTTCGCGACCGCAGGCACGCCGTGTAGCGACGGCTCGCTCTGCACGGTGACCGATGGATGCAAAGACGGCGTCTGTATCGCGGGTCTGCCGGTGTCCTGCGACGACGGCAAGGTCTGTACGACCGACGCGTGCTCGGAGGCGGACGGCAAGTGCGCCTTCACGAGCATCAGCGGCTGCACCGTGCGGGCCGTGCCGACCGTCGAGACCATCGAGTGCACCGACGCAGGGTGGGCGTTCTCCGCTGCGGCGGGAGGCTTCTCCGCGAGCACGACGCCGGCCCCCATCGGCCCGCACCTGGGCGCCTGCTCGCTTCGCCTGGGAGATGGCGCTGCCTACGGCGCTGGCGAGCACACGGCGACGAGCGTCTTCTGGCTCGATCCGGGTGCGGCCACCGCCATGACGGTGCACTTCCTCGTCTACGACGGCACCGACGCGGCCCTGGCGACCAACGACGCGCTGCTCGTCGAGGCGTCGACGGACGACTTCGCCACTACGCCCACGCTGCTGGGGACCGTCATGGCGTCCGTCACGCCCGGCGCGTGGCGCCTCGCCGCGTTCGACGCGACCGCGCTGAGCGGCAAGAAGTTCAAGCTCCGGTTCCGCGCCACCATCGACTCCTCGGCCAACACTGGCGCGGGCTGGCTCATCGAGCAGGTCACGGTGCTGGACGCGGCGATCGTGACCGCTAACGCGATCGGCGTCCTCCACCAGTGGTCGTTCGACGATGGCCAGCTCGCCGGCTGGACGGCCTCGGCTCCGGTGGGCGGCGTGGCTTGGTCAGTGGACGCCACGCCCGCGGACCCCGGCGCCTTCAACGGGGCCGGGTCGCTCAATCTCAACGACGGCACGACCTTCGTGCCCAACCCGGCGCAGGCCTACTCCGCGACCATCACCTCGCCGGTGCTCGACCTCACGGGTGGGCCGGTGGACGGCGGCGCTGTCCTGCTCGGGGTGTCGTATCGCACGACGCTGCGGGATGGTAGTTCGACGGCCGATGTGCGCCGAATCGAGGTCTCTAGCGACGGCTTTGTCACAAAGACGTTGACTGCCGACCTAGCCGCGCTCGGTGACACGGACTCCGCCGCGTGGGTTCAGCGGTTGACTGCGCTTGACGGCGTCTCAGGCAAGCTCGTCCAGGTACGCTTCGTATTCGAAACCGCACTGCCCACCGCCTCCGGCGCGGGCTGGTTCCTCGACGATGTCGCTTTCGAAGTATTCGAAGACTGAGCTACAGCTTCATGATCAGGTCGATGAGCTCGGCCTTGCTGAACTTCTTGCCGTAACCGACGCCGGCGCCGTCCAGGATCTCCTGGAGCTCCGCCTTGGTCTGCTTCTCGAGCGCGTCGCGTGAGAAGCGGTCCTCCGCCGTCTTGGCGCGCTCCTCGGGCGGCGCCTCGAGCTTGGTCGTCATGGCCGGGCTGCTCGCGGCCTTGGCGCGGGCCTTCTCTTCCAGGCTCGACAGGGCGATCTTGACCGGCGCCTCGGGCTTCTTCTCCGCGCTCGGCGGAGCCGTGGGAGCGGCCTGCGTCGGCGGCTTGGCGGCCCGGGGCGGGGCCTCGTAGGTGTAGGCCGCGGGCGGAACGAAGCCGTTGTCGCTCGGCCCTACCTTCGGCAGTGGAATGGGCGAGACCTCGGCGACCCGGTTGTAGGCCCGAATGGCGAGCCGCGAGACGCGGTCGGCGCGCTTGGCCACCGTCAGCGCACCGTCGACGGCGAACGAGAGAACTTTGCTGGCAAGATCGAAGGCGTTCATGCCTCGCGGTATAGCGCGCTCCGCCGGTGCTGACCAGCCCTCGCGCTTTCACCCGGGAGGGCTATCTTGTCCTCCAGGAGGACGTGCGTCATGTCCAATCCCATTGCTGTCGCCGTTTCGTTCGAATCCGAGTGGATGACCATGGCGGATGCCGTCAGCGTCATCGCCAAGGCCGCTCGCGCCGACGTGGAGCTGCTGCACGTGGCCGATGGGCTGGAGGTCCATCACACCGAGTGGGCCCATCGGCTCAAGCAGGAGTACGCCGAACGCGGCGTGACCGCTGCGTTTACGTGGCTCTCTGGGGAGCCCGTCAGCGTCGTCAAGTCACACGTGCACGACACCGAGCCGCTGCTGGTGGGCGTCGGCGCGAGTGATCCCGCCTCGGTCAAGGGCGGCTGGCACGCCGGCCGCACGATTCGGCTCGTGCGCGAGGTCAGCAGCCCGGTCCTCGTCGTCCCCGTGACGTCACGGCGGCCGAGCACGACCGCGCCCTGGCGCGTGCTGCTCGCGACCGACCTGTCGACGCGCTGTGCCTCGGGCCTGCAGTTTGCCGTGGGCCTGCTCCAGCATGCCGCGCGACAGCTCGACCTCGTCCACGTCGTCCCTCTGCCTCGCGAGGGCGGCGCGTGGCCCGACACCACCGAAGGGCTGCCCGAGGCCGGCGTGCCGTTTACGCATCACGTCACCGACGCCGAGCGCGCGCTGGACCGCCTGGTGCTCGACACGCTCGTGCCTGTCGCGCGTCGTGTCGTGCGCGACGCCGACGTGGCGCAGCGCGTGGTGCAAGAGGCTCAGGAGACCGACGCGGATGTCATCGTGGTCGCCTCACACGGCCACAGCGGGCTCGGAACGCTGCTGCTCGGGAGCGTGGCGGAGTCCGTGCTTCAGGTGGCCGATCGCCCGGTGCTCGTCGTTCCGGTAGGGCGCTAGCTCGGACTAGCTCGGGTGCAGCACGAGGCCGGCGGGGAGCCCCTCGCCGAAGCGCTGCTCATCCTCGCTGGCCGTCGGGGCCACGACCTCGGTCACGAGCTGAAGCTGCGCCTCCGGCACACGCGCTCGGGTGAGCCTCTCGATGACGCGGTCGCGCAGGTCCTCGTCGATGTCGAGCGCGCGATCGCCGGTGCGGCGGGCGAGCTGGACCAGCGGGAGCGCGAGCGCCTCGGGTCGCGCAGTGGAGGCGAGCAGCCGCTCGAGCCACGCCGAGGCCGTCTCGGCCGAGACGGTCGCCTGGACGCCGGCTGTGAGTGGCAGTCGCGCGCCGAGTCGGGCCAGCGCGAAGCTCAGGTGGCTCGCGCCCACCTCGACCTCGAGGCGCGCAAGGAGCAGCTCGCCGACCTGTGCACGGACGGTCGGCGCGAGGCGCTCGAGCGAGCCCGCGAAGCGCACGAGCTCCGCAAAGCCGAGCGGAGGCGCGACGGGCGGCTGCTTGGGGTCGACCTTGCAGACCCGCTTGAGCGTGGGAAGCACCGAGTCCAGGAGCTGGCGCTGTTCGGCGGGTCCGAGGCCAGCGGCCACGCGCCGCCACAGGACCCACCACGCGTCCAGGCTGCGCACGTCGTCTTTGGCGCCGGGAGCGAGCAAGCCTCGAGCAAACCAGGGATACAGCGCGGCGAGGCGCTCGGGGTCGCGTGGCGCGCCGAAGCCCGGGCGAAGGCCGAAGCCGACGAGCCATAGGAGGACGCGCTCGTGGTCGACCGAGCGCTTGCGGACGTCGGTCAGCCCGAGCACGACATCGGCCAGCTCGCGCACGAGTGGCAGCGACCAGCGCTCACGCGGGCCGAGGCCATGCTTGGACTCGAGCGCCTGGACGAGATGGCGCGCCGGGCGCGGATCGTCTCCGGGAGAGCGCAGCGCTGCGACAACCGAGGCCTTCGCGGCGTCGAGCTGCTTTGGCAGAGCGAGCGTGGGACCACGGGACCGGGGGACGGCGCCGTCTTTGATGCCGAGCTCGAGCTTCCAGCGCGCGCGCAGGTCCTGGGCCACGACATGAACGGCGAGCGTCCCGACCTCCGTGAGCGTGGCCGCCAGTCGCGCCGAGACGACGTCGTCACCGTCAGGCAGAAGGCGGGGATCGCGCACGAGCGTCGTCCCGAGCGGTGGGAGCGGCGTGTACGCGTCATCGACCGTAACCACGTCGCCTGCCGCGTGCGGCCCCGCGGTCGTGGACCCATGCGGCGCAAACTGCACGGGCGTGCCAATGCGCACATGCAGCTCCCGCGGCACGAGCACCTCGGTGCCCTCCTCGGTGCCCATCGGCAAGACGCAGACCGCCTGGGTCGCGCTCTCGCCGGGGACGTCCACCTCGATGTAGACCGCGCGAGCCGTGCCCCCCGCGACCCGGGCGCCAAAGCCCTGGCGGACGAGCCCGAACCACGTCGCGCCGCGGGCGACCGCGAGATCCAGCGCGCCATGCTCCAGGCGCAGCGGCCGCTGACCGGAGGGGCTCAGCGACGCCAGCGCGTCGAGCAGCGCGGCCTCGAACGGCTGGGCCTCGAAGACGCCGCCATTCAGCAGGACCGCGTCGGGATGACGCGGCGCGCCGTCGGCGGTGGGGTGCGCGGCGAGAAAGGCCGCGAGGTGCGCCGTGATGGCCGGGTCGGTCGCATACGGCAGCCCGAGCTGAGCGAGCCCGGCGCGCCGATCGCGTCGGGGCTCGGCCCGCACGACGTCCCGGGGGAAGAAGCCGTTGACCAGCAGCGACTGGAGGTCGTGGGGCGTGAGCTCCGCGGACAGCGCGCTCCCGATGAGGCGAGCGCTGCGCCCAGGGATCGTGACACGCACGCTCGATGGGGCGTTGGGCGACAGCAGCGTCTCCTTGGCCTGCCTGCACCCCGCGACGAGGCTCGCGAGCTGGGTCGCGTCGAGGCGCTGTTCGAGCCGCTGCTCCACGACCCGGGCGAGGGCCAGGTCCATGTTGTCGCCCCCGAGCAAGATGTGATCGCCCACCGCGATGCGCCGGCTCTTGCGCGCGGCGCCCTCGCGAACGCTCCGGATGAGCGTGAAGTCGGTCGTGCCGCCGCCAACGTCGCAGACGAGGATGGTCGCCTCGTCTGGCAGCGGGGCGGTCGCGGCGGTCCCGACGCGCTCGAGATCGTAATAGGCCGCCAGCGGCTCCTCCAGCAGCCGAAAGCGCCCGAGGCCGGCGTCGCGCGCGGCCTTCACGGTGAGCTCGCGGGCGGCGTCGTCGAAGGACGCCGGCACCGTGAGGATCACGTCCTGGCGGCCGAGCGGCGCGTCCGGGTGCGCGTGACCCCATGCGGCGATGAGGTGCGCGACCAAGGCCCGTGTCGCCTGGACCGGCGAGAGGCGAGGCACGCCCTCGGGAGCGCCCCACGGGAGCAGCGCGGCCGTGCGATCGACGCCGCCGTGACAAAGCCAGCTCTTGGCGGAGGTCACGAGGCGGCCCGGGATCTGCGCGCCGAGGCGGCGGGCCAGCTCACCGACGGCGTTCTGCGCCTCGCCCCACGGCAGCCTCAGCGCACCGGCGGGCAGCTCGTGCGGTCCCGGCAGGTAGAGCGCCGAGGGCAGGAGCCGGCGCGATGCCGTCTCTCCCGGCGAGACGAGCTGGGGGAGGGGGACGTCCTCGACCGCCAGCCTGGCGCGCTCAGGGCTGCCGGTGAGGCCCGTGAGGTCGGCGCAGGCCATCGCGATGTTGGTCGTGCCGAGGTCGATGCCCACGACCCAGCGCGGCGCCGTCCCGTCGCGGCTCGGCTCGCTCACGCGGCGTCGGGTCCTCGGAGATCGAACTCCAGCCGATGCACGGGACCGTCACGCTCGACGCACTCGAGCGCCAGCGTCCCGACCTCGGTGACCGCGACCCGCAAACGCACCGGGACGAGCTGCCCGGCGGCCTTGCCGTCGCTCGGCGCGAGCGTCGTCTCGATGGGCGGCAGCTCCTCCAGGTCGCGCTCCTCGCCAAAGCCGAGCACGGTCCCGGGCGCGTCGTCGCGGCGCGTCGACGAAGAGAAGAAGCGGAAGTGCGCGGGCTCGCCCACCATCAGCCCGAGGTCCTCGCCCGGCAGCTCGGCGGTCGCGCCATCCTCCATGCCCATGGGCGCCAGGCAGATGTGCTGCACGGGCGGGGGCAGGCCGGGCACCGCGGGCATGGCCGTCTCCACGCCGACATAGTAGGCGCGCGCCGTCCCGCCGCGGATGCGGAGACCGCGCCGAGTCTGCTTGATGCGGCCGTAGGTAGCCGCGCCAATCGCGACCGAGACGTCGAGGTTGGCGCCCGGCAGCACGCGCGGGGCTTCGCCGCCGTCGTCGAGCATCCACGCCGTCAGCGTGTCCACCAGCCGTTCGACGAGCGGCGTGGCCTTCATGACGCCGCCGTTGAACAGGATGGCCGTCGGGTGCGCGAGCGCGCGGCCGTGTCCGACGGTGCTCGCGTGTCGCGACAGGAAGGCGGCCAGGTGGCGCGTGACGGCCGGATCCTGAGCGTAGGGCAGGCCGAGCGTGGACAGGCCCAAGCGACGCGGCGCTTCAGGGCGCGCCGTCGGCTCGACCAACGGGAAGAAGCCGTCCACCAGGACGCGCACGAGGTCCTCGCGGCCGAGCTCGGTGCGGATGGCGCCGCCGACGAGGCCGGTGCCCCGACCTGGGATCGACAGGCTCTGCGTGGCCTTGAGCGGATCGAGAAAGAGCAGCTCCTTGGCCTGGCGCGCAGCGTGCGTGAGCGCGTGCAGCTGCCAGCGGTCGAGCGTCTTTCCGCCGTGCTCGGGCGCGGCCAGGCGCTGGGCGAGCGTGTGCGCGAGCGCCAGGTCCATGTTGTCGCCGCCGAGCAGCACGTGGTCACCGACCGCGACGCGCTCGAGCCCGAGCTCGCCCTGATGCTCGGTCACGGCGATGAGGCTGAAGTCCGTCGTGCCGCCGCCGACGTCGACGACCAGCACCAGGTCGCCCGGCGTGACGTGGTCTCGGAAGCGCTCGCCAAGGCTCTGGACCCAGGCGTACATCGCCGCTTGGGGTTCCTCCAGCAGCGTGATGTGGCGCAGCCCCGCGGCGTGGGCGGCCTCGACGGTGAGCTCGCGCGCGACCTCGTCGAAGGAGGCCGGGACCGTCAATGTCACCGGCAGCTCGGCCAGCGAGGCCCCGGGCACCGCGTCGTCGAACGCCGCGCGCAGGTGCTCCAGAATGCGCGCCGAGGCCGCGACCGGCGAGAGCTTCGGGACCTCCGGCGGGCTCTGAAAGGGCAGGGTGGCCGCGCGCCGGTCCAGCGTCGGGTGACACAGCCAGCTCTTGGCCGAGCTGATGAGCCGGACCGGATTGAGCGCGCCATGCGACCGCGCGAGCTCGCCGACGACCTCGCGCGCGTCGGCGTTCCAGGGCAACGCGAGCGCACCGGCTGGCAGCTCCTGCGCGTGAGGCAGATAAACGAACGACGGCAGCAGCCGGCGCGGCTCGACGACGCCGGCGTGAACGAGCTGCGGGACCGCGAGCACGGCCGGGAGCGCGTCGGCGTCCAGCTCCGCCGTGGCCAGAGCGGAGTGCGTAGTCCCGAGGTCGATGCCGACGGCGAGCTTCGTGGTCTGGGGAGTCATGGGAGCTCGACCTCCGCGGGTGCGATGACGTGCGGATCCTGCCCGGCGGCGCCGAGCGCGATGGTGACCGCGGTGGCGCGCCATCCGTGATGTCGCAGGGCGCCGCGGAAGGGCGGGTCGCCGACGACGTTGCCGGTCAGTCGAATGGCGCTCGGGTCGAAGCCTGCGTCGATCGTGAGCGTCGCGCCGTCGGCCTCGGTGCGAATGGGCGCGACAGGAATCGCCGCGTCGAGCGCCCGACGGCATCCGGCATGCACCGATCGCACGGCGGCGCCCACGTCGGCGTCGCTGTAGGACGCGATGTCCTCGCGCAGGAAGTCGACGAGACGACCTTCCCGCTGCAACGTCGCCAACAGGCGGAGCGCGAGGCGCGGATCGGGCTCGGCGGGCGCGGGTGGCTCGGGCGCGCGCACCGGCTCGGGCGCGGGCAGCTCGCCAGCGAGCGCGCGGCGGACGCGCATGGCCACGAGGCCATCGAAGAGCGCGGCGAAGAACGCCGAGAACGCCACGGACAGACGGGCCAAGAATCCAGGACGGGGCTCCACGGGTGTCGACCTCCAAGGCACGCGCGCCGGAGCGCGCGGCGCGGGTGGTAGCATTCCTTGCGCTCCAACGGAAGGGCGGCCATCAGGTGCACAGATTTGATCGATGGTGGCGCACAGCTCCAGGCCGCAGTCGAGCTCAGCCGCGCGTCCGGACGCTCGATTCCTCTTTGCGGGAACCCGTGCCATGATATGCCTTCATGGATTCGCGAGACCGGAAGAACAGCCGCGGCGTGTGTGTCGCTGGCGTCGTGCTTTCGCTCGCGGCTTTCGGGGCGCACGCCGATCCGCCCTTCGACCGCGGCGCGTGGGAGGGCGACTTCCGCGCGCTCAAGGCCGAGATCGAGCGCAGCTACTCGCACCTCGCCTGGTTCGGCACGCCTGAGGGCGGGGTCGACCTCCCGGCGCTCGACCGGGCCACGTCCGCAGCCCTTCAACGGGCGCAGACGGACGCGGAGGCCTCTGCCGCCCTCGTTGCGTTCGTCGCTGGTTTTCGGGACCGGCACCTCGCTCGGACGCCCGTGCCCGCGAAAGCCGCGAGTGACGTAGTCGAGCCTCCGGTGGCCGAGCTCGCGTCGGACGCCAAGACCGCCTGCGCCTCGGTCGGCTACCTGTCGATGTCGCGCATCCCGTTCTCGCTGCCCTTCGAGACGCTGCCGCGCTTCACGCTCCTCGCCGACGGCACCGCCGACCCCTTCCGAGCCGGCGTCCTCGAGGTCGGCAAGGTGCCAGTCGGCGTCGTCCGCATCGCGCGCTTTCGTGCCACGGAGTACCCGGCGCTTTGCGAGCGTGTCTGGGCCGCGCTCCGCGCGCGGCACGTCGAGCCGAACCGGAAGGCCATCGCTGGCGAGGTGGACGCCGAGTGGCTACGCACGCTGGCCGCTCGGCTTCGGGAGCTGAAAGCGCGGCGCGTGGCCGCGACGGTCGTCGATCTCGGCGACAACGGCGGTGGCACCGACCTCGGCGACTGGGCCGTCCGCCTCTTCACCGCGGCTCCTGTCCGCTCCGCGCCGATGTGGATGGTGGCCGGTCCCGTCTCGGTGCCGTACTTTGACGTCCAGCTCGCGGACCTGCGCGCCGCGCTCGCGGCCCACGCGGACCTCCCGGCGTTTACGCGCTCGGCGGTCCTCCAAGGCATCGCTGCGTTCGAGCAACGGAAGCGCGCCGCGCTGTCCACGGCCTGCGATCTGAGCTGGGTCTGGCACACAAGGCGCCCGTGGCGCGCCGTGCCGTGCAATCGGCTCGTCGACGGCGGCTTCGCCAGCGGCCACCTGGACTACGCGGCACCTGGGAGCCTGGATCGTCGCGCTGCGCCCGCGCTCTATTGGGCGAGCGCCGCAGATGACGTTCGCGGGGCCTGGGACGGGCCGACCTATGTCTTGACCGACGGCTGGACCGCGTCCGCGGCGGAGGCGTTCACGGCGCTCATGCGGGACCGCGGGATCGCCAAGACCATCGGCGCCCGCACGATGGGCCTGGGCTGCGGCTTCGCGGATAACGACACGCCGTTCGTCCTGCCGCACGCCCGCCTGGCCTTCCGCATGCCGAACTGCGTCCGTCTGCGCGCCGATGGCACCGACGACGTCGCCGGGATCGTCCCCGACCTGCCGCTCGTCGCGCGTCCCGGCGAGAGCCCCCGAGGTCTCGCCGCGCGCGCGCTTCAGATGGTCGTCGCCGACAGTGCTCGCTAGGAGCGTGTTGCGGATTGCCCGTCACTCGCCGTTGGGCGCCTCACTGGCGCTTCTCGCGCCAAACGGTTCGGACGAGCATCCAGCCCGCCCTTCACCGTTTGACCGGCGCTTCGCGCCTCGCGAAAATCGCCGCGTGATCCGCCCAACGGCTTCGCGCCGGCAATACGCAACACGCTCCTAGCTCTTCTTGGCGCAGCAGTACCCCGAACCGGCGCCCGGGTTCTTGATGCAACCCTGAGCGGAGCTCGGCTCGGCGCCGCAGCACGCGACGTAGTAGGGGTGCGCTGGATCGTCTTTGGCGCAGCCGGTACTGAAGAACGCGTCATAGACGCATTGATGCGGGAGGCCGCCGCAGGGATCGGTCGGGCCCGCGTCGGCGCCCGTGCTGCTGCCTGAGCCGCCGGCGTCCTTGGCGATGCCGCCCGTGCCGCTGCCGGAGCCGCCGGTCGTCGTGCCGGTGCCACCCGTCGTGGAACCCGTGCCCGAGCTCGAGAAGCACTTCGAGACCGTCGCAAAGTCGCAGCCCGCGGACTCCGCGCAGACGACCTGGGCCTCAGTCGCGTTGGTGCAGAGCTGCGCGCAGGCCGTGGTCGGCTGACCGCACTTCGCCGCCGCCGCGCCGCAGCGCCCGGAGCAGTTGGTCGCAGGCGTGCCACCGGTCCCGCCCGTGCCGCCGCCCGAGGTCGCACCGGTGCTGCCTCCCGAGGTTCCGCCAGTCCCGCTCTTCGCGTCGCCCGAGCCCGTGCCGCCTCCCGACGTGCAGCCCGCCGCCATTCCAGCGGCGACGAGCATCGCTCCGAGCCAGGTTCCTATTCGTGTTTGCATCCCGACCTCCGCTCCGTGTGGTTGCAGTGGCATACCATCGCCCGAGTGGCCGAGATGGTCAAGGAGCGTGCGCGCGGCACCTCCTGGCCTCGTCACTTCCTGCGTTCCTGTGAGACCGGCCGCGCTTGCGGCTTGTCGGGTTCGGCCTCAGCGGCACTCAGCGGCTCGACGGAAGCGCGTCCGCCTCGGCAACTCGCTGCGCCCCGTCCCCCGATAGATTGACGACCCTGCGCCCCGCGGTTCGCTGTCGCCTCATCAGCTCTCTCGCCAGAGCAACCACGTCGTAATTGAACTCCTTGGCAATGGCGTCCTTTGCTCTCCACAGCTCGTCGATGACCTCGTCATGCATCCGAAAAATCTCCCATCAGCTCCTGCGGCGTGCAGATTTCCGGACAACGAAGACCGTGCTCCGCGCAAACACGGCGTATGGTCGGCTTGCGTTCCGCGTTGGCGATGTCTCGACAATTCCAGGTCAACAGAAAGTCGACGTGGTGAACCGCGGCAATTGCGAGATGCATCGCATCGTCCGCGGCGTTCTCTGGCAGCGCGCCGTTCTCGATCAAAGCAGCCGCCAGGGTCGCCGCCGCCTCGGAGATCTCGAGGTTGGGAATCTCTTCGAGTCGTTCGAGTCGACGACGTGCGGCTTCCGGATCGCCCCGAGTCGCCTCGAGAACCACGACCTCAGAGTCAATCTGGGCATCCGAGATGCCTTGATCATGGAACCCCCGATCAGCTTCCGATTAGGTTGCTTGGCTGAGTAGGGCAAGCACCCTTCCCGTGGTCCGACTCGAACAAATGCATTGCTCTCTGTCCAAATCCGCGAATCGCCTCTCCAAGCCATCATGCTCCGCGTATGGCTTCCGTCGAGTCGAGCGTCAAGCGCGCCATCGACCCGCTGACATCGCGGCCAACACGCTCTCGGGAACGCATGAACTGAGGAACGCAGGAGGCAACACCGCGCCGCCACCGTCGCCCCTACCGCCGGCGGCGCGCCGATGGCGGCAGGCCTGCCTCGTAGCGCGCGAGGAACACGTCGACCGTCGTGCTGCGAAACGCGTCCGCGATGAGGTCCAGCGGCACGGCCGCTCCCTTGCGAAAGCGCAGGCAGCCCTTGCCGGCGTCGAGCTTGATGCCGCGAGCCGCGGCCTGGGTGACGAGCCGCGCGAGCGTCTCGCCATCGACGTAGGCGAAGAACAAATGCAGCGCGAGGCCCTCTTTCCTCCACCCGACGCTTGCAAACGGCACGGGCTGCCGGGCGTCGCAGTGATAGCCCGCCGGATAGCGCGTGTGTGGCACAAACCAGGAGAGCATGCCGTATTGGAGCCCCTCTTCGAGGCCGTCGGGTCGCGCGGCGTTGATGGCGTCGCGCACCTCCATGAGCGTGGCGCGCCGGTCCTCGGGCAAGGCGGCGAACAAGGCGTCCAGTTCGGCTGCGGGCATCGGGGCTCCTGTCGCGGCGTCGGCTCGACGACGAGGGCAGGCTACACGTCCAACCGAAACGCCGGAAGGGGCTCCGACACGTCGACGTCCGCACCGAGGCTCGCGAGCGCGGACCGCCAGAAGTGACCCAACGACAGCGGCACGCGCCGCACGACCCGACAGAGGCGCTCGCGCAGAGCCGCGTCGGCTCGGGCCACCGCGTACAGCTCGCGCCCCGCCGCAAGCTCACCATGCTCGAGGAGCTGGGCCAGGGTCTCTTCGCTCCGAAGGTCGAGCCGGTGCCGATTCCACAGGGCACGCGACCGCTGCATGGCTTCCTGGCTCATGTCTCGCCTCCCGGCCGCACGTCGAGAACGACGCGAGCGGCAACCGTTGCCCATCGGCGCCCGACGTGCTCCCGGTTGGCGCTCGAGTCCACGGGCTCACGATACCGTGCTCTGAAGTCACGTCAACGCGAGGCGCCGCAGAACTGACCATCGGTGCGTTGGGTCTCGTGGCAGGGACTTCGGACTACTCGCCATGTGCGTTTGGTCTCGCGGCACGTGCGTTTGGTCTTGCGGCACGTGCGTTTGACCTCGCGGCACCTGCGTGGGTTACCGACGCGGTTGTGTCGAGCCTCGCGGCGGGCGCTTTGGTCGCTAACGCTCCTGCCGCAGGTCGTATCGTCTCTGTCATGCGCACCGCGACAACGACGCCGGACGCCAGCGTTAGCGCCGCGACGGCCCACATCGCCGCGAACAGGCCGAGCGCGTCAGCAATGACGCCGGCGAGCACGGCGCCGACGGCGTAGCCCAGGTCGCGCCACAGTCGGTACACGCCGACAGCGGAAGCCCGCCACGCGGGGTGCGCCACATCGCCGATGCCGTCCTTCCGGTTGCCCCGATCGCATGACCGTGGTACGCCCCTCGGTGTCGGGGGACCGTGGACCGCAACGCCGAAAACGAGACGCCGCTGGCTGACGAACGCCTGGAGCCGCAGAGCCGCTACTGCCCGACCTGCGACCGCGTCGTGGCGGAGCGCCGCTGCGGGGCGTGTGAACAGGTCACCTATGCCGTCGACCCCGACTTCCCGCCGGGCACCGAGCTCGGAAAACACTGGCGCATCGATGGACGGCTCGGCGGCGGCGGCATGGGCTCGGTCTTCGCGGGGCGCGATCGCCGGACGGGTGGTCCGGTCGCCATCAAGGTCCTCGATCTCCGTCGCTCCGGCGTGGAGACGGAGGAGGACCTGGCTCGAGCCGAGGAGCGCTTTCGCCGGGAGGCCGACTGCCTCGCGCACCTCACGCACCCGAGCACGGTGCGCGTCTATCATTTCGGCGTGCGCCAGGACGGGCTGCTCTTCATGGTCATGGAGCGGGTCCAGGGCAAGACACTGCTGCGGGTGATGAACGAGGTCGGAGCGCTGCCGCCGGCGCGTGCGGTCGCGATCGCGCGCCAGATCCTCGGGAGCCTCGGCGAGGCGCACGCGCGCGGCATCGTGCATCGGGACCTCAAGCCGGCAAACGTCATGCTGTCGGAGCACCTCGGCGTGCCGGACTTCGTCAAGGTGCTCGACTTCGGCATCGCGCTGCGCCCATGGACTCACGAGGCGCGGCTGACGGCGGACCATCAGGTCGTCGGGAGCACGCCCTATGTGGCGCCCGAACAGATCGAGGGCGCGGGCGCCGATCACCGAGTCGACCTCTACGCGCTCGGCGTGCTGCTCTACGAGCTGCTCTCGGGCCGCTACCCCTATCGCATCGACGCCAACGCCAACCCGCTCGCGGCGTATCTCGGCGCGCATACCCAGCAGACCCCGATTCCGATGGCGGTGGCCAACCCGAGCGTCCCGCGCGCGCTGGGGGACCTCGTGCTGCGGCTGTTGGCCAAGAACCCCGCTGCGCGCTACCCGGACGCGGCCGCGGTCATCGCGGCGCTAGATGCGACGTCGCTGGAGGCGCCATCCCTGGCCGTCATACGCGACGTGGATTCGGGTCCGGCGCCCACGGACTCCGGCGCACGACGGCGACGGATGCGTCTGGCGCGCGCGATTGCCGCCGGCGCGGTCGTCGGGCTCGTGTGGCACGGCCTCCAGCGCGCCGAGCCCGGAACCGTGGCGCCGGTGCTCACGCTCGCGACGCTCCCGGTGTCGGCGCTGCCAGTGCCGGGCTCCGCTCCGCGACCCCCGGAGGCGCCCCAAAAAGCCACCGCCGCGGCCGCTCCACGCCCGACGCGTCCGGTCGAGCTGGTCGCACGGCGCGACCGGCGGGAGTCGGAGCACGCCCATGCCGCGCTCGAACCCACGACCGCGGCGGCTCCCAAGGCGCCCGCTCCTGTGACCGTCGCTCGAAGCAAGCGGCCTGCGCCCGTGCGGCAAATTCTACCCCCGGCCACCGAGGGTGAGCCCGCGACGCGCGCTCGGCCCAAGTGTCGCGTGCTCGTCGACCCGGCGACTGGCGCCAAGTATGAGGACTGCGGCCGGTGACCCTCACGCGTCACGTGTCAGCATTGTGCGTCCTGCTGCTCGCGCCGGGCGGCGCACTCGGGCGGCTCCCTCCGCGCACGGAGCCGCACTCTAGAGATGAGGTTGCGCGACGCCACCAGGTCCAAGGCGTCGACCACTATGGCCAGGCCCGCTACGCGGAGGCCATCGTCTCGTTCGGGCACGTGCGGCGCCTCCTCGCCCCCGAGCATCCGCTGAGCCGTTGGGCGACGGCCTACTCCGCCATGTCGCTGGCCGCACTTCGGCGCTGCGTCGAGGCGATCGACGCCTTTGACACCGTCACCCTCTCCCGCGGTGAGCTGGGGCCGCTGTCCTCGCCTTACGACGCGGCCGAGCGCAGCTGCCGCGTGTCGTATGCCGGTCAGCTCGCGCAGGCCGGCCGGTGTCGCGCCGCCGAGGCGCAGCTGACGCGGCTGCCGGAGACGCGGGAGCCGCTCCAGCAGGCCGAGGTCGAGAGCGTCCGGCGCGCGTGTCTCCCCGAAGTCCGCCGCCCGTGGACCTGGGTCGCGATGGCCGGTGGGCTCGCGTTCCTCGGCCTCGGCGCGGGGATGTCGGTCTACGCGGCGCAGCAGGCCGAGCTCGCGGCCGACAAGCGCGCCGAGGAGCAACGCACCAACGACCGCAAGACCGGCCAGGCGCTCTTGCAGGAGGCGGCGGACGCGGAGACGCGCCGCAACGCCGGCATCGGCGTCGCCGTCGCCGCCGGAGCGCTTGGCCTTGCAGGAGTCATCTATGCGAGCTATCGGTTTGCAGTCGGACCCACGTCGGGCGGCGAGCCAACGAGCGCCAGCCTCGTGCCCTTGGTGGGCGGCGGCGTCGTCGTCTGGGGCGGGAGCTTTTGATGGTCACCACCGGCATTCGCGGCGCTGCGCTGGTTCTCATGTTGAGCGCGATGAGCTGCGCCAATCAGGTCGAGGTCAGCCGCTGCTACCCCGACGACCACGCCCGGGACTCGACCAACTGCGGCTGCAACGGCCCGGTCCCGGCGGAGTTCCGCTGCTTCGCCGGCCAGAGTTGCGACCCCCGGGAGCACGCCCGCGACGTGCTCAACTGCGGCTGCAACGGCGAGTGCAACTCCGGCCACGTCTGCACCGACGGGAGCTGCTGCAACCCGGAGAACCACCGCCTCGACGACGCGCTCTGCTTCTGTCGCGGTCCATGCGCCAAAGGCGAGCGCTGCCTGGACGGCGAGTGCATCTGTGACCGCAAGCTGCACCTCGACGACGAGGCCAACTGCGGCTGCCACGGTCCGTGTCCCCACCCTGGACTCGAGGAGTGCATCGGTGGCGAGTGCCTCTGCGTCTACTCGGCCAACCTCGACAACTCCGCCAACTGCGGCTGCAACGGCGCCTGCCCGGAGCAAGCCGTCTGCCGGAACGGCCACTGCGAGTGCCCCGCCGGCTTCATCCTGTGCAGCACCGGCGGCACGGGGACCGCGCGCTGCGACCCGGTGCTCACCTCGCCGTGCGCGTGCAATCCAGAGGACCACGTCAGCGACGCCGCGAACTGTGGCTGCAGCGGCCCGTGCGGGAGCGGCGAGCGCTGTCACGACGGCCGCTGTCAATGCGATCCGCTGCTGCACCTCGAGGATCCGTTCAACTGCGGCTGCAACCTCCTGTCCGGCGGCGTCGACGCGAGCCAACCGCTCGACTGCACCGAGCGCTTCGACGGCCGCCGCGCCTGTCAGGATGGCCAGTGCGTCTGCCCGGCGGGCACCCTCTGGTGCGACGGTCAGTGCACCTCGAAGACGCAGTGCTGCGACAAGTTCCAGCACCTGTCGGACGTGGCCAACTGCGCGTGCAAGGGGCCCTGCGCCGAGGGCAGCTACTGCCAGAACGGCGCGTGCTACTGCGATCCCCTCGATCATCAGTCGGACTCGAAGAACTGCGCGTGCAAGGGGCCCTGCGCAATCAACAAGCAGTGCGACCAGGGCGCGTGCGTCTGCCAGCCCGGCTTCACGGCCTGCTGGGTCAAGGACGGCTGGCCCAACGCTGGCGCCGTCTACTGCGTCGACGCGCAATACACGGGCGCCGTCTGTCCCGACTGCGTGCGGCTCTGTCCGGGCTCGGACTTCTGCTCGCAGGCACCCGGCTCCGTCAAGACCGACATGAAGTTCCAGTGCTGCGTCGGCACGGCGACGAGCTCGAAATGCACCCCCTGGAGCACCGAATGAACGCTCGATGGTCCCTTTTCCCCGCTCTCCTCCTCGTGCTCACGCTGCTCGCGCAGGGCTGTGCGACCCCGTGCGCCACGGGTGGCGGCGAGCCCGGCTGTTGTAGCCGCTTTGGCGATCTCTCGGGCGATGATCTCCGCGAGCTCGAGCGCTATCGCTGGCGCAATCGCTCGCGGTGGCGGCTCTACACGGGCGTGGCCGGCATGACCGTGGGGCTCGTCGGGACGGCGCTCGGCACGGCCTACGTCGTGCGCTCCAACCAGCGCAGTGCCGACGCGGATGCGGCGATCGCCAGTGATCGCAAGCTCTCCGACCAGCTCCGCGACCAGTCGGAGGGCTTCAAGACCGTGGGCATCGTCGCGCTCGCCGTCGGGGCACCGCTGGTCATCGCGGGACTCACGCTGATGATCGTCGACCTCGCCGAGCGCGCGCCCGTCGACGACGCGCCACCCAAGACGGGCGCGTCGAGCCTCACGGTGACGCCGTTTCTGACCGCCGATGGCCCGGCGTCGAGCGGCGGCCTCGTGCTGCAGGGTCGGTTCTGACATGCGGCGATTGCGCGCCATTGCGGTCGGTCTGCTGTGCGCGAGCTGCGGGTCGGTGACGCCGCCGCCGGCGCCCGCGGCCGATGCGCTGACGGTCGATCCCAAGCTCGCCGAGAAGCTCTGTGGCCCGTGCGCGGCCGTCGATGAGGAGACCGTCGTCATCGTGGGCGAGGCGGATGCCATTACCGCAGCGATCCGGCTCGTCTGTCGCGACGTCGCCCAGCTCGATGCCTCGGAGGCCTCGCGCCGCGCGTGGTTCATCGCATGCACCGAGTCCGACTCCGCCTGCCCCGTGGGCTTTCGCTGTGACCTCGCGGCGGGCGTCTGCACCGCCGAGGTCGGCACCTGCCCGCTGCCGTGTCTCCCCGGCTTTGCCGACTGCAACGGCAAGGTGGAGGACGGCTGCGAGGCGGACCTGCTGACGGAGGCGGCTCACTGCGGCGAGTGCTCCAACGACTGCGACACCATCAAGTCCGAGGACCCCATCGAGTGCAAGCGCGGTCGGTGTGAGCCCGTCTGCCGCGACGGCTTCGCCAATTGCAACGATCTGCCGAGCGACGGCTGTGAGGTCGCCATCGACTCGGTGTCCAACTGCGGCAAGTGCAAGAACGACTGCGTCTCGAAGCTGCAGGCGAGCTCGGGGACCGCCAACGGCCAGGTGCGCTGCGAGAAGTCGAAGGCGGCCAGCGGCGACGAGGCCACCCACACGTGCGCGCTCGGCTGCGTGCAGGGCCGCGCCGACTGCATCGCGCTGGATGCCCAGGGCCCGGGCACGGGCGCGGGCTGCGAGACTCCTCTCGGCACGCTGACCGACTGCCGCGCCTGCGGAGACGCGTGCGGCGCCAATGAGAAGTGTACGGCCGAGGGCTGCCTCGACGGGTCGAGCCCGAACGTCCAGAAGTGCGGCGAGAAGCTCGTCTCCATCGACGACGAGGCGACCTGCGGCGACTGCGACACGGACTGCGTCGCGGCCTTCCCGCATCAGCAGGTGGACTGCAAGCGCTTCGTCGCCGATGGCAAGGGGAAGCCGACTGCGACGGAGCTCGGGAAGTGTACGTTCGCGACCCAGGACGCCAAGGAGAGCCCGTGTCCGCCGTATCGCATGAGCTGCGACGGAATCGATGCGTCGTGTGAGGCCACGTTCGTGCCGCGGGTCAACGCCGGCAGCGCCCCGCTCCCGGCGACATGTCGCTTCACGTCGCTGGCCGACGACGAGATCGTCGCCTGCCTGCCCGGCTTTGCCGACTGCGACTCCAATCCAAAGGACTGCGAGTCGCCCTACGAGGCCTATGTCGCCAAGCCCGACGGCCAGCTCGCGAAGGCGCCGGCCGCGTGCGTCCTGAAGTACCGCCGTCAGGTCGCCTGCGCGAAGTCCACCGCCGACTGTGATCCGGCGCAGCCGGGCTGCGAGACCGCGGTCGTCCGCGCGTGCGTGGCGCGTTCGGACAAGGACGGTGAGGCGCTGTGTGAGGCCGGCTATCTGGACTGCGAGAAGGACGTGCCCGGCTGCGAGACCGAGCACACGACGCCGCAGCACTGCGGTGCGTGCGCAACGGCGTGCGCGCCGGGCGAGGACGGGCAGACGGGCGCGCTCTGCGTCGCGAAGAGCCCGACGCTGGCCAAGTGTGAGTGCGCTCCAGGTGACTGTCCCGTCCAAGAGAGCACCGGTGGCCAGGGGACGACCACCGCGTGCGTCGCGCCGACCACGCTCGATCACTGCGGCGCGTGCGGGGTCAAGTGCACCGAGGTCTTGCAGAACCTCAGCGCGAGCTGCCTGGCGGACCCGGCGGACTGCGCGACCTGCGACGGCGCCCAGTGTCGGCTCATACCCGGCGCAGGCCACTGTGACCCCGACCACATCGACTGTGACCTCGACGCCACCAATGGGTGTGAGTCCACGACCAACGCGTGCGCCGTGTGCGGACCGAAGCTCGACGTGTGCACCGACGACGTGCCCAAGACGTGCGTCGACATCAGCACCGTCGACCGGTGCGGCAGCTGCACCAATGACTGCACCACGCTCGTCGGAGCCGGAAAGCACGTGGCGGCCGTGGACTGCGATCCCGTCCAGCTCCAGTGCCTGCTCACGTGCGAGGACGGCTTCGAGGACTGCGAGACCGACGTCGACGGCTGTGAGACGAACCTGGCCGCCTCTCCCGACCACTGTGGCGGCTGCCAGTCGCCGTGCTCGGCGAACGCCACCTGCGCGACCGACGAGTTCGGCTTCGTCGGCTGCCAGTGCACCGGCGGGAGCTTCGTCTGTCCGGGCAACGGCGAGGCGCCGGTTCAATGGGAGGACATCGAGCGGCAGTGCGGTCTCTGGTCCGACGTCGACGACGCCTGCGGGAGCGGCTGCGACCAGTGCAAGGCGCACTCGCACTGTGTCGGTGGCAAGTGCACCTGCGACACGGGCTACGATAGCTGCGATGGCGCCGCTCCGGAGGTCGGCAACGGCTGCGAGACGATCCTCGACACCGACGACCTGCACTGTGGCCAGTGCAACGATCCCTGCGACCCGGGCTTCAACTGCGTGGGTGGAGTGTGCTTCGCGCAGTAGTCTTGTGCCTGGTGCTCGCGAGCCCCGCTCTCGCGGCTGCGGCGCCGCCGTGCCTGGCTGCCGCGCTCAAGTCCGATCGCACCGACGCCTTCGTCCCGCCGGCGGAGCTGGGTGCTGGCTCCTGCGCGCGCCGTCAAGGCCTACTGCAGCGGCTCGAGGGCCTGCGCGCCGTTCTTGCCTGCGGCGAGGTCGACTGGTGCGGCGCGCGCTATGTGCGCGTCCGACACGAACGCACCGAGCGCCTCGTACGGCGCGAGCTGGTCACCATCACCGAGCCCGAGGGTGAGGCCGACACCGTGCCCGCCTTGCCCACGGCGGTGCCTGCCGAGACCTGTCGTGGCGTCGAGACCACCGGAGAGCCCACAGCGTTCTACGCCTTGGATCGGGAGCACTCCGCGACCCCGGAGATCGACGGCGTGGACGCGGTGGCGCGGGGCGAGCGCGGGTTTGCGTGCGGCCGGCATGGGGACCTGCTCAAGGTCACGCTCGGCGACCATTGGGGGTTTGTGCATCGCAGTCAGCTCGATCTGACCGACGACCGCGCGGAGATGGGCTACTTTCAGTGGACCGGGCCCTTCTGTCTGCGGCTCGCGTGGACCGCGCGCATCACCCGCGCCACGCGCGCGTTTCCGCCGCGAGGTGCCGCGCCACTCGAACAGGCCGGCGTGCTCGAGGAGGGCCGCATGGTCACCGTCACCGCCGTGGTTCCGGCGCGCACGGGAGCCGGCCGCTTCTACGAGGTCGTCGAGGGAGGCGGCGTGACCCTCGTCCCGGAGGCCGCGCTCCAGGTCACCGGGATGTTCGACGTCGGCTCCGTGACGGCCGCCAATCGGCTCTGTCCGGCGACCGCGGCGGTCGTCGAGCTGCGCTGCCGCACGCTCGCGATCGACACCCGCGAGCCCGGCTTCACCGTCGACCTCCCCGAGGGCGTGCGTGTCCCGCGTGTCGTGGCCGAGGGACCCACTCGGGCCGCGGAGGTGCTCTACCTCGGTCGGCAGCTGCGCGTGGCCATGAGCGGCTGCCTGACGGACGTCGCGCAGGTCGCCCGCGTCGGTGATGCCCACCCGGGCGCCATCGGGCGCGTCCTGGAGCCCGCGGAGGAGGCGCAGGTCGCGGGTGCCATCGCGGCGTTGCCTGCGCCAGGCGGTCCAGAGCCCAGCACCGCGGTCGCGTCGATGGTGCGCACATTGACCGCGCCCTACGGCGGCCGCCGCGTCGATCGGGCCCTCGCGCTCGCCTCCGAGGCGGGCAAGCAGGAGCGCCTTCCATTGCGGTCGTTCGCCGCGCTGGCGGGTGCGGCTGCGCCCGAGTCGCTGCTGCGTTTGATCGTCAACGGTCCCGGGCCGGTGCTCACCCGGCTCGAGCGTCGCTTCCTCGCCGCGGATCGGCGTCCGCCTCCCGAGACGCGGCCAAAGACGGCGCGGCGGCTGTCGTTCGGTGACCTCGCGCGGAGGGTGACGACGCCAGCGCTGCGTCCCGCCGTGATGGCGCTGCAGCGACACGACCCCGACCGGGCGTTGCGCGAGCTGCTCTCGGCACCCGTGACCGCGCCGGCCGGGCGAGCCGAGCGCGCCGTGCTGCGCGTCGAGGCGTTGCTCGACCTGGAGCTGCCGGTGTTGGCCCAACGCGCAGCCGACGTCGCGGTGGGGGTGAGCCTCCGCGCAGGTCGCCCGGAGCTCGCTGAGCACGCCCTCGAGCGGTTCCGTGAACTCGCGCGCGACCACGGCTACCAGCGCGCAGGTCCGACCGTCTGGACGCGCCGCTGTGACGCGCTCACGACCGGCCCCGTCGCGCTCGTCGGCGGAGTCTGCTACGTCGCCGCCGCCATGGCGTTCGAGGCCTTCTCCCGCAACCAGGTCGAGGGCCTGGAGGCCGCAGACGGCGCGACCCAAGATGCGTCGTGGCGCGTCCAAGCCTTGCGAGACCTGGCGGCCCCGATCCTCGCGGTGCTCGGACGCGTGCCGCGCCGGTCCGCCGATGCGGCGCGGGCTCAGGCGCTCACGGCGCTGCTGAACGCGGACGTCCGTGAGAAGGGCACGCGGCTCGCCGAGGGGCTCGTCGATGCGCTTCGCACGGCGTGGCGCCGGTCTCCGCCCCGGGACGCGCACGCGGAGGCGCTGCGGGACCGCCTGCGGCTCAAGGTCGGGCTCGCCGCGGCGCGTGCTGGCGAGGCTCCTGCAGCGCGCCGTGCGTTCTCTCGCGTGCGCTGCGCGACGCTGGCCTCGCAGCCGCTCGAGGTCAGCCAGGCCCTGCTGGAGGTCGGGGCCGCCGACGCCGGACTCGCTACGCTCGCCGCCACGTGTGGCCCGACGACGCGCCTGGAGCTCTTCCCCCTTCGGAGCGTGGCGACGGCCGCGCTGCACGCCGCGCAGTGCGAGGTCGAGCAAGCGCGCCGGGGCATCGCACGCGCCAAGGCGGAGCTGCGCCGCCTCGTGGAGACGGCGGCGGCCGTCACCCACGTCGTGCGTACCGAACGCAGCGACCCCGACCGATTGCGGTCATCGGTGCGCCGCGCGATCGGCCGCCAGGGCGTCCACGCCGAGCGTGCGCCGCTTCTCGAGAGCGCGTTTGGACCCGAGGCGCCGTGCACCCGCGCCGACGCGGTCACCACCGAATGGCGACGCGTGCAGCGTGCGGAGCGCCAACGCGCGCGACTCTCGCCTCGCCTGCGTGCCTGGCTCGTCGCCGAGCGCGACACGGCGCGCGCTGCCTGTCAGACCGAGCTCGTCGAGCTCCCGAAGCGCCTGGGTGCGGAGCTCGATCGCGTCGCGGAGCTCATTGACGTCGTCTCGGCGCGGATCGACGGCGTCGACGACGAGCAGCAGACCGTGGCGCTCCAATGGACCGGCCGCATCGCGAGCGCCCGAACGACCGCGCTCGACGCCGACCCGCCGCTGCGCGCGGCCATGCAGGCGGAGCCGCGCTGCGCCGGGGCCCTCTCGGGGCAAGACGACTGCGATCCCCGCGAGCGCACGTGGCACGCACTCGACTGCCAGATCCTCGCGTCACTGCGGTGCGCGACCGCCTTGGCCGGAGACGCGCCCGCGCTGGCCGATCGCTGGCTGGCCTCCGATCCCGCTGCCAACGTGGCCCAGCCCCGTCATCTCTTGCCGTTTGAGCCCACGCGCTTCGGGTCCAAGGGCCTCGTGGCGCTGGCGACGCGCGCTTTGGGTCTCGCGCGGCCGCACCACGGCAAGTGTCTGGCCTCGCCACCGTGAGTTCAGGCACCCGCAGCGGGGCGGCCTCGTCGCTTGCGTCGGCTCAGCCAGCGTGTAGGGTTCCTGGCCCATGCGCCTGCTCAGCTGCCTCATCGTCGCCTTCGCCATCGCCGCCTGTGAGGCGAGCTCCCACACGCCGGACACCAAGGCCTCGGCTGGGACGCCGCTGACCGACACCGGAACCACGGACGCGGGCACCGGCCTCGGGTCGCTCGTGCCCGATGCCGGCCCCGACGGCGGCGCCGTGCTCAAGGTGGACGGCTGCGGCTGGGTCCAGGGCAGCTGGACGCTGACGGACTGCACCAACGCCGCGTTCGACTTCGAGATGCACCCCGCGGTCGACTGCGGCATCAGCATCGTCTCCGCGCAGCCGGTCTTTGCCGGCGCCATCGGCAAATCCATGGGTAACGCGCTGCTGCTGCAGCTCCTCGGCGTCGGCTCGACGTGCATGGGCGCCTGGAATGGAGCCGAGACGCTCGGCTGGTGCCTCGTCGGCGGCAACCCGTGTGCCTTCAAGGCCGTCCGCAAGTGACGCGACGCGTGAGTTGAGCGTGGGCGCCCTGGACCGTAGACTTCACGCGATGCGCCTCCTCGTCGCCATCGCTATGGTCATCGGCGCGCTCGGCTGCGAGGAGCCCAAGGTCGAGCCCGAGGAGCCCATGACGACGTGCGCCGCCCGCGACCTCGCGCTGCCGGAGCCCTTTGTCTTCGACGTCGGCACCAACATCGCCGGCGCTACGGGCGTCGATGCGTTCACGCCCCTTCTGACCGGCGGGAGCGCGACGGTCGTGCGCGGTTCGCAGGGCGCGCTCATGCTCGTCGTCGCGGCCCGCTCCAACGCCTACCCCGCCCAGTGCAAGCGCTTTACCGTCGAGGCGGAGCTGACTCTCGAAGACGGCAAGCAGCTCGGCGTGCTGACCCACAAGAAGCGCCCCATGATCGATGGCAGCGCAGGCACCGGGCTGCGCTATATGCTCAACGTCTTCCTCGTCCTCGCCGAGGACCGCCCGGCCTTTGGGCTGCCGAACTCGTGGGAGGGCAAGCGGGGGACGCTGCGCGTGGCGCTCTCCATCGATGACGGCGCTGGCGGCAAGCTCGCACGCCACGAGGGGACCGTGTCGCTCTTGCTCAAGGAGTTGACACTGTGACCGCACGTACGGGCATCCGCTCGCTGCTTTCCTTCGCCTGCCTCGGGGTCCTGGGCTGCGACCACGCGCGGGATCAGGCCGAGCCGAACGCTTCACTCGGGACGTGCGTGCCTGCCGATGCGCCGCCGCCCGACGATGTCGTCTTCGAGATCGGCTGCAACATCGCCGGCGCTGCAACCGACGAGACGTATTGGACCCTTCACGACGATGATGAGGCGCCTATTATCCGTGGGACAGTCAATTCCGGGCAGCTGATGTTGGTCACCGCGGTGCGTACCAACGCGTTTCCGTCGAGCTGTAGTCGAGTGGCCGTGACTGCCGAGCTCACCCTCGACGACGGAACGCCGCTTGGGAAGCTCAGCCACAAGAAGCGGCCGATGCTCGACGCGGGAGGCGGCATCCGCTACCTGCTGAACGTCTTCCTCGTGGTTCCCGAGGATCGCCCAACGTTCGGTCTCCCCAACTCCTGGGAGGGTCGCCGCGCCACGCTCCGCGTCGCGATGTTCGTCGACGACGGCGCCGGCGGATCCGTGCTGCGCCAGGAGTCGGTCGTCCCCGTCACGTTGCACGAGAAGGCGCTCTAGCGTATTGCGCCGGCCGGGATGACCGCACGATGACCATGACGACGGACACCTCGACCCTCGCCGGCGAGCCGCAGGTGGTTCCACCGACGGGCTATCACCTCCTGCTCGCGCACGGGGGCACCCAGGTCGAGTTCTCGGAGCTCGTCGCCTCCAGCGTGCGGTTCGAGGCCTTCGGCGCGTGGTTTGCGACCGTGGAGAACGCCTTCGAGACGAGCTCCGTCGAGGCGGACGCGCGGCTGGCGCGCTGGTCCAAGAAGACGGGCGGCGTCGCGCTGCGGGTCAGCCGGCCGGACGACGTGCACGTCTGGCTCGCCGCGCACCTCGACGGTCAGCGGCTGCCGGTCATCTCGCACTATGTCGGGCCGACCGAGCGCCTCGAGCTCGCGACGGTCGCCGGCATGGCCGTGCCCGACGCCGTCATCGGCCGCGATCCGCTGCTCGACCTCGTGCGCGAGCACGGCACGACGATGAACGAGGCCCGCCGCGAGGTCGCCCGCCGCCGCGCCGAGATGCTCGAGGCCGCGCTCGCCGCGGGGGGCGTCGTCGTCGACCACGAGGCGCTGCTCGAGGCGTTCTTCCAAGGCACCCGCGCCGAGCTCGACGCCGGCATCCCCGAGCTCCTCGCGGTCCTCGGCGTGAGCGAGGCGCGCTCGCTCCTCCGCGCGCATCAGGGCGATCGCGGCGCGCTCCCGGCCGAGGTGGCGGGTGCGCTCAAGCGGGACCTCGTCCTCGGGCTCGTCGTGCCGGTCGCGCTCGCGGGGCTCGCCTTCGTCTTCTCCGCGCGCATCTTTGCCCGCGCCGGCCCCATGGTCGGGCTCATCGGCGGTGGCCTCATCGCCGCGTTCACCGCGTCGATCGTGCGCGCCGTCATGCGCCGCTTCATCGGGCGCGGACCCCAGGTCCCCAACCGCGTCCTCGACTGGGCCGGAGACGCGCGCCTCACCGGCGCCATTCAGCCGACGGCCCAGGCGCTCGACACCTGGGGCGGGCTCTTCTACCTGCTGCGCGATATCGCCTTCTTCGCGGGCATCGACCGGCCCCGCGGCGCCTACGCGCTCTACGTCGAGGGCACAGCGATGGGTCCTCCGCGCCTCGTCGACGCGATGAACCGCGTCACCGCCGGCGCCGCGCCGTCAGGGCCCTTGCACCAGGCCGGTGAAGCGCTCGTCGCACTTCGGGAGCGGCTCGTCACGAGCCACCTGGAGAAGACTGCGGTCGAGAAGGACCGTATCGTGAGCGAGGTCCGCCAGATCCTGAGCCCGGTCGTCAGCGGACCGTGACGGTCACGTGCTCCTGGAGGTTGCGCAGCGCGCGGTAGGCGAGCTCGTCGCTCTGAAGCGCGCGCGGGTCGAGGCCGTCCATGAGCCGGCCCAGGTCGCGGACGAACGTCACTGTGACGGAGCGGTCCATTCCGTCGATGGAGACCGGGATGAGCGCGGCGACGGCTGGGATGGCCTCTGCCGAGAGCGGCTGGGCGGCCTCTCCCGGGCGCACCCAGGTGCCGCGCAGCACGAGACTGAAGCCGTCGAGCGCCGGCGTCGAGGGTCGTCCCTCCCAGTCGGGGCGCACGCGGCGGGTGCCGAGATAGGCCGTGCAGTAGCGGATGGGCTCCAGCGCGGCGACGGCGAGGTCACCCGACGCAGGCGGCGCGAGCAGTGAGTGGGGGAGGGCGACGAGGACCTCCGTGGGCGTCGGCTCGCCGTGGTTGGCCCATGCGAGCCCCGAGGGCCAGCGCACCTCGGTCCGTCGGGCCGCCTCGCAGGGCACGAGCGCGACCGCGTAGTCGCCGACCCACACGTCGGTCAGGCGAAACGTGAGGCCCAGGTCGTTGGTAACCACGAGCACGCCGGCCTCGAGCCGCGCGGCTCCGAGCGTCACGTCCGTGCGGTAGCGAACGACAGCGGTCGCGTCCTCGGCTCGGGCGGCGTCGACGGGAGTGTCGCGGGTCGGCGCGCACACGGGAGTGAGGAGCGCCATGAGGGCCATCGTGACGATGGCTCCCCAGCGCGCGTCGTTCACTGCCCGCCGGGACCGCCGCCACCGCCCGGAGGACCGCCCGCCGGGATGCACGTCCCACCGGCGCCGCAGGTCATCGCCTTGCCGTCGGGCCCCAGAGGACAGTCGGTGCCGGTCGTACACGTCGGGATGCACGCCTGCCCCATGGGCGTCGTGGCGCAGGTGCAGCCCTTGGAGCCGGCAGGGCAGGCGCCCGTGCAGTCGGCGGTCGAGGTGCATGCCTTCGGGCCGCCGGTGCCGCCCCCCGTGCCGCCCCCCGTGCCGCCCGCGCCGCCCGTGCCCGTGGCCGTCCCGCGATAGCAGCCGAGCAGGTAGGGGAAGGTCGCGGTTGCATGGTAGCGGTACGTTCCGTCCGGCCCCACGCGGCCGTTGCATTGGTCGAGGAACTCGGGCCCGTTCTTGGCGGTGAACTTGTGCGCGTCCCAGGCATAGGTGTGCGGGTCGCCGATCTTGTCCCACGAAGACTTGAACTCGACGACCTTCGTGCACGCCGCGTCCACGCAGCCGTTCGGGCCGTAGATGGGGAAGCCGTCGAAGGCGTACCCCACGATCGGCGAGGGCTGGCCCGCAGCGACACCCGCCGACAAGCAGGCGACGAGCATCGCGTGGTAGTGATAGTCACCGTTCGGTCCCGTGTGGCCGAGGCACTTGTCCAGCAGCCCGTTGTAGACCGGATCGCCGTATGGGTCCGGGTTCTGCGCCTCGTTCGGCCCATAGAACGGCAGCCCGTTGACCGCGATGCCGACGGTTCCGAGCAGCGGGATGGTCGAGGTCTGCGCCGCCATCGCCGGCTGCCGCGGGAGCGTGAACGTGTAGTTCTGCGCCTTCAGCGCGTTTGGCGTAATCGGCACGAACTCGTAGTGCGGGATGCCGTTGCCCTTGACCACGACAGTGGTGTCCGTGCACGTGACCGTCAGGGTTGGCTTCGGATAGGCCGCGCCTGCGCCGGGCGACTGCGCGACGTCGAGGAACACGGCGGTCGGGCAGGCCGCGCCGGTCGTGCCGCCGGTCGTGCCGCCGGTCATGGCATCTCCTGTCACGCCGCCGGTCGTGGCGTCGGTGCTGGCGTCGCTCGTGGTGCCCCCGGTGGTGGCATCTCCGGTCATCCCGCCGGTCATGGCGTCGCCCGTGACGCCGCCCGTCGCGAGGTCGGTGGGCGCACTGCCGGTGGTGGCGTCACCCGTCATGCCGCCGGTCATGCCGTCGCCCTTCGCGTCTGCGGCTGTGCCGCCGGTCGTCGCGGCGGTGCTCTTGCCGTCGTCGAGCTTCGTCTCGCACCCAGCTGTGCTCACCACCAGCGCCGCGAGCACGACGCCTGCCATCCACACTGACCTTGCTCCCATGTGTCCTCCTGGCGCCGCAACGCCCGTCCCGATGTCGGCTGTCTCACACTCGGCCGCGCGCTTCAAGGGATGGCCTCGCCCTGCGACCGCTCAGTCAGGCCTGCGTCGGCTGCAACTCAGAGGTCCTTTACGCTGAGGAAGGCAAGAAGGGAGGAGGACAGGAGGTAGGCCGGGGGCGTCGAGCGCCCTTCCTGGTCTCCTGATTTCCTGACTTCCTCGTTCCTGCGCTGCTCAGAAGGCGTTCCGGCGGCTCTGGCTCGTGCTGGCGCAACTGGGGCGTATCGCTGCTATCCGCGCGTGTCGACGAAGTCGAAAGGGATCAACGCATCAAGCCCGTAGGCCTCAAGCGCGAGGGCGTCGAGCGCAGCGAAGTCCCGGGCGCGGAACGCGTCGCGCAGTGCCGTCGAGAGCTCGGCCCGCAGCGAGCGCGGCGAGGGGACACGAATGCGCCGGAGGTACTGCGCCTGAAAGCGGAGGTAGCCGCCCCGCATCTTCACCGCGTAGGACCACACGAAGAACAAGGCGACCTTGGAGCTGAGTAGGCCGCCGAGGACCTCGAGGTCCCAGGCATCCGAGGTCACGAAGTAGAGGTTGTGATGCGGATGAAACTGACCCGCGTCGAAGGTGACTTCATTCGAGCCCGCGATGTCCGGGATGAGAAGCTTGGGACGCCCCACGAGCTCGGGGTACACGCGGTCGATTGTTCTGAACCATCCCGTCGGGTTCTTCTTGGCGACGTGGCGCGCGCGCACCGTCGGGAACTGGTCCAGATGGGCCGCCAGACCGGGAAAAGCGCCAAGGTCGACGACCCTCCCGTCATCACCGAACGTGTTGAGTACGAAGCGCCCAGCGTTCTCGATCCGACCTGCGCGGAGATCCTCACGACGAACGAGCGGCACAAGTCGGTCGGCCTCGACGCCCGTTGTGGCATCGACGATATAGGCGGCATCTGCACCGGTGGCGACCCCGATACCGACGCGCGTGACTCCATCGGCCTCCAGCGTCTCGAACTGGGCTTCCAGCCGGCGGAGGAGACGCAGGTGCTCGGGGCCACTCGTCACCCACGGCGCGGCGCCCGAAAACCAGGTGTCGTAGCTCGCGACGTCGGCCCGGCTCGCTTCACCGCGAAGGTACCGGCGCAACTCCTGGCATTCCTCTGCGGTCGCCGTCTCCAGCCGCCCCATGAGCACCCGCTCCGTTCGGCCGGTCCCGATCCCGAAGATCGACGGATACGCAATGACCTCGGCCTCAAAGGGCGATGCTTGATGCAAGTCGACGTACGCAAAGAGTCGAAAGCGGTCGGTGACCAGCTGCCTGAGAGGGGCTCCGTAGCGATTGGAAATCCAGCGATCGGCGCAGATGAAGGAAAGGATCCCTCCAGGTGCAAGAAGGTGGAGAGCGCGCTCGATGAAGGCCACGTACAAGTCCGCGCGATCGAACAGCGACTCGAAACGCCGGCGATACTCGGCCTGAAGCGCTGGCGCGATCTGCTCGACTCGGACGTAGGGCGGGTTCCCCACCACGATGTCGGCCGTGGGCAGTGGCTCGAGCAGAAAGTCGGCCTGGCGCACCCAGCCCGCGACCAGGCCCCTTGCAGTGTCGGCATCAACGGCGCCCTGCACGTGCAGAACCGTAGCCAGCGCCTCGCGCGTGGCGGTGCAATGGGCAGCGTCGATGTCGACGCCGAGCAAGCATGGCGCAAGGTCCGCCGCCGCGTGCCCATGCCGCTGCGCTGAGGTGAGGAGGCGCTCCAGCGCTCGAATGAGGAACGCGCCAGTCCCACAGGAGGGCTCCAGAAGGCGGAGCGTGGCCAGGTCCCGATCCTCGGTGTAACCCGCGAGATCGAGCACCAGGTCCACGATGTGGGGCTTCGTGAGCACCACGCCGTGGGTCTGACCCGAGGAACGAACGCCGAAATCGTAGAGATCCGCCGACAGCGGTGCGGCGACGGGCAGCTCGAGCTGCATCACGGAGTCCCCTCGACGCGCCCGGCGAGATGGCCAATCAGCTGGCAAAGGAAGGAACGCAATGTGAGGTCCGGAGCCGGCTCGGAGTGGCTCGCCGTCGGGCTAGTCACCCGCTTTGCCAGGACCAAGGCCGCCGCGTCGTACAAGCGCTCGCTCGTCAGTCGCCGCAAGAGCAGCTCGTACCGTTTCGCATAGGAGGCTCCGCGAAACTCCGGAAACACCCGGAAATGAGGCTCTGCGACGTCCACCGGGACCTGAGACCGAGGCGAGTCCTCAAGCAACATCACCCAACCCAGGAACGGCGGACCAGACTGGCCGAGGGCACGCTCCCGAAACGCAATGCGCAGGTCGTGCCCGGAGCCAATCGCCTCTTCGCACCGGTTGTTGAAGTTGTTGCCGAAGGAAGGGCCCACTTGCGACTTGAACTCCAGCGCCGCGAGGACTTGGCCGTTGCGAAGCACAAGCAGGTCCCACTTCTTCGTCGGCCGGAAATAGCCGGGCAGCTCCAACGGGCCGTCTCGCCGAATCGTGAGGCCGCCGAGCCCGTTTTCCACCAGCGCCATCTGAACGAGCTTGGGGAAGCCGTCCATCTGCTTGCCGCCGGTCACCGATCCGCGTGCGCCACGGTCTGCATCCGCCCCAGTCTGGCGCGCGTCCTGGCGGTTCCGGGTGAGCCAGTAGTGCGCAACGGCGCTGGCCGTGCGTGCTTGAAGGTCGTTCAGGGTGATCGTCATGGCGGGTCACCGTGTCACAAGTCCGCTCGCGAGAACAGCCGTGGCGCAGTCGGCCGTGTTTGGACCAAAGTGAGGTTCTTGACCCTCAATTCGGGCCACCCTAAAGTGCGCGCGTTCGACCCGACAACCTCAGCACCAGGAGCTTGCCCATGGTTCGTATCGCCGATCTCCGCCTCGCGTTGGAGGACCTCCTTCAGACGCAGCGGCGGAACCACCTCCTTCTCACGCCCTCTGGCCGGGCGTACGCGCCCCGCCTCGACCGGACGTTGACGGACATCCTGTCTCTGCCCGGCGCGGCGCTCGACTCCGGGACGCCGCTCGCCGAGGCGCTCGGCCACGTGGACGCGCGGCACGATGGCTTCGGCGCCGCTCTGTGGCACCTCTGTCACGCGTACTTGGCGTTGCCGGACGCGCCGCCCGAGGTCCGTGCGGCGGCCGAGCGCATCGTCGCAGCGTTTGTCCCCGAGCGCCGTGAGCTCACCGCGAGCTATGCGACGGAGGCCGCCCGCGCCCGGACGCATCGGCCGAAGCTCACGGAGCTGGCCACCGACCTCGCGCTCCTCCCCGTCAGTGGCGGCGACACGGCCGCGACGTGGGCCTCGGAGTTTGTCGCCGCAGGAGACGGCATCGATGACCTGCTCTCCGGCAGAGCCACCATCATGGCGGAGTCGACCGGCGTGTCGGGCGCGCAGGCCGGCGCTCTCCGGTCCCGAGCGCTCGGCGTGGTCAACCGTGCGCGCGCGGCCATCCGCGATGACATCGAGGACGACCCGACCCTGCCGCGCAACCTGGACGCGCTCATCTTTGGGTACCTCGACCTGCTCGATCGTCGCCCTGCGGGCGGTCCTCGCCCTGCACCCCCGGCCCTGCCGACCTGACGCGCACTCTCGCGAGCCCGCGTCCCGGCCTTGGAGCCCGGGCGGAGGCCTCTCGCGAGGGCTGGCTCCGGCCTCGGAGCCCGGGCGGAGGCCTCTCGCGAGGGCTGGCTCCGGCCTTGGAGCCCGGGCGGAGGCCTCTCGCGAGGGCTGGCCCCGGCCTCGAAGCTCGGGCTGACGCCTCTCGCGAGCATTGCCCACCGGCCCCCGCTTCGGGTAGCGTCCTCCAATGCGACTGACTCCCATCGTGTGCCTGCTCCTCCTGACCGCCCGCTGCACGAGCGACCCGGCCAACCCGCCGCAGTCCTCGCCGACCGACGCCCTCTCTGCCGACGGCGGCGTGGACGCCAAGGTCGACGCGAAGGCCGACGTGCGCCCCGACGGCGTCAGCGTCGACGCGCACGTGCCCTCCGACGGCGGCCTCGTCGAGGATGCCGGCCCGCTGCCGGGCGCGCTCGGCTTCCCCTGCAAGGGCCCCGGGGACTGCACGAGCGGCCTGTGCGTGGCGTCCTCCGCGGGCGCGGTCTGCACCATCAACTGCTCCGACACCTGCCCCACGGGCTATGCGTGCAAGCAGGTCCAGAACCAGAGCGCAGACCTCGTGTTCGCGTGCGTGCCGCGCTTCGTTCACCTGTGCGACCCGTGCAAGACGGCCGCCGATTGCGTCGCCGACTATGGGGAGCCCGGCTCCGCGTGCATCGATCATGGCGCCAAGGGGCGCTTCTGTGGCGTCCCGTGTGACGCGACCGGCGCCGACTGTCCGTCGGGGTATGACTGCGCACCGGTCCCCCTGGGTGACGGCAAGACGGGCTCCCAGTGCGTTCCATCGGCAGGCGAGTGTATCTGCAGCCCGCTGGCCACGGGGCTCGCGCTCGCGACGACCTGTGTGCGCTCGAACGCCGCCGGAGCCTGCACCGGAGGGCGCGCCTGCGGTCCGGCGGGGCTCTCGGCGTGCACCGCGGCGACCCCGGCCGAGGAGACGTGCAACCAGAAGGACGACGACTGCGACGGCACGACGGACGAGGACTGCGACCACGATGGCGTCGCGCAGGACGTCGACAACTGCCCGCTCGTCGCCAATGCCGCTCAAGACGACACCGACGGGGACCTTGCGGGGGATGCGTGCGATCCCGACGACGACAACGACAACGTGCCCGATGCGACCGACTGCGCGCCGACCGATGGCGCGATTCATCCGGGGGCCGTCGAGGTCTGTGACACGAAGGACAACGACTGCGACCAGAAGGCCGACGAGGGTCTCTGCGACGATCTGAACGCCTGCACCGACGATCTCTGCGCGGCGGACGGGACCTGCCTCAACCCGCCCAACACGGCGCCGTGCAACGACGGCAATGTGTGCACGACCGAGGACGCCTGCGCGAGCGGCAACTGCACGGGCGGCAAACCCAAGGATTGTGACGACGCCGATCCCTGCACCAAGGACGCATGCGACGCCCAGAACGGCTGCTACGGCGAGAAGTCCTCGGGCGCTCCGTGCGACGACCAGAACGCGTGCACCGCAAGTGACGTGTGCATCGACGGCGGCTGCGTCGCGGGGCCACCGCTCGACTGCAACGACGGGGATCTGTGCACCAGTGACGGGTGCGGCGCTGCGGGCTGCACGCACCTGCCCGCGGCACCCTGCGACGACCTGAACCCGTGCACGGACGACGCGTGCACCCCCAAGGAGTGTCTGCACACCCCGAACGCGCAGAAGTGCGACGACGGGAGCGTCTGCACGCAAGTCGACAAGTGCAGCGGCGGCTCGTGCAAGGGCGGGTCGCCGATCCTGTGTGACGACGGCAAGCCGTGCACGCAGAACCTCTGCGACCCAAGCGACGGCTGCGTCTACCCGGTCGCCGAGAGCGCGCCCTGCGAGGACGGCAACCCGTGCACGGGGCCAGATTTGTGCCAGGCGGGTGCGTGCAAGGCGGGCGGAGCGCTCTCGTGCGATGACGCAGACCCATGCACCACCGACGCGTGCAACAACGTCATCGGGTGTGTGCACCAGCCGACGAACCCGTGCTCCGACGGCAACCCGTGCACGAGCGATCTCTGCCAGCCGAAGGTCGGCTGTACCTTCCCGCCCAACGGCAACGGCTGCAACGACAACGATATCTGCACGACTGGGGACCAGTGCCAGGGCGGGTCGTGCTCGGGGACGGGCAAGCTCGACTGCGACGATGAGCAGGTCTGCACCGACGATGGCTGTCACGCCACGACCGGCTGCACGCACAAGGCGAACACGGCGTCGTGCAACGACTTCAACGTGTGCACCAACGGCGACGTGTGCGCCGGCAAGCAGTGCATCGGCGGGCCCATCGACCCGTGCAACGACGGCAACCCCTGTACGGGCGACTCCTGCCACGCGACCAAGGGCTGCCAGCACACGCCCATCGCCGGGAGCTGCGACGACGACGACGCCTGCACGGTCGCCGACAAGTGCGTCGGCGGGAACTGCCAGGGCGCGCCCTATCCGTGCAACGAGCCGGGCTGCACCATTCAGACGTGCGTCGAGTTCATCGGCCTGCCGTTGTGTTTGTGCCTATAGTCGGTTCGGCGTCGAGGAGCGCGCGTGTGTACGGATGCCGCGGCATGCGCAGCACCTGCTCCCGCGGGCCCTCCTCGACAATGCGACCACGCTGCAGCACCGCGACGCGGTCGGCCAGATGCTCGACCACCGCGAGGTCGCGCGACACGAGCACAAACCAGTGTGTCTCGGCAAAGAGAAACTGTGTGTCGAGTAGCACGATCTCTATTCCAGGAACTGCCGAGGACGCCACGTGGGCAAGTACCGCATCAGAAAAACTGCAAGTAACTGTGAGACCTTCACCCAACAAGTCGTGGGCGTAACGAATTATGTCTTGC
>SXOX01000145.1 GCA_005776585.1 Pseudomonadota bacterium | reverse complement strand
GCTCGCGCTCGAGATCCATGCTGTCGAGGAACTGGCTCTTCATCTCGCGCGAGCTGACGGCCTCGCACGCGAGCAGGAGCTGATCGGCGAGCGTCGACGTCCCATGGTCGATGTGCGCGATGATGCTGAAGTTACGGACCTTTTCTGACAATTCGGGCATGCGGGGCTTTCGGCGCTGCCGCTAGGCGCGGAGCGTCTTCAAGTAGTCGTAGGTGGCGCGCATCCCGTCCTCGAACGTCGTGCGAGGCTCCCACCCGAGCAGGGTGCGCGCGAGGCTGATGTCGGGGCGACGCCGCCGCGGATCATTCTCGTCTTGCGGCGGCAGAGGGCCGGAGCGATTGAAGGGCGCGTCGAACACGCGACAGAGGCGCTCGGCAAGCGCGAGGATGCTCATCTCCTCATGCGGGTTGCCCAGATTGACGGGACCCGTGTGGGTCGAGTCGGCCATGCGAGCGATGCCGTCGACCAGGTCCCCGACGTAGCAGAACGACCGCGTCTGCGTGCCATCGCCATGGACCGTGAGCGGCTTGCCGTCGAGGATCTGGCCCAGGAACTCGGTGACCACGCGACCGTCGTCGGGCCGCAGGCGGGGACCGTACGTGTTGAAGATGCGGACGATCGCGACGTTGGTCCCGCGCGTCTTCTGGTAGGCCACCATGAGCGCCTCGGCGAAGCGCTTGGACTCGTCGTACATCGAGCGCGGCCCGATGGGGTTGACGTTGCCCCAGTAGGACTCCGACTGCGGGCTCTCCAGCGGATCGCCATACACTTCACTGGTTGACGAAAAGAGAATGCGAGCGCCCTTGAGTGTCGCGAGCTCGAGGGCGTTGCGCGTGCCAATGGCGCCGACCATGAGCGTCTCGACCTGAAGCCGCTTGTAGAACGGCGGGCTGGCGAGCGAGGCCAGATGCAAGATGAGGTCGAGCGGGCGCCCATCGTCTGGGAGGCCGTCGCAGATGTCGTGAACCTGATAGGAGAACGCGGGGTTGCCGAGCAGATGCGCGATGTTCTCGCGCCGGCCCGCGAGCTCGTTGTCGAGACCCGTGACGCGCCAGCCGCGAGCAATGTACAGGTCACACAGATGCGAGCCGAGGAAGCCCGAGGCGCCTGTGATGAGGACGTGACGGCTCACGCGTCACCTCCCCGGGAGACGGCGTCGTCGTCGCCTCCGACGAGCGAAAGCTGCTCGGGGAGCGCCTGCCGGTGCTGCTTGAGCACGAGGTCGATGCCGTTGCGGATGTACTGCGCGACCGACACGTTCGTTCGCTCGGCCAGCACCTTGAGCGCCTGGTCCTGTTCGCGGGTGATGTAGACGGTCGTAGCGACCTTGCGTCGGGACATGGGCTCCTCCGCCCCCACGGGCGCGCGGAACGTATGGCACCATAGCTGCAAAGTCAATCATGTACTTTGAACACATACCCTCCTGCGCCACTTTCGGCAGCGAGGAAAACACGCTCGGGGACCGCATTTCCACTTGCAATTCACGCCACTTTCGAGTACATGCCGCGCCACGAAGTCACTCATCTCACTGGAGGTCCTCATGAAGTACACGAACTGGATGCGATGGCTCTCGGCTGGTGCGGTCGCCACGTCTCTGGCGGCTTGCGCGGCGGAGATCGATGACGTGTCCGCACCCGGCGCCGGCGAGGACGAGGCCCCGGAGATCGTCGCCTTCGGCAAGGAGGACAACTACCTGTCGAAGTCCTCGCAGGAGTACGCGGTGGAGGGCGAGGTGACCATCGTGCTGGACGCCGCGGACAAGGCGCTCCCCGAGGAGCAGAAGCTCGCCAAGGTGCAGCGCCTCATCCCGTTCAAGCAGATCGCCATCGGCTGGTTCCTCAACAGCTACATCACTTCCAAGAGCGACAAGGACGCCAACAAGGACTACGGGGACTTCCACTCGCTGACCAAGAACGGCTCCTACGAGGAGCTGGCGATTCGGCCAATGGGTGACGGCGTCACGTATGCGTTCACGGTGCGCCAGGAGCTCGGCGGTCCAAACGACCTGCTCAAGGGCAACCGGCTGCCGGTGGTCACGGGCGCCGACGGCAAGATGACCTTCGAGCTCAAGGTCGGCAAGACCACCAATGAGGAGATCCAGCGGCTCGAGATCAACGACGAGTGGTACCGCAAGGCGCCGTGGAGCTCGTTTGACCCGAGCAAGCTCGACCCGAGCCAGCTCGAGACCCTGACCTTCGCCATCAAGGCCGAGCCGCGCTCCATGGACGGCTTCGTCGACGCGGCCCGCCTGTTCGCCGACGGCAAGGTCACCATCGCCATCTACTTCGGCTGGGACTACCACTCCGAGTACCACCTCAAGCACTCCAAGGAGATCTACGACTGGCTCGTCTCCAAGGGCTACAAGGCGCCGGCGGCCTACGACGCGCTCACGCGCAAGTCCGCGCCGCTCACGCGGTCCATCCAGGCAGGCGGCAAGCCCGTGCAGGTCGAGGTCACGCTGCACTGGGGCAAGCCCGGCTCGGAGACGGATCCGGACACGGCCGCGGGAGGCAAGGCGCTCGAGGAGGACATGCGCGCGGATCTGGCGACCAAGGAGGTCGTGATCTTCTCGGGTCACTCCGGTCCGTTCTATGGCTTCGCGCTCGCCAACTGGCGCAAGACGGACGAGGGCGACCTCGACGACTCGGAGATCGCGGGCCTCACGCTGCCGGACTTCTACCAGGTCGTGCTCGCCGAGGGCTGTGAGACGTACGCGCTAGGCCAGGCCTTCTTCATGAATCCGGCCAAGTCGTCGCGCACCAACATCGACATCATCACGACGACCACGTACTCGAACGCGGCACAGGCCGATGGCCTCATGGACTTCATCTCCGCGGTCGCCGGCGCCGATAGCAAGGGCAACTACACGGCCACGACCTACGGTCAGCTCATGGAGAAGCTCGACGGCAACTCCTGGAGCCCCGCGATGTATGGCGTCCATGGCATCGACGACAACCCGCACCTCAAGCCGTTTGCCGACAAGTCCCGCTTCTGCAGCAAGTGCGCGGTTGACGCAGACTGCGGTGGCAGCAACCAGTGCGTCAAGCTCGGCGCGAGCAAGGTCTGCTCCGCGGCGTGCACGGCCGATGATGGCTGCCCGGGCGGCTACACCTGCCAGATTACGGCCTATGGACTCTCGGTCACCGGTCGCGTCTGCGCGCCGCTCAACTCCAAGTGCAGCGAGCCGCCTCCGGTCGCGGCCACGCTGGTGCTCAATGAGGTCCTGGCGGATCCGCCCACCGGCGCCACGGGTGACGCCAACGGCGACGGCAAGACCGACAGCGCTCAGGACGAGTTCATCGAGCTCGTGAACCCGGGCAGCACGCCGCTCAACGTGGGTGGCTGGACGGTCGCCGACGGCGCCAAGGTGCGCTTCACGTTCGCGCAGGGCGTTACGATTCCCGCGCGCGCCGCGGCCGTGATCTTCGGCGGAGGCAAGCTTCCGGCCTCGACCAGCACGGTGAAGTTCTTTGCGGCCACGGCTGGCCTCGGCCTGGGCAACGCGGGTGACACCGTCATTCTGCGCAATGCCGCCGGCAAGGTCATGGACAAGATGACCTACGGAGCCGAGGGCGGTAAGGACCGGTCGCTCGTCCGCGGTAAGGAGACGGACGTTACGTCGGCCTTTGCGGCGCACCCCGGCGGACCGCAGAACAAGGTCGTCTGCTCCCCCGGGACCAAGGTCGACGGCACCGGCTTCTAGGCATCAGTCCATCGACTCGCGTGATTCCGGGGTGAATTTTTGGTTCATTCCGGACACTTCGCCTATGCTTTCCCCAACATGAGTTCACCCTTGCAGGCACCGGCCCTCCACCTCTCGCGACTGAGCCTGGTTCCCGACGCGCAACGTCTGTCGTTGCCTGCGATCGTGCCCATGCCGCTGTCGCAGGTGCTCGGCGCGGGTCGCGACCGGCGCTTCACGCTGCCGCAGTTCCTGGTGGACCTGCCCGCCGAGTCCGGAGGACGCACGGCGTTCTTCGACACGGGAGCGCCTCCACGCCCGCAGCGAGGCGCCCTTCCGATCGTGTTCGTTCACGGGCTGGCGGGCAACGTCACGCAGTGGATCCACGTGGCGCCGGCGCTGGCCAGCCGCACGCGGGTCCTCGGGCTCGATCTCGCCGGCCATGGGGAGAGCGCCTTCGCGCCACGGGAGCGGCCGTATTCGGTGGCCGCCTACGCGCGGCAGGTCGCGGCGTTCATGGACGCAGTCGACGTCGACCGGGCCATCCTCGTGGGGCACTCCCTCGGCGGGATGGTGGCGAGCGAGACGGCCATCCACTTCCCGGAGCGCGTTGCGCATGCGGTGCTCGTGAACCCCGCGGGCTTCTCGCCGGTGCCGCGCTGGCTCCAGAGCGCCGGACACCTCATCCTGCGCCCGCGCGTACTGGAGCCGCTCCTCCCGCGCGTTTGGCGTTGGATCCTCCGGCAGGTGTTTCAGGAGACCAACGACCGCACGCGCGAGTTCATCGAGACGTGTTCGGATACCTATGTCTTGCACGACATCATCGGCATCGCCCGCGTCATGCACGACCTGCGACACGACTTCATGGAGCGCGATCTGGCCGAGGAGCTCAGTGGCTCCGGCGTGGCGACGTCCATCGTCTTTGGGGCCGAGGACAAGCTCGTGCCACCCAAGCGCATCCGGGCCGTCCGAGACCAAGTAAAGTTCACCGTGTTCGACGAAATCCAACGCTGCGGGCACATGCCCAACATCGAACAGCCCGAGCGCGTGATTCGGGCGCTGCACCAGGTGCTCGACAGCAGCTCCTAGCCGCTGAGCTCCCGAACCGCGCGACGCAGCTCCGCCGACGGGAAGCCCGTCAGGATGACCGTGCCATCGGGCCGAATGGTGAGCTCGGCCACCAGCCCGTCACCAGAGAGCTCGTCGAGACCGTGACGGTCCGTCAGCCGCACGAGGCGCTGATTGCCTGAGCCCAGGAGCCCACCGCCCGGCAGCTTGACGTCATAGCGACCCGCGACGACGACGTCGATGCGCTCCAGGATGGACGGTCCGAGCGGCAACTGCTCGAGCTCGTCGAGGGCGTACCCGGAGAAGACGAGGAGCGACGCGACTCCCCGCGCACGGAGTCGCGTCACCAGCGCCAGCAGCGCCTCCGGTTGCTGAAACGGCTCGCCTCCGCTGATGGTGACCCCGTCGGGTCGCGAGGCGAGGAGGGCGTCGCAGACGGCGTCGACCGTCATGGTCGTGCCGCCCAGAGGCGCGTGGCTCTCGGGGTTGAAGCAGCCGGGGCAGCCAAGCGTGCAGCCTTGCAGGTGGACGACCGCGCGGCGGCCCGGGCCGTTGACGTGCGACTCCGGCAGCAAGCCGAAGACCCGCAGCAGCGGCTCGGTCACGCGCCTACTCGTCGCAGTAGCCGGCGCCCCAGCCGAGCGGAGTGCACGGGATGGTGATGTCGCTACAGCCCTTCTCGACCTGCTGGAGCGGATCGCAGAGCTTGCGACACGCGTTGCCGACGCAGGTCGCGCCCGCAGCGCAGTCGGTGTCCGACGTGCACGGCTTCCCTGGCGCGGCGGTGCCCGCGGTCTCGCAGCGCGGGCCGTCACTCGAGCTCGTGACGTAGCAGCCCTCGCCGGAGGCGCACTCCTTGCCCGTGAGCAGCGTGCACTTGGGCTTGTCGCTCTTCTCGGAGCAGACGGCGACGTCGTCGTTTCCGTCGAGGTTCCCCGTGCGGTCGGGACAGACGTTGGTGCACTTGGGGTCCGGTCCGCTCGTGTGCGGGTTGCACACTTCGTGGCACTTGTCCGACACGCAGACGAGGCCCTTCTCACAGAAGCTCGTACCGTCGCAGGCCTCGCCCTTCTTCTTGGGACCCGGCTTGAGGCAGGACTCCTTCGAGCCGTTGAGCGTGCAGGCAAGCCCGTCGGCGCAGTCCTGCTTGAAGATGTCGCAGACCTTGGTCGTCGCGTTGGGGCCACAGAGCGTGAGCGTGACGCTGCTTGCGGAGAGCGAGAGCGCGCACTTCTGGCCGGCCTCGCAGTCGGCGTCCTGGGCGCAGAATGGCTGACACTTCCTGCCCTTGCCGGGGACCTCGACGCAACCGCCGGCCGCGCACGGCGAGATGTCGTTGCAGCCAAAGCCGAGCTTCTGCTCCCCGACAGGCACGTGGCCGACCTTGCCTGCCTTGTCCACGCCACAGTACTGGCCGGCAGGCGAGGCGGAGGCGCCGCACAGCGGGTTGCACGGCAACCCGGACCACGCCGCCACGGGCTGACACGCTACGGCGGTGTCCGCACCGGGGGAGACCGTATCGCTCTTCGGCGCGGTCGCGTCCGTGGTGCTCGAGCTGGTGTTGCCGCTGGCCGCACAGGCCCCGAGCCAGAACATGAACAGCAGTGTCGCGATGGGTCGCATGTGCCTATCCTCGTGCGTGGCCGAGCGCGGCCGCGGCGATGGTGTCCCTGCGCGCATCGGGCGTACCGTCGGCAAAGCGCAGCGCCCGTGCGTCGCGATAGAGCCGCTCGACGATGAAGTCGGTAACGTAGCCGTAGCCGCCGTGCAGTTGGAGCGCGCGATCGGTGGTGCGCACGGCGGCCTCGGTCGCCAGGACCGCAGCCTGCGCCGCCAGCCGGGCGCGACCGGGACGCTCGGCGTCGACGGCCGCCGCGGCGGCCAGCGTGACGAGGCGCGCGGCGTCGAGCTCGGTCGCGGAGTCGGCGATCTTCCACTGCGACGCCTGAAACCGCGCGATTGGCCCGCCGAACTGATGCCGCTCCTGCGCGTAGCGACACGCGGCCGTGAGCGCACCGCGAGCGATGCCGAGCGCGATCGCCGCAATGCCGACGTCGAGGGCGTCCCGGGCCGGCGGCGCCATGGCTTTGCCACCGACGGGACCGAGCACGCCGTGCTCCGCCTCGCGCAACCCGAGCACGGCGGGCGTGGCTTCAACGGGCAGCGGCCCCGCAACGAGTGTGGCGTGGGCGCCTGTGAGATCCATGAGCCACTGGGCCCGCGCTGCGAACGGCACGAGCTGACCGGTGCGCAGCGTGCCGAGCGCCCTGCCCTCCGCGAGCGCGCGGGTCCGCGGGGTGACCCCTTCGACCGCGAGCAGCGGCCGCAGGACGCCGAGCGCGTGAGCCTGAACGCCGCGCGCGAGGGACGGCCAACGCGTGGCCAGGACCTCGAGGCAGAGCGAAAGCTCCACGACGCCAAGGCCCGAGCCGCCGGCGGTGACGGGCGCGATGACGCCGAAGAGCCCCAGCGCGCGCAACGCGTCGACTGACGGTGGCACGTCCTGCGCGACCACGTCGCGGACCGCGGCTGCGATCGCGCGCTGATCCTCGGACGGACCGAAGTTCACGGCAGCGCCTCGATCGTCTGTGCACGTCCAGCGCACGCCTTGCCGACGGCGACGACGACCGCGTCGAGCGGCGTGCCGGGCGTGAACACCTCGAGCACCCCTTGGGCCTTGAGCGCGACGACGTCCGCCTCGGGGATGATGCCACCCAGAAAGATGGGGATGTCCGTCGCGCCGCGCTCCTTGAGCTCGCGCAGGATCTCGGGGACGAGGTGATTGTGCGCACCCGAGAGGATGGACAAGCCGATGCAGTCGACGTCCTCTTGGATGGCGGCTGCGGCGATCATGGCCGGCGTCTGGTGGAGGCCGGTGTAGATGACCTCGAAGCCCGCGTCACGCAGCGCGCGCGCGATGACCTTGGCGCCGCGATCGTGGCCATCGAGGCCCGGCTTGCCGATGAGAACACGCCCTCGTTCGCTCATGTGCTCCTCCCCGTGGACAGGATCTCGCGTGCAATCACGTGTCGCTGAATCTCGCTCGTGCCCTCGTAGATGCGCGTGACGCGCACGTCGCGCACCAGGCGCTCGAGGTCCACGTCGCCCAGCAGGCCAGCCTCGCCGGCAATCTCGGAGGCGAGCTCGACGGCGCGCCAGGCGGACTCGGTGGCCACGACCTTGGCCATGGCGGCCTCACGCGTCATCTTTCGGCCCTGCTCACGGAGCCACGCACCGCGCAGCATCATGAGCCAGCCCGCGTCGAGGGCGGTCGCGGCATCGGCGACGCGCAGCAGCTGCGCCTGGCTCGGCGCGGCGCGACCGAGCGGCTGAGCGGCCAGGCGGAGCGCCGTCCGCGCGATCCCCAACGCCTGCGCGCCGATGCCGATGCGACCACCGTCAAGCGCCGTCATCGCGACCTTGAAGCCGGCGCCCTCGCCGCCGAGCAAGCGATCGCCAGGAACCAGGACGTCCTCCATGGCGATCATCGCGGTGTTCGACGCACGGAGGCCCATCTTGTCCTCCGCCTTTTGGGGCTGCCACCCGGGCTGGTCCGTGTCGACCAAGAACGCGGTGATCCCGCCGGCCTTGCTGGGGCCCGTGCGGGCCATTACGAGCGCGACCGAGCAGGGCGCCCCGCTCGAGACCCACATCTTCGTGCCGGACAGCCGCCAGCTTCCGTCGCTCTGCAGCTCGCCCTTGGCGCGGAGATCCGCCGCGTCGGAGCCGCTATGGGGCTCAGACAGGCAGAAGGCGCCCACGGGTCGCTCGCCGGTGAGCAGGCGCGAGAACGCCCAGCGCTGCTGCTCGGGCGTGCCGAAGCGGACGACCATGTCGACGACCATGTTCGTGACCGCCATCGTCACCGCGGTGGACGCGCACGCTCCGGCGATCTCATGCAGGGCCAGCGCGTAGGCGACCGCGCCGAACCCGAGCCCGCCGGCCTCGACGGGTGCCGTGACGCCCATGAACCCCGCCTGCGCCAGCTGCTGTACCTCGGCCATGGGGAAGGCCTTCGTGCGATCCCGCTCGCGCGCCCCGCGCCAGAGCACCTCCTGCGCGATGGACCGCGCCCGATCGCGCACCGCGAGCACCTCCGCGGGCAGCGTGAGGTCCATCAGCCGCCGAGCTCCTTGAGCGTGGCCGCCGCGACGACGAGGCGCTGGATCTCGCTCGTCCCTTCATAGATCTCGGTGATGCGGGCATCGCGCGAATGCCGCGCGGCCTGAAAGTCCTCCAGATAACCGTAGCCGCCGTGGACCTGGAGCGCCTGGTGCGTCACGCGCGTCGCCATCTCCGAGGCATACAGCTTGGCCATGGCCGCCTCCTTCGAGAACGGCTGGCCCTGGTCTTTCAGCCACGCCGCGCGGTGGATGAGCAGGCGCGCCGCGTCCAGCTCCATGGCCATGTCGGCGAGCTTGTGCTGGATGGCCTGGAGCGCGGAGATGGGCGCGCCAAAGGCCTGGCGATCCTGCGCGTACTGGAGCGCCTCCTCGTAGGCCTGCCGCGCGATACCGAGCGCTTGCGCGGCGATGCCGATGCGTCCGCCGTCCAGCGTCTTCATGGCCACCTTGAAGCCCTCGCCCACGCGCCCGAGCATGGCGTCTGGACCCACGCGCACGTCCTCAAAGATGACCGACGAGCACGGCGAGGCGCGAATGCCGAGCTTGTGCTCCTTGGGCGCACACGAGACGCCCGGGGTGCGCATGTCGAGCACGAACGCGCAGATGCCGCGGTTGCCGAGCGACTTGTCGCTCATGGCGAAGACGACGATGGTGTCGGCGATGGGCGCGTTGGTGATGAAGTTCTTCGTGCCGTTGAGGATCCAGCCGTCGCCGTCGGGCACGCAGACCGTCTGCTGATTGGCCGCGTCCGACCCGGTGCCGGGCTCCGAGAGCGCAAAGCAGCCGATCGCCTTGCCTTGCGCGAGTGGGACCAGGAATCGGCGCTTCTGAGGCTCCGTCCCAAACGTCTGGATGGGGTCGATGGTGAGCGAGTTCTGCACGGAGACCGTGACGCCCACCGAGGCGCAGGCCGCAGACAGCTCCTCCATGGCCACGATGTAGGCCAGCACGTCGAGCCCGGCCCCGCCGTAGTCTTCGGGCACGTACACGCCCATGAGCCCCATCTGCGCCAGCTCGCCCAACAGCGCGCGCGGGAAGTGGCCCTCGCGGTCGAAGCTGGCTGCGTGCGGCAGGATCTTGGCACGGGCGAAGGCGCGGACGCTCTCCTGGAGCAGCCGATGGTCCTCGGACAGGTCGAAGTGCATCTCAGGCTCCCCGGAAGTCGGCGCGGCGCTTGTCGAGGAAGGCGCGCATGCCCTCCTTGAGGTCCTCGGTCGCAAACAGGCCCGAGAAGGCCATGGACTCGAGCTCGAGCGCCGTCTCGAGCGTGAGGTCGAAGCCCATCTGGATGACGCGCTTGGCTTGAGCGACAGCCAACGGGCCCTTCTTGGCGATGATCTCGACGATCTCGGTGCACCGTGGGATGAGGCGCTCGGGCTCGACCACCTCGGCAGCGATCTGTGTGCGGGCAGCCCAGTCGGCGTCAAAGATCTCGCCAGTGAAGACCATGTAGCGCGCAAAGTTCTTGCCGACGAGCCGCGAGAGCCGCTGCGTGCCGCCGAAGCCCGGGATGACCCCCAGGTTGACCTCCGGCTGGCCAAACCGCGCCTTGGTCGACGCAATGATCACGTCACACGCGAGCGCGAGCTCACACCCGCCGCCGAGGGCAAAGCCGTTGACCGCCGCGAGCACGGGCTTGTCGACCGTCTCGATGCTCCGCAACGTGCGCCCGCCGAAGCTCGAGAACTCGTGCGCCTCGCGCGGACCGAGAGACGACAGATGGGCGATGTCCGCACCCGCGACGAACGCCTTGTCGCCTGCACCCGTCAGCACGATGCCGCGCACGTCCCGATCCGCGCCGAGCTCGTTCACCGCCGCGTGCAGCTCCCGGAGCGTGGTGATGTCGAGCGCGTTCAGCACCTTGGGGCGGTTGATCGTAATCAAGCCAACGACGCCGCGCCGTTCGACCAGCAGGTTCTCGTAGCTCATCTGGCGTTGCTCCTCGGATCCGGGGTCCAGCCGGCGCGCTTTCTACCACCGTTTGCGTGCGTTGGGGCCAAAAAGTTGGCCGGAAATCTTGGTCGACACGATGGGCCCGACTACAGTCGCCGCGCATGTCGCGACTCGCTCCCTGGCTCTGCTTCTGCGCGCTCGTGGCGTCCCTCTCACCGACCACGGCGTCGGCGAAGACGCGCCTGCGCCACCTCCGCCACATCGTGTTGGACCCGGGGCACGGCGGCGAGAACCCTGGCACCTCCAGTTCAGACGGCGTTCATGAAAAGACGCTCACGCTCCCCATCGCCCTGGAGCTCGAGCGTCTCTTGCTGCGGCACACCGACGCGAAGGTGACCCTCACCCGGCGCGAGGACACGGGCCTGGGGCTGCGCGATCGCGCCCGGGTCGGGAACGAGGCCGGGGGCGATCTCTTCCTCTCGATCCACCTGAACGCGAGCCCGAAGCCCGAGGCTCACGGCCTCGAGGTCTACTTCCTCTCGCCGGAGGCGACCACCGAAGAGGTGCGCCGCCTCGTGGCCCGAGAAGAAGGCGCGCATCCGGCCACCACGGGCACGCCCGTCAACCATCCCGCGGGCGCGCCCGGGACCCAAACGCCACCCAGCGGCCTCGACCGCATCCTCGCCGAGGCCTCCCGCGTCGGCGCCCATCGGGACGCGGAGCTCGTCGCTGGCGTCATCCTCGATACGCTGCATACCGAGCTACGCGCGCCGCGCCGCGGGGTCTTCCAGGCGCCCTTCGGTGTGCTCAAGGAGGCAAACATGCCGGCAGTCGTCGTCGAGGTCGGCTTCCTGAGCCACGCCATCGAGGGAAAGAAGCTCCTGACCGCGGCCTACCAGAAGAAGGTGGCCAAGGGCCTGTATCGCGCGCTCTTGGCGCTCGACAAGAAGCTCGTCCGGCGGTAGTGTCACGGCTCACGCGGTGGCGACGTTCGTTCCGGACGTGACCTCTGCAAAAGTGGAGGTTCCGTCCCGAACGGGCGTCGCTTTCCCTGGCTCTGGCAGTTCGATAGAATGCACAGCTCATGAAACCTGAAGACTACGTCAAGATCTACAACGCGGTGCCCATCTTTCGGTCACTGTCGCGCGAGGAGATCGACGAGGTCGTCGGCGCAAGCCGCCTGTTTCGCGCGCCCGCGGGCTACACCATCCTGAAGGAAGGACTCCCGGGGCAGGGCATGTACGTCATCGTGAGCGGCATGGCCAACTGCCGGCTGAAGCTCCATCAGGGCGACGAGACGCCCCTGGCCACGCTGCACAAGGGCGACGTGTTCGGCGAGATGTCGCTGATCGACGACGGACCCGTGAGCGCCACCATCACGACGGTCGATGAGTGCGTGCTGTATCACATCGACAAGGCCCGCTTCGCCGAGATGCGCACGGCCATGCGCCCCGCTGCCTACAAGATCCTGCGCGCGCTGGCACCCACCATCTGCGAGCGGCTGCGGGCCATCAACGCACGGATCGGCGAGGTCTTCGCGGAGCCCGAAAAGAGCCTCGCCATCATGGAGCAGCGCTACAAGCAGCTCGCGCAGCACTCGCGCATCGTGGACGCGCCACAGACGGACGTTCGCAGGAGGGAGCAGCGGTGAACGGTCAGCCTCCGGCGGACAGCACGCAGCGGTTCATCGAGACGTTGCCCATCTTCCAGGGGCTGTCGTCGCGCGAGAAGAGCACGCTCACGGCCATCCTGACCACGCGCGTGTACAAGCCCGGCGCTATCCTGTGTCGCGAGGGAGACCGCGCGTTCACGTTCTTCATCTTGGCGCGCGGGACCGTCGAGGTGTTCAAGGAGCTCCCGGGCGGCAAGCGCGAGAAGCTCGGCCAGCTGACCGACGGCTCCATGATCGGCCAGGTCTCGCTGATTGACGGCAAGCCGCGCTCGGCCACGGTTCAGGCGCGCACGCAGGCCGTCTGCCTCGAGTGCACACGGGACGACTTCGAGCGCATGTTCACCGCGGGCAGCCCGTTCGCCTTCAAGATCCTCGACCAGATCGTCATTCACCTCACCAAACGCCTGCGCGACGCCAATCATCAGCTCTACAACCTCTACTCGCGGCCCACAGAGACGCTGCTCAAGCTCCACGCGGCGTGTCTCAACATCGAGCGTACGTTGAACGATACCCACGACTCGTCCGATGGTGCCAACGTCTACCACGTCAGCGAATAGCCCCTGACCTGGTCTGCTCAGAAATGACCGACGCCCGACTCGTCATTCGTCCCGATCTGCCGATCTGCCAGACGGACCTGCCGCTCGACTGGTATCAGGACGCGTTCAAGCCCTACGCGGAGGAGTACCTCGCGCTGCCAGACCGGCTGCCCGAGACCGTGCTTCCGTGGATGGACCGGTATCTCCGACCGGCGCTCGCGCACTTCGGGCCCGACCTGATGCTGCTCGCGCATTACTACATGGGCGGCGAGATCGTGAAGCTCGTCGAGCGCTACGGCGGCCGCATCGCGGACAGCTACGAGCTCGCGCTCCAGACGCGGCGCGCGCCGCACACGCGCCTTTTCGTCGAGTCGGCCGTTCACTTCATGGCCGAGTCCATCGCCATCTTGGCCAGCCCCAGTCAGGAGGTCTTCATCACGAACCCGAAGTCGGGCTGCACGATGGAGATGATGGCCAAGGAGCACCACCTGGCGCCGGTCGTCAGCGACCTCGTCGCCCGCTACGGAGACGCGCTGGTCATCGTCGCGTACATGAACACGTCCGGGCGGGTCAAAGCCATGGCCGGGCGCTCCGGCGGCGCTGTCTGCACCTCGAGCAACGCGACCAAGGTCGTCGGCTGGGCCCGCGCTCTGGGCAAGAAGGTCTTCTTCGTCCCCGATCGCCACCTCGGTGAGAACACCGCGGCTCGGCTCGGAATCCCAAGCGACCGCCAGGTGGTCTGGCCGGGACCGCACACGCTGAGCGGCTCGCGCTGGGACCGCCTCTCCGCTGCGGAACGCGAGGCGTGCGACCGCGCCGAGATCATCCTGTGGGGCAGCTTCTGCGGCGTGCACACGATCTTCACGCCGAGCCATGTCACCTACTGGAAGGAGCGCGGCTTCCGCGTGCTGGTCCATCCGGAGTGCCCGAAGCCAGTCGTCGACGCGGCGGACGGCGCCGGCTCGACGCGCTATCTGTGGGACGCGATGCTCACGGCTGCGCCCGGAGACCGGCTCGCCATCGCCACGGAGGGCCACTTCGTCCGCAATGCGCGCGAGCAAGGCGCGCTGCGCGGCGTCGAGGTCGTCCATGTGGCCGATATCCCCGACCCATCGTACGCGTCCATCGGCTGCGGCTGCGCGACCATGAGCCGAAACGACCCGCCGCACCTGGTCGCGCTCGTGGACCTGTTGCGCCACGGCAAAGCACCGGATCTCAATCGCGTGTTGGCCGGAGACCTCGTCGACGAGCACACCGCACGCCGCGAGCGGCTCACCGAGGCGGAGCGCCTGGCACTCATCGGAGACGCACGCCGTGCGCTCGAGCGAATGATTGAGATTACCGAGGTGGGTTAGGGCGCTCCGGCCATTCCGGGCGCCCCGCTGAGACCGACGAGCCTAGTGCCCGCTGCACTCCGAGCCACACGCCTCGATGCACATGGCGTTGCCCTGACAGCCCTTCTCGCACAGGTCCTTGCAGCTTCCGGTGTCCGTTCCGCCCGTGCTACCGCCCGTCCCGGCGGCGTCGCAACCCTTCAGGCAGGTCCCGAGGCAGCCCTCATCGGCCTTGCAGGTCGCCTCGCAGGCGCCTTCGCAGCTACCGATGTCCGTTCCGCCAGTGGTGCCACCGCCGGTGCCCGCCGCGTCGCAGCCCTTCTCACACGTGGCAACGCAGGTCGCCTCGCCCTTGCAGGTCGTGCCACAGGCCGACTTGCACGCCGCCCCGGTATCGCCACCGTCCTCGCCGTTCCACCAGTCGTTCTGGCCCGCGGCCTCGTAGAAGCCCTTCTCGCCGTCCTTGAAGCACCACTCGGCCGCCTCGGGCTTGGAGCAGTCATCCTCCGAGAAGAACTCGCCGGCGTCCTTCGGCTCGCACAGACCCGCGGTGTCGGCGTCGAGGTCGCACAGGTCGTTCGAGTCGAACCACTCCTCGGCTTTGCCCGCGGCATCCTCCCAGGCCTCGTCGGTCGCCCAGTTCATGTCCGGGTCTTCCCAGTCCGACTTGCCGTCGCCGTCGGCGTCACTGAACTCGAAGATGCTGTTCTCATCGGGATCGTCGCCGCAGGTGATGTCTCCCGCGCCGTTGTCGTCGGTCCAGTCGAGCGCGCCGAGGTCCGCATCGCCCACGAACGCGTCATCGGGGATGGAGTAGTCGAACTCGTCCGCCGTGGCGTCCGTCTTGCCGACCTTGAGGTTCTTCGGGAACTTGATCTTGCGAATCACGCCCTCGACGTTGAGCGCGATCTGGGCCGGCTGGCCCTTGGGAAGATTGATGCTCCACTTGTTCGTCTTGGGGTCGATGACGGCCTTGAGCTCCTTGCCGTCCTTCGTCTTGGCCGCGACGGCGACCTTCTTGCCCGCCGGAATGCTCTTGAGCGAGCCGGTGACGGTGCGAATCTGCCCCTTCTTGGTCCCGGTCGTGTTCGTGTTGCTGCTGCTCGACGGGCTCGACGAGCCGCTCGTGCCGCACCCCAGCATCAGACCTGCGGCAATACATGCGGCCGCTCCCGCGCGAAAAAACGTATTCATGAGGTCCTCCTTCGGCTCCGCCCGCGGCGCGCTCCCATGTGCACTGCGGTTCGCCGGCTATCAAAGCCGCACGATTGTACGGATCTCCGGAGGCTTGTCGAGTTTCGAGGACGTCCCGCCCTACTCGGAGTAGCAGAACACCTTGTAATGAATGTCGATCGTCTGTCCCTCTTGCGGCATGCACGAGCCCTTGTCGTCAAAGATGACGGTGTTTGAGACCTCCTCGTACTTCCAACCAGTCAGACACTGCTTACCGGCGACCGTAACCGTGATGGTCTCGACGACCGGCGGACGCGACAAGAAGAACTGCACCTTGAGGCCGAAGGCGACCGTGCCAATGTCCTTGAGTGCCTTGGCCCAGTCGGTCGTGCAGATGCTGACGACCTTGCCTGCGGTCTGACTGGCGACCTCGATGTACCGATTGCCCGGGGCCGCCTCACCGCCGGCGCCCTGACAGCCATTGTTCTTGTCTCCGACGATGGCGTGGACGTGCAACAGGTTCGTGTTGGCGTAGCCCTTGATGGCCTTCAAGAAGTCCACGTAGAAGTTGAGCTGCGCGGGCGAGCCGTCCTCCTCGTCGGACACGATGACGATCTCGAGCGTGGCGTCCTTGCGCAGGAACTCCATGTTGTGGCCGCCGCAGTACTTCTTGCCCGGCGTGATCACGCTGGCCATGCAGTCGAGCGGCTTGGTACAGTCGTTGGCCGAGTTGCACTCCTTGGGCGGCTTGAGCTCGGTCGTGAGCGGCGCCGACAACGCCGCCTGAGCCGCGGCGAGGCCCTGCTCGTTGCCCGAGCCGTTCGCGCCCACCTTGAGGCTCGGCCCAATCGCGCTCACGTCCTTGTTGGTCACAAAGCGCGGCGACCCCTGGAACTTGCCCGAGTGCTTGGCGTCCTCCATGTCGGTCGTGGTGACGGCGATGTGGTAATCCGTCTTCCAGGTCGCGTTGGCGTCCTGGACGAACGAGCTGAAGTTGTTGGCGAGGTTGTTCTGCTCCTCGCCCATGGAGCCCGAGTTGTCGACCACGATGAGGACGTCGACCTCCTGGCCCGAGCCCTGCTTGAACGTGTCGGTCTGCTCGGTGTCGTAGGTGCCTGCGCCGTTCAACGGCACGGAGACGGCCGGCGCCAGCGGGTCGTCGGTGTAGACCTCGATGGCGCACGAGTCCGAGCTCGTGTCCTGCGGCGCATAGACCGTCGACAGCTTGATCGGGCTGTTGGGCTTGAGCTCGATGCCGCCCACGCCGCCGGTGCAGCCGGGGATGGGTGGGACGTTCTTGAGCTTCATCTCGGGACCGCACCCGACGAGCTTGATGTCACACACCGACAGCGGCGCGACACCCGTGTTGTAGATGCTCACGGTGTGCGTCTTGGAGTGGCAGCCGACGGTCGTGAGGCCGAAGTCGATCTGCCCGGGGATCGCGGCGATCTGCGCCGGCCCGCTCTTGCCCAGGATGTTGCACGCGATGGCATCGCCGGGCTTGCCCTGCGGCGACAGCAGCTGCGTCGGCTGCGTCGTACCCGGCTTCAGGGTGCTGTAGTCGTAGACGAGCACCTGGAGCGACGCCGAGAAGGTCGCGAGCTGGTCGAAGGAGAACGCCGCCGAGAACGGATCGGGCTCCGGCACGAAGCGCACCTTCATCGAGACGGTGTCACCCGGCGCGATGCCATCCTGGATCGCCAGCGGCGACTCGACGATGCCGAAGTACTTGCTCTTGTTCGACGAGGGCACCGTACACTGCGGGCCCGCGCCCGGGAGGATCGCCGCGAACGGGTTGCTCGCGCCGTCGGCCAGCACGACGCCCTGGAACGAGCAGGGTGCCGAGCCCTTGTTGTGCAGGTTCATCGCCAACGTGCGCTCTTTGCCGTAGGGCACGACGCCGAAGTTGATGGTCGGGGGGATGAGCTCGATCTCGCAGGAGGCCTTGGCCGTGCGAATCGCGCGCAGGTCGATGCTGGTCGGCCCCTGCGGATCGGTGCTCGTGAACGCCAGCGTCCCGGTGACAGTCTCTCCCTCGGCGCCGCCCTGATTGGTGAACTCCAGGGTCACGGCCTGCGACGTGCCCGGGGCGACCAACACTGAGGCCGGCGTGCCGTTGGACGGCTTGAACTCGTTCTGCGCCGAGTTCTTGGAAACCGCGATGCCAGACACCGTCACATCCGCCGAGCCCGTAGTGGTGAACGTGAGCGTCCGCGTCGAGGTCTTGCTCGTGGCCACGACGCCAAAGTCGATGACGTCGCCCGGCGCGATCTGCAGCTTGCCGGAGGCGACAACGCCGTACACCGTCACCTTCGTGATCGGGCTCGTCGCGTCGTTCGTCTTGACGTCGATGAAGCCCAGCGGCCCATTGACTGCGGGGTAGGTCTTGCCGGGCGCGAATTTGACCTCCACGGGCAGCTCAGCCGTGGCCTCGGCCTTGACGAGGGTGCCCTTGGGGACGGCCGTGACGATGGTCACCGCCTCGAAGGCATCGCCCAGCGCTGCGCTCTTCTCGACCGAGTCGATGGTGAGGTCCTGGGTCCCCTCGTTGGCGATCTTGAACGTGAGCGTCTTGGACTGGTTCATGGGCACGGCCGCAAAGTCGAGCTTGAGCTCCGGGCGAATGACGACCTTGGGGCCGGTCTCGCTGCCGAACACCTTGGTGGTCGTGATCTCCTCGGGCTTGGGCTGGCCGGGGAGCTGCGGCTTCATGATGCGGAGCAGGCCCTCATCGCTGGTGCCGCCGTGCGGCACGTAGGTGATGTCCACGCAGTAGCCCTGATTGAGCCCAAGCTTCAGCGGATAGGTAACCGGAGCGCCCTGCCCCTGGACGCACTTGCCGTCGGCGCCGAGCGCGTACGCCAAGACAAGCTCGAAGTCCGGCGAGTACCCGAGCGAGAGCGCCGTATTGCCGACCGTGATCTCGTCGGAGCCGACGTTCGTGACGCTCACGGCGAGCGTCTTGGTCGTGCCGCTCTGGACCGCACCAAACTGGATGGGCTCCGGGCTCACGAGCAGATTCCCGGCCTGGGCGAGCGTGGTAATAGGCACCTCGGTGGCGCCGCCGTCGAACTCGATCTTGATCTTGCCAGTGTCATATACGCCGTCGGTCGGCTTGTAGATGACCTCGAGCGAGGTCTCTTCGCCCGGCTTGAGCTCGCCCTTGACGGGCTGGGTGATCTTGAGGTCCTTGAGCGCCGACTCAACGGCATCGAGCCGCACCGACGTGAACTTGATGGAGCGCGTCGAACTCTTGTCGCAGATGAGCCGGACCGTGCGCTTGGCCTCCTGATTGAGGTCGACCGAGGCGAAGTTCACGAACTTCGGGTCCACCACCAGGATCGCGTTGGTGCCCTTCGACAGGTTGCCGGAGCCGTCGCCGCTCCCGTCGGAGCCGCAGCGCGCGGCCAGCAGGAGGCCGGCCAGCAAGGCAAGCCGGAGCTTGGGAGTCCCGAGTGAAGACAACGTCAGCTTATTGAACACATTCCGCATGGTCTCACGTCCCTCCGAGGTCAGCGCAGAGCGCGCGACATTAAATCATCGCGGAGGGGGCGGAGGCAAGGGAAATGGCGCGACGGGCGCCGATTGACAGCGCCCGGTCAACAGGCCGCGCCAGAAGGGGCTCTAGGGGTTGAAGAGCTTGTTCACGTAGGGGCAGGTAATGAAGTACGGCTTGGGCGGGTTGCTGGGATCTGGGACCTTGGTCACCTTGCCGCTCGGCCAGTCGATGAGCGCCGCGTTCCACATGCACAGGTTCTGGAGCTCGACGTCCTTCAGCTCGAAGACGAGGTTCGAGAAGATGTAGACGCGCAGCGTGGCGAACGCGGGGCCGTAGTCGTGATCCGCCCAGTAGTGGACGCCAACGCGGTACTGCGTCCCGTTCTCCGGAATGTTGAGGTTCAGGTTCTCCGGACCGGCGCCGTCGGTGTCGTCGCGGTCAAGGCTGGGATCGTCGTCCACCGACGGATCGAAGCTGCCCCACGCGGGCTTGGGGTGATACCAGAACGAGTCGTAGTCGGGCGAGAACCAGGGATCCGGCTTGCCGTCCTTGTCGAGGTCGTCGTACCACGGCGCGAGCTGATCATGGACGAAGTGGAGGTCCAAGTCGGAGCCGGCGTCCGGGCCCGTGTCCGTCTCGTCGGGATCGTTGGGCGTCTTCCACACGAGCTCGACGTGGATGGCCTCGTCGGGGACGACGACGACCTCGACCTCGGCGGCCGAGCAGCTCTTGTTGCCCGCGTTGTCCCACACGTCCAGGCTGAAGAAGTAGGAGCCCGCGACGTTGCACTCAAACGTTGGGTTGGGGAAGGCGTCCGACGGCACGAACAGCGACGCCGAGCCCGACGCCTGCTTGACGGCCCACTTCCAGGCGCTGATGGCGCCCGTGGGCGCGTAGCTCTGGTCACCGAACAGGTGCAGCTTGGTCTGCGGGATGACCTGCTCGCCCTCCTGCACCACGATGACCGCGTTCGGGCACTCCTTCTCCACGCCAAGGCCCGTGAGGCCGATGTTCACCTTGGACTCGAACGCGTTGGACTCGACGAGCACGGTGCCGATCTCGGGGATGGGCTTGCCCGTGTCCTTGTCGACGTCCGACACCTTGGCCGGCGTAAAGGTGACGTTCAGCGTGGTCTCTTCGTTGACCTTGAGCGTGACCGGCTTGTCCGCCGTGGGCGCCGTACCGTCCTCGTGGCCCTTGAGCGACTTGTACTCGAGCGCGTAGGTCGTTGACGACTCCGTGGTGAGCTCAATCTTGGAGATGACGAGGTCCGCCGTGCCAACGTTCGAGAGCTGCACGGCCTGGAGGTGCGGCTTGCCGATCTTGCGCGCACCGAAGTCCACCTTGGGGGGCAGCACGCGAATCTTGGGGCCGTTCTCGTTGGCGAGCAGCTCGACCTTGGTCCCGGCGTCCGCGGCCGGGTCATTGGAGTCGAACACCAGGAAGCCCTTGGCCGGGTCGGCGTTCTTGGGCGCGTACTGGACGGTGAACTTCAAGACCTCCTGCGGGTTGACGACGATGGCCGGATCCCAGACGACCTTCTTGTCGTCGAGCGCCGGCTCATAGCTCTGCGTGCCGTCCTTGGACGAGTAGAGCAGGCGGAAGTCCGGGTGACCCTTGAACAGCACGGCGGAGAGGAGCAGCGGATCCGAACCCGTGTTGGTGACGGTGATGGTCTTCTTCTGCTTCTCGACGGGGTCGTCCTTCTTGATGACGCCGAAGTCGACGACCTTGGGGTCCACGTCGATCTTGGGACGGCCACCGGAGGTGCTGAACTTGATGGTGATGCGCTGCTGCGCCTGAATGAGCGTGTCGCTGTTGATGATCAGCGTGGCGTCGTGTTGGCCGCCGTTGTCGACGTTCGTGTATACAACATCAATCTCGACACCGGTGTTGTTGGCCGTCTTGGCCTCGATTGAGACCGAGGGGATCGCACCGTCGGCGCCCGCCGTCTTGGCAGCCGAACCCTGCCGGATGGCCGCCAGTCGGATGGCGGGGTTGGCCGCCGTGTCCGTGCTGACGGTGTACTTGAACGACCCCGAGACCGACAGCGGCCCCTGACCGTTGTTCTTGATGCTGATCGTCGCCTTCTGCTGAGCGCCTGGCTGCGTGGCCGGAAACGAGATCTGCGTGAAAGGCGGGCTTCCCAAGGAAGCGGTCACTGAGATCTCGCCCTTCTTCGACGTGGTCAAGCCGCCGCCGCCCCCCGAACCGCCACTGCTGTCTGAACCGCAGCCGAGCAGCCCGATCGAGGTCAGGACGGCCACAGCCCATGAACTCCGCATCCGCTTCAACATCGTTCGCATCGTCTCAGCTCCTTGTACGCAGCGCCTGCAACACGTCAGCATCCATCGTGGCTCGGCTGGCACCAACGCGGGCGCAGGCCGGCGCTGGAGTATAGAGAGGGCCGCTGCCAGCGGTCAACGGCTTTGTTTGCAAAGCGTCCGTTCGGAACACGCGGGGATGGCGAACCTCAAAAGTCCCACAAGGGGGTTGACGATTCCCACCAACCTGCCAAGAATGTCGGCCCTGTAGCGGCGGTCTGTCCGTCGCTGTCGCCGCGTCCCTCGTTTGGGGCGCTGCCTGCTGCTGTGATTCGGAGGCGGTTCATGCGCTCGCTCCCGTTGTGGCTGAAGCTGTGGTCTGGGAAGCTGTGGTCGTCGAAGCGTTGGGCACCCCTCGTTGGGCTGGGCTCGGCGGTCGCGGCGTTCACGATGTGCGACTCGACGGCTCGTATTTACTTGAAGCAGGTCCAGTTCGACGATCTCGCGGTCGTCGGCGCGACCCCGGTCAAGGTCAAGCAGACCGCTGCGGGCCCGCGCTGGGTCCCCGCGTGCGGCGGCGACGCCGAGGCCATGCGCCTCGACTTCGTGCTGCGCTCCACGCCGCGCACGGACGCCGACCAGGACTACCAGATTCGCCCTGGCGAGGACGCGGTCGGCTCCAGCGTCGTGAAGCTCGGCAAGAACCTGGCGACCAGCCACTTCGACCTCAGCTTCTCGTGCCTGGACGGCCATGACGGCACGGGCGCTTCGGCTGCCTGCCCCAAGCCCAGCCCCAGCTCGGCGCTCGCGGCCGAGACGCCGATGACGCCCCCCAGCCTGTTCTTCACCAACCACGTCGGCGGCGAGAAGGTCGTGCACGCGGGCGACGCACGCTCGAGCGGGCGCGGCAAGTCGGTCGGAGTCGCGATCTTGATCGACGCCAGCGGGACGCTCACTGGGAAGGTGGACCCCAAGACCTGCCTGGAGGCCAAGGAAGGCGCCATCGACTCGTGGGACTCGGCCAGCCTCAAGAAGTGCCAGTCCGACTCGGCCGGTCTCCGCATCCTCGCCGCCAAGCAGATCCTCGGCCTCCTCAACCCGCAGGATCCGGCCATCGTCTTTCGCTACAGCGAGGAGGGCTGCAAGGTCGTGTGCAACGCCGAGGACGTCTTCGGTATCACCGGCATCAGCGAAGAGGACAAGCTCAAGAACTGCTACACGACCGACCGCTCGCTCACCCTCGGGACGGACACGGTACAGCCCGGCCTCGACAAGGACCTCACCGGACTCGGAAGCGGCCGGTCGAGCCTCTGGAGCTGCGCCAACCTGGCGTGGAGCCTGCTCGCCACCAAAGGCGAGGCGGCGCGCCACATGGTCGTGCTCACCGACGGCCCGGACACGTGCAGCAAGGACGGCAACGAGAACTTCCAGAGCTGCTTCCGCATTGGCGAGGACGCGACCGGCGCCGGCGGCGTGGCCAAGGCACAGGACGGGTGCCCGAACGCGGTGAAGTTCACGGAGTTCAAGAAGGCCGTGACCGACTTCACCGAGTCGGGTCGTCAGGATCAACACGTGAGCTTCGTGCACTTCCAGTCCAAGGGCTACGGCAAGGCGGACCCGCGGATGCAGGAGATCGCGTGCATGACGGGCGGGCACTATCAGTTCCTCAACTTCAACGCGATCGCTCAGGAGACCTCGGAGCGTCAGACCGCAATCATTGAGGCCGTCACCAACCTGCGCTACACGTTCGGCGGCTTTTGGAGCCTCGTGACCAAGATCCCCGCGCTGGTCGACAACGCGCAGGATCCGGCCAACGCTCGGGCAGGCGGCATGTACGCCCTCGAGGGCCTGCTCCAGCTCAAGTCGGACAACGCGATCGTCCCCAAGGGGCAGACTCCGATCTCGGCCTTCCTGAAGGTCGGCCCCGATCCCGCCAATGGGCTCGGAAGCCTGGACGGTCGACTCGTCGTCAAGCGCGCGTGCACCAAGGACGCGGACTGCGCAGGCGCGGCCGGCGGCTGCGGCATTCGCTGCAACCTGGAGTCGGGCCTCTGCGACGCTCCGGCGCCAGGCGCGGCGTGCACCGGCGCCGGTGGCACCTTCGGCGTCTGCTGTGCGGGCAGCTGCGACACGGCAAAACAGGTCTGTACGGACCCCCAGAACCCCCTCGCCTGCCCCTGAGCCGGGCTCGAAGCGACCAAGGAAAGGCGACACCATGTCCATGACGACCCTCATGCGTCCCGCCACGACCGCGCTGCTTGCGGCTATGGCGCTCCTCGTCGGGCCGGCGGCGCGCGCCGATGAGCCCACCATCGACGATCAGCTCGAGCAGTACTGGGGCAAGGTCCGGCAGCCGTCGGTACAGAAGCGCCTCTACGCGCAGAAAGGCCGGCACGAAGGCACCCTGTTCACGGGCGTCGTGCCCAACGACTCCTTCTTCGTCTTCGTCCCCCTTGGCGCGCGGTACAACTGGTACCCCATCGAGGACCTCGCGCTCGAGTTCGGCGGCGCCTACAACTTCGAGAAGAAGGACGACCTCCAGAAGTTCCTCGAGAAGGAGCTGCGTGAAGGCGGCGAGGGCGTCCTCCCGCAGCGGTTGATGTGGGACGTCACGCTCGGCGTCGTGTGGACCCCGCTCCGCGGCAAGGTCGGCGCGTTCAACGCCAAACTCGGCCACTTCGACTTTGGCCTCGCAGCCGGGCTTGCGGTGCTTGGCACGCAGCTCCAGCGTTTCGAGAAGGACGACCCACAGCACACGGTCGCCTTTGGCGGCTATCTGGGCGCCACGCTCCGCTTCTACTTCACGTCCTTCTTCGCGCTGCGCGTCGACTACCGGCACTTCCTCTACGGCGGAAAGAAGGTCAACGAAGACGGCGAGATCCTGTCCAACGGCGTTGCCGCGCCGGCCGAGATCACCTTCGGCCTCTCCTTCTTCAGCCCCGCGCCCTGAACCCGAGGAACCCCACGATGAAGCGCACCACCACCTTTCCTGGCCGCAGCACTGGCGCCAACGCCGTCCTCGGCTTGCTGCTCTGTGTCGGCTCCCTGTGCCTCGGTCCGACAACCGCGTACGCCGATCCACCGCCCGATAGCCGCGCCTTCGACGTCGAGTGGGCCAAGCGGCGCGAGATCCGCGAGATCCACAAGAAGCTGTTCCTGAAGGACGGCCGCGGCGAGTTCGCGATCTTCGGCGGCGTCATCCCAAACGACGAGTTCAACACCTACTTCCCGATCGGCCTCAAGATCGACTACTACTTCCTCGAGGACGTCTCGGGCGAGATCGCGTTCGGCTACTTCGTCCAGCGCAAGGGCAAGCTCAAGCCCACGCTCGAAGAGGGCCTGCAGCCGCCCATCTCCGGCATCCAGGTGCTCGTGCCGCAGACGCTCGAGTACATGCTCTCCTTCGGCGCGCTTTGGGTGCCGTTCAAGGGCAAGATCGGGACGGGCTCGGCGCTCATGCACTTCGATCTCGGCCTCGCCTTCGGGGCGATGACGTTCGGCACCAAGGTCGAGAAGGAAGGCTCGTCGGACGTCGCGCGCCGTACCTTCAAGGACTGGGGCGGCTACGTCGGCGCGACCGTGCGCCTGTTCCTCAACTCGTTCATGGCGCTGCGGCTCGACTACCGTCACTACCTGTACCCCGGTCGTGACGCAGACGACAACGTCCGTGGCGTGTCCTTCCCGCTCGAGCTCTCGCTCGGCCTGAGCTTCTTCACTCCCGAGCGCAAGTAGCGGTGCAGCACGTGACCCTGAATTTTCTCGAACGCTTGAACGTTTCCAGCGCCCGCCGCGTCGGGTGCCCTGGAGGTGCCCAATGACCCGCTGGTTCGCGAAGCTCACGCTCGCCCTCCCTCTCGCTACGGCGATCGTCCTGCAGGCCTCGCCTGCACGCGCCATCTCGATCGAACAGATCATGACGCTCTGCCAGGTCGGCGTGCCCGGCGACGAGATGATCAAGGCCATCGAGCGCGACAAGACGGTCTTCAACCTCACCGTCGGACAGATCCTCGAGCTCAAGAAGGCCGGCGTTCCCGACGCAGTCCTCAAGTACATGCTCAAGACGCCGCAGCTCTTCGGCAAGGAGCCCGCACCGGGCGAGAAGAAGCCCGACGAGAAGAAGACCATCACCATCGAGGAGATGACGCCCGAAGAGCGGGCGGCCCTCGAGGCCAAGCAGCGCGCGGAGGCCGAAAAGCTCGCGGTCGAGGCCAAGCGAGCCGAGGAGTCGCAGCGGCGCGCTTTCGCGCAGGGCATCCTCAAGAACGGCATGGACCTCGCCAACGCGGGCCGGTGCACGGACGCCATCAACACGTTCCTGGACTTCATCCAGAAGGGCGGCTTCCAGAAGGGCTCCGAGGAGCACTACAACGCGTGGTTCGGCATCGCCAACGCGCTCGCCTCCTGCGGCTGGCACCAGTCGGCCGCCAAGTACTTCGTCGACGTGCTGCTCGAGGGCCCGGAGAAGCAGTTCTTCCAGCAGGCGTTCTGGAAGCTGCGCGAGGTGCGCAAGAAGGTGAACTACGCGCCGCCAGACCTCGAAGAGCTGACCAAGTTCAGCACGGCCAACTTCAGCAAGCGGTTTCAGGACGAGTACAACTACTTCCTGGGCGAGTTCTTCTTCGACTACAACAACTTCAACCGCGCCCTCGCCTTCTTCGATCAGGTGAGCGCCGAGGCCCCCGACTACGGCAAGGCCGTCTACCTCACCGGCCTCGTCCAGGTGCAGAACAACCTCTACAAGTCGGCGGTCGAGAACTTCCAAAAGGCGATCATCGCCACCGAGAACAACAAGTCGGACGCCGAGGTGTCCGATCTGTCGTACCTGGCGCTCGCCCGCATCGCGCACGAGGCGGAGAACTTCGACGCGTCCATCTACTACTACCGCCGTGTGTCGCAGGACTCGAACAAGCTGCCGGTGGCGTTTTACGAGTCGGCCTGGACCTTCTTCAAAAAGGCCGACTACACGCGCGCGCTTGGCACCTTCCAGGCGCTGCACTCGCCGTTCTTCAAGCACTACTTCTACCCGGAGCTCTGGATCCTGGAGGCCACGGCCTACGTGAACATGTGCCGCGCCGACTACGCGCGCGAGGCGCTCAAGCAGTTCACCGACCAGGTCGAGTCGCTCGGCGTCCCGCTCAAGCAGCTGCTCGGCCAGCTCAAGACCCCGCAGGACTACTTCAATGCGCTCATCGGCATCGCCGAAAAGAAGCCGCCCTACCAGATCGACAAGCGCGTCATCCAGCCCATCCTCGCCAACGTCGAGTTCTTCAACCTCTACAAGACGGTGCGGCACATCGAGTGGGAGGAGGGCGAGCTCAAGAAGAACGAGGGCAAGCTCGGGCAGTTTGGGACCGACCTGTCCATCAAGCTCGCGCAGCTGCGCCAGAGCCGCGTGAACGAGGCGGGCATCAAGGTGCAGCAGATCCTGAAGCAGCTCGAGGCGGAGATGGCCGACTACTCGGTGAAGAAGACCGAGATCGAGATCGACCTCACCGTGATCGAGAACGAGACCATCGAGAGCGACCTCCAGGGCAAGCCGGTCGAAGACGGCAAGCCGGGGGCCGCCAAGGAAGGCTCGACCGCCATCGTTGGCACCGACGCCATGTCGTGGCCGTTCGAGGGCGAGTTTTGGAAGGATGGCATCGGCGGCTTCCGGTCGTTCCTGAAGTCGCAGTGTAAGCAGTAGACTGGTTGAGTCGCGGCCATCCCGGTTCATGCGGTCGCCAAGCGAGGCGGCCCGAGGAGAGTGACATGCGTCGGCACATGCTGTTCTGTTCCAAGCTCACGCTGTTGGTGCTGTCGTTGTCGAGTGCCAGTTCGGTCCTCGCGCAGACGCCCCCACCCGGAGGCGACGCTCCCGTCGATGGGAGCAAGCCGCCGGCGGACAAGAAGCCGACCAAGCGCGGCGCGGACCTGAGCAAGGTCGAGCAGGGCTGCTTCGATGCCAAGCAGGAGGCCTCGCTCGAGACCATCTCCAAGAATCGTCAGACGATGATCCAGAAGATGGAGCAGCTGCTGCGCGATCGGCCGCTGTATGACGGGAAGGCCGAGATCTTCCATCGTCTCGCGGAGAGCCACTGGGACGAGGCCAAGCACGTCTACCTCAAGGCCCGGTGCAAGTACGACAAGGACCTGGAACTCTTCGACAAGAAGGCGCTCACGCTCAAGCCGGTCGAGCCCAAGGAGGACTACCGCACGGGCCTGGACTACTACCGTAAGGTCATCCAGCAGTTCCCCGACTACAACCGCATCGACGAGGTCATCTACTACCTCGGTCAGGGCGCGGTCCTCCAGGGCAAGGAGAGCCAGGATCGGAACCTCATCAAGGAGGGCGTGAGCTACTTCCAGAAGCTCGTGCAGACCTACCCCAAGTCGAAGTACATCGCGCAGGCCCACCTGGCGCTCGGCGAGTACTTCTTCGAGACGGATTCGCTCTACTACGCCAAGACGAACTACGAGAAGATCATCAACGGGTTCCCCAACTCGCCGATGTTCAACTACGCGCTCTACAAGCTCGGCTGGGTCTACTTCAACCTGCGCGAGTTCCGTAAGACCATCGAGACCTTCCAGAAGGTCGTCGTGAACGTCGGCAGCGTGGCGGGCGCGGTCAACTTCCGCGAGCAGGCGCTGAACGACCTGGTCACGACCTGGGGCGAGATGGAGGACTCGTGGCGCGAGGCGCTCGACTACTTCAAGGGCGTCATCAAGTCCGACGAGGGCGTCTACAAGAAGATGGCCGCGCTGGCCACGCTGTACGTCAGCTATGACAAGGACAAGGAAGCGCTCGAGCTCTACAACCACTTCGTCGCGACCTATCCAACCTCCAACCGGATCCCGAGCTGGCTCGAGCAGACGCTGGCCGTCACGCGCAAGGGCAACGACCTCGGCAAGATCGAGGCGGAGATTCGCCGGATCCTCACCTACTTCGATCTCCAGGGCACCTGGAACGCGGCCAACAAGGGCGACAAGGAGGCCCTTGCGGCCGCCGAGGAGCTCGGCGAGAAGAACCTGCTGTGGCTAGGCAACAACTGGCACCGCGAGGCCGAGAAGGCGGAGGGGCTGAAGAAGGCGGAGATCGCCAAGGACCTCTACAAACGCGCCGCGAGCGACTACAAGTTCTTCATCGAGCGCTTCCCGAAGGCCAAGAAGGCTTACTTCATCAGCTTCTACTACGCTGAAATTCTCTATACGCAGCTTGATGACTACGACAACGCGCTCGTGCAGTACCAGAAGACGATCGAGCAGGACAAAAAGGGCGAGTTCGTCGAGGACGCGGCGTTGGGCGTCATCTATTCCTCCTACGAGCTGATGTGTCGCGAGAAGGTCATCAAGGACTGCGGCGAGCGCGGTTCGGGGCCCAAGTCGCGCAAGCTGAGCAAGGAGGAGTTCAAGAGCGAGGAGAAGGACCTCCAGGCCGAGGCCGACGGCGAGCGCAAGATCGTCAAGATCGACCTGCACAAGCTCGAGTCTGCCTACGTCAAAGCCGCCGATCAGTACGTCGATCTGCTGTTGGGTCTGCGCAAGGATCCGGAGTTCGTCAAGAAGAACCCCAACCGCGGCGAGAAGATCCCGGAGATCATGTTCCAGGCCGCCCAGACCTACTACAAGAAGAACCACTTCCGCGAGGCGACCGAGCGGCTCCAGAAGATCTTCGACTACGATCCGAGCCACAAGTACGCCGCCATCGCGCTCGTCACGCTCGTCGAGCTGTACGCCAAGCTGCACGACTGGTCGAAGGCCGAGGAGATCTGCCGGAAGCTCATCAAGCAGAGCAACTACAAGTTCAAGACGCGCGAGCAGCTCGAGCGCTACATCGCCATCGCCATTCAGAGCAAGGCCGTCGAGCTGTTGAAGGCCCGCCGGTTCGACGAGGCCCTCGCCGAGGAAGAGCGACTCATCAAGGAGTTCAAGAACAACAAGAAGATCGCACCCAAGGCGCTCATGACGCTAGCGTTCCTCTACGAGCGCGCCAAGGACATCAAGAAGTCGGTCGCGAGCTACGAGCGCGTCATTCGCGAGTTCGGCAAGTCCGACGAGGCGCCCGAGGCGCAGTTCAAGATCGGAGTCATGTACGAGTCGCAGACCCGCTTCGCCGATGCGGCCGCGGCCTTCCTCAAGATGGAGGGCTATAAGGCGAACAAGGACGCACCGGACGCCATCTGGAACGCCGCGCTCATCCGCGAGGCGCAGAAGGACTTCGTGGGCGGCATCGCGGCGCTAGAGAAGTGGCTCAAGATCTTCGGCTCGGAGACCAAGCGGGAAGAGGTCAAGAACATGGCGCCGCACGTGTTCTTCAAGATTGGCCTGCTGTATGAGCGCATCGGCGACGCCAAGTCGCTGATGAAGGCGCACGACCAGTACAACGCCTTCGCCAAGAAGTTTCCCGAGAAGCACGTGATGCGCGTCGAGGGCTACTCGCGCGCGGGCGACATCCTGCGTCGCATGGACGAGACGGCGTTCGAGGAGGCCAAGAAGAAGGCCAAGGACCCGGCGAAGGTCACCAAGACTCTGAAGAATCGGGCCAAGGCCACGGCGTTGTTCAACCTGGCGGTCGCGGAGTTCCCGCAGGCCATTCAGGAGATCGTCACGCTCGCGGGCACCGAGAAGGTCGCCAAGCAGGCCATCGCGCAGGCGTATGTCGCGCAGGCCGCGTATTGGGCCGCCGACTACGTGTTCTTGGACTTCGACGCGGCCAAGATCCCGGGGACGACGAACGTCAACCTGCTGAAGAAGGCGCTCGAGGACAAGGGCAACCTGCACCAGAAGGCGGAGAAGGCCTTCGACGTGGTGCTCACCTACAAGGACGCCAACTGGCTCGGCTGCGCGGCGCTGCGTCAGGGATTGCTGTACAACAACTTTGCTGACGAGCTGCTCAATACGCCGACGCCGTCAGCGCTGATTGGAACCGACGGCGAGGGCGCCTACCGGGCGATCCTCGAGGGCATGGCGGGCCCGATTCAGGAGAAGGCGCGCATCCTGCTCCAGGCCGCCATCGCAACGGCGCACGAGAAGGGCGTCTACAACCGCTGCTCCAAGGAGGCCGGCACGTTCGCGCAGAAGCTCGACCCGGAGAAGTTCCCGGTCTCGGGCGAGGAACTGCTCAAGCCGGACAAGACCAAGGACACGCTGCTGTCGGCCAACCTGATTCGGTTCCTGAAGCGCGGCAACACGTCGGTCGACATGCTGCAGAAGACCAAGAAGGACGTTGAAGGCGGTTCCAAGTGAGGCTCACCATGCTGAAGTTGCTGAAGTCGACGACGTTGGGGCTGAGCGCGGGGCTGATGCTCGGTGCGTGCGGTACTGCCGCCGTCCAAAAGAAGGATGGCCCCGTTCAAAAAGATGAGCCCGTCAAGAAGGACGATGGCGGCAAGAAGGAGGACGACCCGTTTCGCGTCAAGGGGCTGGAGCAGGTCGAGGACGCCAAGTACGTCGAGGGCATCCCGGAGAACGTGCAGGACGCGTTTCGGCGGGGGACTCAGCTTGCGAGCGAGTCGCCGCCCAAGTATGCCGAAGCGGCCGCGCAGTTCGAGGACGCCATCAAGCTCGCGCCCGACTTCCTGGAGCCGTACTTCAACCTGGCTACGGTCTACGAGCAGCAGCGGCAGCCGGACAAGGCGCTCGAGGTCTACCAGCGCGCGCTCAAGCAGAACCCGGACAGCTATGACGCCAAGGCGTTCGTCGGCAAGAACTACCTGGCCAAGGCCAAGGAGCTGCTCGACGCGGGCAAGGCGGGCGAAGCCGAGCAGACCATGGCCAAGGCCAAGGCGCTGTTCGACGAGGTCTTGACCAAGGACTTCGAGAACGTGCCAGCCAACAACGCGCTCGCGCTCTATTGGCTGCTCAAGGGGGACGTGGCCAAGGCGGAGGAGCACGTCAAGCAGGTGCTCACGATTCAGCCGTTCAACGTCACGGCGCTCAATACGCGCGGCCTCATCTACCTGAACCAGAACGAGCTCAACATCGCGCAGTGGATCTTCGAGCAGAAGGTGCTCTCGCTCGATCAGAACTCGGCCGAGGCGTTTACGAACCTCGGGATCGTGTACGTGCGGCAGAACGAGCTGCCCAAGGCCGTGGGCGCGTTCAAGCGCGCGGTGGATCTGGACCCGACGAACGTCGCGGCGCGCATGAACCTCGGCGCCATCTATCTCGACTTCATGAACTACAAGCCCGCCAAGGAGCAGTTCGACGCGACGCTCAAGCTTCAGCCCAACAACGTCGAGGCGCTGATCGGGCAGGCCACGTCGACGCTGGGCCTGCACAACGCGGAGGAGGCCATCGGGCTCTACGAGAAGGTCGTCAAGATGGACGAACGGCGGGCCATCCTGCTGTTTCGGATTGGCGATCAGTTCGAGAAGAACGCGGGCGCCGACAAGCAGAAGATCATCAAGGCCATCGACTACTACGAGCGCTATGTCGACAAGGCCAAGCTCCCGGCGACCGACAAGCTGGTCAACAAGATCAAGGTCATGAAGGACGCGTTGGCCAAGGGTCTCTACGACGCGCCGCCGCCGACGCCGGAGCTCAAGGAGCCCAAGAAGGACAAGGCCGCGCCGCCCACGGAGCCCAAGAAGGCGGCCGAGCCGCCCAAGGCCGAGCCGCCCAAGGCCGAGGAGAAGAAGGCCGACGAGAAGAAGGCCGACGAAAAGTCCAGCGATTCCAAGGGCAAGAAGGGCAAAGGCAAGACAGACGCGCCAAAGGCGGATAAGGTGGACGCGCCCGAGGCGCCCAAGGACGCGCCGAAGAAGACCGAGGACAAGAAGGAGGAGACGAAGTGAAGCGACTCATTCTCAGCATCGCGGTCGCGGCATTGACCGCGGGACTCGCCATTCCGGCGTTTGCGGCTCCGCCTGCCAAGGGCGGCGACAAGTCCAAGTTCTACGACTTCTCCGACCAGCTCATCGACGGCGAGATCCGCAAGCCGACCGCGCTGTACACGGACTCGCGGCAAAAGGCCAAGTTCGAGCGGCTGTTGCGCCTCAAGAAGTCGTTCTTGCCCGCGATGTTCCAGACCTCCAAAGAGCGCGTGTTCAAGTAGGCCGGGGCGTCGCTTCCGTCCTGACAGGTTCTCGCCACGGCGCTCGGCATCTCCGACGTCACCAATCATCGTAAATCACGTTGCCCTGCGACGACAAGCCTTGGTTGTCCATGGCGTTGCCATGGGTGCACTCCGCCGCTGTGGACTCGCCTCAGCCGCGCCGCGTTCGTCGGAGGCGCAACCAGACGACGCAATAGAGCCGCGCCTCGGCGGCCATCGGACGGCGTGAAGCCGGAATCAACGACACGCGGGTCTTCGGGCGGTTCACCCAGGCGTGAGGTGACGCACGGGTTCGGCGTGGCGAATCTCGGTCCGAATGCGATCGGCGTTGCGCTGACGCCACACTGTCGCCTTTGGGCCGCGTCTGAGGCAGGCCCGTCGAACCATCGGAAACTCCAGCGTGTTTTACCTCCGGACGGTCGAAGATCGTGCATGGCCCTGAGCTTGCACTAGACTGCCGCGGCGGCACCCTCTGTGAACCGGCCGCCCGGAAGTGAGGTTTCCCATGTTGACCAATTTCTCCCGAGCCGCATGCACTCGCGCGATGCGCTGGCTCACCGCCGGCTCGATCTTCGGCGCGGCACCGATGGCCGTGCTCCTCCCCGCAAGCGCCGCGCTGGCGGCTCCTCCCGCCAATGACGGCTCCTATCCGGCCACGCCGGGCGAGGACTTCGTCTGGGTCGAGGGCTGCGTCCGACCGGACGGGACCGTCGTCGAGGGCTTCTGGCGCAAGCGCGACGAGGCCGGTTACGTCTGGCAGGAGGCCGGCTACGACGACCAGAGCAACTGGGTCGACTACGACTTCATCCCGCAGGACGCCGCGCCTGAGGGCTACCAGTGGGAGGCCGGCTATCGCGGAGATGACGGGCAGTGGCACATGGGCTTCTGGCGTCAGCTCGAGCGCGAGGGCTATCAGTGGCGCCAGGGCGAATACAACGAGGGCAGCTACGTGACCCCGGACTGGGAGCCCACGGAGCCGGTGCCGCAGGATCATGCCTGGGAGCCGGGCTATCGGGCCGAGACCGGGTACTGGATTAGCGGCTACCATCGTCCGCGCGTGCGCGACAGCTTCGCGTGGGTCGACGGCTACTGGGACGGGCCCGTGTGGGTCTCGGGCTACTGGCGGCCGACCGTGGTGCGCGTGGGCCACACCTGGACCCCGGGCTTCGTCGGCTACGACGGCTACTACGTCGACGGCTTCTGGCGGCCCGCCGCTCGGGACGGCTTCATGTGGACCGACGGCTACTACGTCGGCGACACCTACATCTGGGGCTTCTGGCGGCCGCGCTCGCTGCGCCCGGGCTTCTATTGGGAGGTCGGGTACTGGGCCGGCGGGACCTACTACGATGGCTTCTGGCGCCCCGCCGCGTACACGGGTCACTACTGGATGCCTGGCTACTACCGGCGTGGTGCGTGGATCGGCGGGACCTGGATGGCCGGCGCGCCTCCGTCACGGGGCATCCCGCACTATCACGTGTATCGGTATGCCGTGCAGCGCACGTACTACCACCAGTACCACACGTCCCACGGCGCCGCGCACATGGGCCCGCACTACCGCATGGGGCGGAGCGCCGTCTGGAACCGCTCGGCCGTCTACACGCCGCGCTATGCGTCTCCGGATCGCCGGCCGTCCGCCGCACAGCGACCGCCGTTCATTCCGCGGGCTCAGGCGCGCTCGGCCGCAACGCAGCCCATCAACCCGCGACAGCCGGTCCAGTCCCGTCCCGCGGGCCGGGCCACGCAGCAGGTCCAGTACACGGGCGCGCCGCGTCCTTCGATGGCACCGGCACGCAGCTCCGCTCGGCCGACCCGCAACCCGGAGTTCCGTCCGACGCAGCGTGGCCTGACCGACCGCATTCCGGCGCGACCGACCATCACGCGGCCGGCACAGCCGACGCAACCGGGACGTTCGATTCAGCCCGCACAGCCGACGCAGCCGGGGCGCACGATTCAGCCCGCGCAGCCGGGGCGCACGATTCAGCCCGCGCAGCCCACGCAGCCGGGGCGCACGATTCAGCCCGCGCAGCCGACGCAGCCGGGACGCATCGTCACGCCCGTCCAGCCGACGCAGCCGGGGCGCACGATTCAGCCCGTCCAGCCGACGCAGCCGGGGCGCACGATTCAGCCCGCGCAGCCGACGCAGCCCGGACGCACGATTCAACCCGCGCAGCCGACGCAGCCCGGACGCACGATTCAACCCGCGCAGCCGACGCAGCCGGGGCGCACGATTCAGCCCGCGCAGCCGACGCAGCCGGGGCGCACGATTCAGCCCGCGCAGCCGACGCAGCCAGGACGCACGATTCAGCCCGTTCAGCCGACGCAGCCAGGACGCACGATTCAGCCCGTGCAGCCAGCCCAGCCGGGACGCACCGTCACGCCGGTACAGCCCGCGCGACCGACGTCGCCGACTCAGCCGGGACGCACGATTCAGCCGGTCCAACCGACGCGACCGGTTCAGCCGACGCAGCCGGCGCCGGTCGTGCGCCCGGTCGCTCCGCGGCCGTCGACGCCGGTCGCTCCGCCGACCACGCGCCCGGCGCCGAGCTTCCAGCCCAGCGCGCCGTCACGGCCAGCACCGCAGCCCATCAACCCGCGGCAGCCGGTCCAGTCCCGTCCCGCGGGCCGGGCCACGCCGCAGGTCCAGGACACGGGCGCGCCGCGTCCTTCGATGGCACCGGCACGCAGCTCCGCTCGGCCGACCCGC
>SXOX01000144.1 GCA_005776585.1 Pseudomonadota bacterium | reverse complement strand
CGCGAACGCACGGCTGAGCCGTCGCGGCGCGAAGCGCCGGCATTCACCGACTGAGGCGTACTGGTGGTACGCCGAAGGAGGTGAACGGCGGCGCAAGCTTGCGTTCGCGAGCGTTGACGCGTGAAAGTCATGCATAATGCGGGCTAAGCCGTCGATTGCACGTGGCGTAGGGTCTACGCAGCCCCTTGCGCGCGCACATCTGCCCGGGTACCGTCACGAGGGTGTTGACTCGTCCATCCGCGTAGCGGAAGAAAGGGTTTCTATGCTTAGAGCTGACGTCGCATTCATCGGTCGGTGCGCAAGCACAGTGAACCGTATCGTAACCTCGCGCTTCCGCCGAATCGGCGTCGTCATGGTGGCCGCCGCATTTCTCGTCGCGGGAACGGCTCTCGCCGCCTGCGGCAAGGGCGGTAGCGCCGAGACTCGCACCGATACTACGTCCCCGGCGACCTCGGTCGACGCGCCTCCGACCTCGAACGACGTCGCCGTGGCCCACGATGCGTCTCCTCCGATCGACACGGCGGGTGGCCCCGACGCCTCTGCGTCCCCCGCAAACGCTCCTGGAAAGGTGGTTCACAAGGTGACTCTGGGGGGGCTCGAGCGGGAGTTCATCGTGTATGTCCCGGAGTCTGCAAAGGGCACCAAGCCTGTTCCGGTGGTGTTCATGTTTCACGGTACGTCGGGCGATGGCGAGAAATTTTTCAACATCTCCGGCTGGACCCCCAAGGCAGACGCTGAGGGCTTCATTTCCGTGTACCCATCGTCGCTCACTTACTGCTTCTACGAGGACGAGGACCACGACGGCACGTTCGCAAAGACGGAGCGACTCGTCACCACGAAGTGGAGCGCCGGTACGCTCGGCGATCCCAAGTCCCTTCCCCTCTGTACGGCCGATGACCTTGCGGCGTTGCCTGCCGACAAGCGTGCGCTCGTCGATCACCCGATCGCTGACGACGTGGCCTTCGTCGACTCCATCCTCGACACCCTCGCGTCAAAATACTCTGTGAATTCAAAGCGGATCTACGCCAGCGGCTTCTCCAACGGCGGTGAGATGACGGCCAGGCTCCTAGTCGAGCGATCGAATCGATTCGCGATGATTGGCTGCGCGGCGTCGCTCATGAACGTGCCCCCCGCCTTCGGTCGCGCCATGAATGCCATCTGGAGCGTCGGCTCGGAGGACCCTGGGTACCAGGCCTACTTCAAGGCGACCCCGCTACCGTTGGACGCGTCGTTTGGGCAAAATCCGACGTTCAAGGGTGAGATGGGGAACTTCGTGACAACGCTTGGACTCGCCGCACAGGCAGCGTGGAGCGAAGGCGCGCTAGACGGCCAGAAGACCAGCGAATTCCTGTTCGCGACCAGCACGGTCGGCGCCAGCAACTCCTTCCGGGCCGTTGTGATTTCAGGTGCCACGCACCAGTATCCGAACGGCACCAACCACCCGGCCAAGATGGCAGAGTACCTCTGGGAGCAGTTCAAGGGCCAGTCGCTGCCGTGAACGAACCAGCGCCACAGCGACCGGCGCGAGCGCCGTCGCCGCCTACTGGCACTCAGGCGGCGTCTTGTGGCACTTGGCGCAGACGCGCTCGTTGTTGGCCTTGAGCGCGCGACACTTGGCGCTCGACTTGAAGCCGGGCGGGTGCGGGCTAACGCCGACGCCCTGAAGGCTGTTGCCCTTGTGACACGTTAGGCACGTGTTCTCGGTGTGACAGGCCGCACATTGCCGAATGTTGCGCTGCGCCTGGAACGCATGGTGATCCGGCCCGCGAGCCGCGCCGTTCTTGAGATCGCCCACCCAGCCGTCGGGGTGGAACTTCCCGAGCTTGCCGCTCCCGTTGTACGCCTTGCCCTTGTGGTTGCCGTCGAACTCATCAGCTCCGGCGACGCCCACACGTTTGTGGCAGTCGAGGCAGAACGACTGCGCCCGGTGGCAGCTCGAGCAGCTGGGGTCATTCCGACGCGCGGCGGCCGGGTGGATGATGGTCCAGTTGTTCGGGTGCACCTTCATGGGCTTGGACACGCCGTTGTGGCACTTGAGGCAGTACTTCTCCTCGTGGCACGTGGCGCAGTAAGCCTCGTCATTCTTGGCCGAGGTGGCGTGATTCTTGAGCCACGCGTCGTCGTGCGCGTCGTTGCGGTAGCGCCCCATGGGCTGAAGCTGCACGAGGCCGTCGGGTGTGGACAGCGTGGTCTGGAGCCGGCCATCGGGTCGCGTGAGGTGGCAGGTGCGACACTCGCTCGGCGCGGTACGACCATCGTGGCACTGGAGGCAGGTGCCCATGACCGGCAGCGCGTTGTCCCGAGTCGCGAGCGTCACATCTTTGAGGGTTCCGTGGCACGTCTCACACGTGATGCCTTTGTCCAGGTGGATCTTGTGATTCATCTTCAGGTTGGGCGTGGGGATGTGCATCGCGGTGGGCTTCTCGGTCGCCTTCAGCGACTCGTGCGGCTTGGCCCCGTCGGGGAACGTCGGGACATAGCCCTCGCCGTGACAGGTGCTGCACGCGGCCGGCGGCGTGCCTTTTTCGCCTGCGGAGAAGTCGTGGCAGGTCGTACAGACCTCCTCGCCGTCCTTGCCCGTGGGGATGAGCACGTCTTTGGCCGACACGCTCGTGTCCGCATTGGTGTGGCAGGTGCCGCAGTCGACCTCCTGCGCCAGGTGCTTGTCGTGGAAGAACCGCAGCGGCAACGTCTGGTCGGGGAAGATGGCCTTCGACGGCAGGAACGCCCGGTCCTTGTTGGGCGGCGGCGCTGGCAGGCTCGGCTTCGGCGGTGGCGGGCGGTCATCTGCGGCGGTGGCGAGGCCAATGCAGGCAGCCAGCCCGAAGACGGTGAACAGAGCAACGAGTCGGGTCTTGTACGGTCCCATCGTGGTGCCCCTCACAGCCAGAAGTCCAGGTCGACGAGCGCGTAGATGCGCGCCTGGACCTTTTCGATGCGATTGGTGTTCAGCTCACCAATCACGTGAAACTTCGCCTTCTGCTGAATGCGGTAGCTGATGCCGGCCTGCACGCCGAAGCTCGTCCCGCGCAGGCTGTCACGCACGGCGTCGGCGAAGTACACCGTCGTGAGCCGGCCATGGACGTCCAGCGTCTGGTTCAAGAACGAATAGCCCCCGTCGACATCGACGATGGCCATGTCGCCATAGCCGCGCTGCCACGTCACGTCGAGCCCGAGCCGTCCGCGCGTCCCGAAGCGCACGCGCCCACCGGCCTTGATGCCGTAGTCCTTGACCAGGTCCGTGTCGACGGTGTCCTGGCTGTTCTTCTCGTTGCCGAACAGGCGCAGATACCCGCCGAGGTAGGCGCTGGCCCAATCGGTGATGTGAAATCGGGCACGAAGATCGATGTCGTTGAGCGCCTCGAGCGTGAACAGGTTGAAGATGCTCGACCCCTCGAAGACGGGGAGCAGCCGCCAATAGCTCGCCTCGAGGTCGACGAGCTTGCCGATGCCCGGCGCGCGAATCCAGGCACGCGCCTCGGAGACGTCCATCGCGACGAAGTCGAAGGCCACCGCCGTCCCGATGTGGAGCTGCGGCAGGATGCGATAGTCGTAGTTGACGAACAGGCGCTCGGCGTCGACGTAGGCGTTGGAGTCCGGCGTCATGATGCGGCGGTAGCCGAGCTTGCCGTGATGGTCCCGGAGCCCCTCGATCTCGATGGCGCCGCCGAGCACCAGCCCGCGCGTCGTGTCGGCCTTCTGGCCGCCGTCCCCATCGACCTCGAACTGCGTCGCATTGACGTAGTTCTCGACGGTGCCCGCGTTCTTGACCTCGAGCCCCGCGTAGACCTCCAACCCGATATGGTAAGGCAGGTGAAATCCGAAGCGCCCGCCGTCGAACAGCGTGAAGTCCATGTCGTCGATCAACAGCTGCCGGCCCACGCGGAGGTCGAAGAAGCCGCCGATGCTCCGGAAGTTGAAGTACGCGTACTGAAACGAGAACTGGTTGTTCTTGAGCAGCGGGTTGGCGTCGCGCTCGGCGTCGGTCACGCTGAAGTCGGTGTCGAAGCGAAACGACGACACAAACGAGATGGTGTTGAGCCCATTGCCCATCAGATCCAGCACGTCCAGGCCGAGGTACTGGTTGATGCGGTTGCGATTGAGGTGGTCACCGCTCGTCGTGATGAGCCGGTAGCCGTGGTAGAGCGTCTCGGACGAGATGCGCACGTCGACGGCCGCCGCGGGTCGCGCCAGGAGCAGCGCCACCGCCATCCCCAGCCAGAGCGTGCGTTTGTTCATGGGACCGCTCATAGGCTCTTGATCCAGTTCTTGATGGTGTCTTGCGCCTCTTGCTCCAGAAGCGGCTTGCCTAGCGGCATGGTCGGCTTGGAGACACCGGTGACCTTCAAGTAGAGCTCGCTCTGGCTCGGGTCCCCCGGCAGCACGAAGTACAGCTTGCTGTCGGCCTTCTTGCCAATCAGGCTCGCCGCGGACTTCCCGCTCTCCAGGTTGAGCCCGTTGGACGGGTTGACGCCGGAGTGGCAGCTCGGGGTGCACTTGTCGTCGAAGATGTCCTGAACCGCCTTGGGCGTGGGCGTCACGACGAAGACGATGTCCGGACCGGAGTCCACGGGGCCCGCGTCGACGGGACCGGCATCGACGGGACCGACATCCGGGGGGCCGGTGTCCACGGGCGTGACGAGGTCGTTGCCCGGGCCAATGGGCAGCTCCAGCGTCTTGACCCAGTCGACGATGACCTGGAGGTCCGCCGGGTCGAGCTTCCCTCCCTGCGGCATCATCGGCAGCGCGACGCCGGTGAGCTTCTGAACGAGATAGCTCGCGTCCGGGTCCTTCGGCACGATGCGCAGCTTGCCTGCCCCGGCGAGGGCGGGGACGTTTACCGTCGTCTTCCAGGACTCCGCGGCCGAGTCGAGCCGCAGCCCGGAGGTCGCGTTCGGGCCGCCGTGGCAGCCGACGAAGCCGCACGACTTGGCGAAAATGGCCTGGACGTTGGCGGGCACCTCGGGATCGGGAACCGTCGGCGCGTCCGACGGCCCCGGGTCCGGTGTCACGGCTCCCGGATCCGCAGGCTGCACCACGTCATTGGGCACCGGTGCGGTGTCCTCCAGCGCGTCGATCCACGCCTTGACCGTCGCGAGCTGAGCCGCGCTCAACGGAGGACGACCCAGCGGCATCATGGGCTGGGCCGTGCCGTCGAGCTTGAGCATGAGATAGCTGGAAGCGGCGTCCTTCGGTTTGACGCGGATGGCGCCCGGCTTCCCCAGCGCGGAGACGCCCACGAGGGCCTTGTACGACGTCTCGGCGTCGTCCAGTCCCAGCTTGGACTGTGGGCTCGCGCCGCTGTGGCAGCCGGCCCCGAGGCAGGAGGCCGTGAAGATCGCCTGAACCGCGTCCGGAACGGCCTTGATGACCGAAGCGCCGTCGCCCGTGGCGTCGCTCGCCGGCTTGGGCGGGACGTCCTTCTGCGGAAACAACGCCTCGTCCCCCAGCACCGTGCAACGCCCCAAAGACGCGGCAATGCCGACCCAGAGGAGCCATCGAGCGCTCGAAGCGTGCTGCATGAAGCCGCCCTCCCATCGTTCAGTCCGTGGAACGACGGGGCCGATGCTACGTGACCCCGCATGATTCATCAATGGCGGGATGCCGGCGCCGTGAGCGCACGCCGGAGGGCGCGAGCTCGCACAGCGAGCGTCTCGCCGACCGACGCGTAGTGGTGCTACGCGGAGGGAGGCGAGCGCGGCCTCAGGCTTGAGGTCGCGGATGCCGGCGCGTGACAGTGATGAATCATGCGGGGTGTGAGGGCGAGTGAGTCAAACGCGCGCACGGCGAGGCTGACTGGCAACTCGGCCCCGGCTGACTATGATGGCGCGGTGGGCCGGGTCAGGAGCCCTCGTCAAGGAGTCTGATGTCACGATTGCGGCTGGTGGGTTTTCTCGCGTGTGTTGGTCTTGGCCTGGGCGGCTGCGCCGAGGACGACCTGCCGGCAGCGACGGACCTCGTGCTTTTTCCGGGGATCGACGTCCCGACGACGGACGGGAAAGGCGGCGCCGAAACGTTGAGCGACGTGTCGTCCGATGCCGCGCCCGCGCCGGATGCGGGCACCGACGGTGGCGCGCCGCCGGATGTGCCGGTGACCAAGCAGTGCACCGTCGACGCGGACTGCCTCGCCCTGCTGGGCACGCTCGGACCGTGCAGTCAGCCGCTCTGCGAAGATGGCCAGTGTCACGCGGATGCACGCCCGAACGGCTCGTCGTGCGACGACGGCGACCCCTGCACCTCGCCCGACACGTGCGCGCAAGGCGCCTGCAAGACGTCCAAGAAGGACTGCTCGGACGACAACCCCTGCACGACGGACTCGTGCAACGCGGTCACCGGGGTCTGCATGAACACCGCGAACAGCGGCCCCTGCGATGACGGAGACCCCTGTACCGGCCCCGACACGTGCGACCAACTCACGGGAAAGTGCGTCTCGTCTGCCTCGGAGTGCCCGGCGTGCACGACCGACAAGGACTGCGCCGCCTTCGACGATGCCGACCTCTGCAACGGCACGTTCTCGTGTCAAGGCGGCAAGTGCGGGACGAAGCCCGGGAGCGTCATCGACTGCAGCAAGGTCGTCACGGCCGCGTGTGCGACCGCCGTGTGCGTGCCCGCCACGGGTGCCTGCGCGGAGCAGCCGTCGCCCGATGGCACCGCGTGCACCACCGATGACGGCTGCGCGACGCCCGGACAGTGCAAGGGCAACGTCTGCGCGCCGTCGGGTCCCGCGTGTGACGACAAGAGCCCGTGTACGCAAGACCTCTGCTCGGGAGCCAAGGGCTGCGTGCACGTCCCGCTCTCGGGTCCGAACTGCGACGACGGAGACCTGTGTACCGCGAACGACCTGTGCGTCGGGGGCACGTGCAAGGGCGCGTCGCTCGTCGACTGCGACGACAAGGACCCTTGCACCCAGGACACCTGCAACCCCGCCACGAAGACCTGCCTGCACTTGCCGGTGGCCGACGGCGCCTGCGAGGACGGCAACCCGTGCACGAGCGGTGACCACTGCATGCAGGGCGCCTGCACGGGCGGCGGAGCCACGAATTGCGACGACGCGAGCGTATGCACCAAGGACGCCTGTGACCCGAAGGTGGGCTGCACGCACGTGCCCGCGCTCGACTGCAACGACGCCAACGCGTGCACGCTCGACACCTGTGACCCGAAGCTCGGCTGCCAGCATGGGCTCGACGGCAAGCCGTGCAAGACTGCCGCCGACTGCAACGACGGCAAGCTCTGCACGGTCGACACCTGCGGGAGCTGTGGCACCTGCGTGACCCAGGCGACCACGTGTAACGACCAGGATCCGTGCACGACGGACGCCTGCGTCGAGCCGACGGGATGCGTCGGTCTGCCGGTGACCGGCCCGGCGTGCGACGATGGTGACCCATGTACGCCGAACGACGTCTGCGGAAACGGCGTCTGTCTGCCGGGCAAGGACAACGTGTGCCCGTGCGGGGACGACCCGGATGGCAGCCCGTGCAACGACGGCGACCCGTGCACGAGCAACGACACGTGTCAGGCGCATCAGTGTACTGCGGGCCTGGACGTCTGCACGCTCGGCACGGAGAAGACGCCGGCGACCTCGTGTCGGCAGATTCGTGAGCTGGCGTCCGAGAGCGCCAAGCACGGCAGCGGCCTCTACACACTGATCGACCCCGCCACGGGCAAGCCGATGGCGAGCTACTGCGAGATGACGACGTTGGGCGGCGGCTGGACGCGCGTGGCCTGGATTCGGGCCGAGGTGCCGATCTGCGCGCTCGACGGCTACGGCGTCGCCTCGGAGGTCGCCTCGAGCGGCGCGAATACGGCCATCCTGCCGCTCGCGACCGCAGGCGCCCTGCCCTTCCACGATCAGCAGATCCTCGCGATCTTCGAAAAGACGGGCGGGACGCTCGGGTACTTCGTCTTTCAATCGTCCAACGCCGCGTTTACGTGGAAGAACGTCGCCACAGGCTACGTCAATCCGAGCAATGTCAATTACTTTGGCATCTCCGGGGGGGTCAACGGCGCGCCGCCGGAGCCGCTGCTCGTGCCCTCGGGCTGCCTCTCGGCGACCGGCGCGTGCCTGCTCGGTGGAAGCCCCCAGAGCAAGCCGAGCGACTGGACGGTCATGCTTGGCCGCGGCTCCCTCGATACGGGGACCTTCGCCATCGACGAGGCCTGCAAGAAGGCGAGTGCGGGCACCAAGGGACTTTACAGCGGAAACTCGCTTCCGCCGGTGTACTGGGGCTGGAAGGGCGCGATCTACATCCGTTGAGGACGCCCTCTAGGGCACACGCCAGTCGTCGGTGAAGAAGCCTGCCGCGCGCACGGGGCGGTCGATCAACAGGCGCTCGTCGTACCGGGTCGTGATTCGTCCATCATAGACAATGTAATCCGGAAGAAACCGTGGCAGAAACCGCGAGGCCAGGGTGCCGCGCCAGCTCACGCCCGCGACGATGACGACCATCTTGCTCGGCGAGAGCGGGTTGGGCATGACGAGCTTGATGCCGACCTCGGCGCCCTCGTAGCGCTTCCCCGCGAACGTGAGCGCCTTTCCGGGCTCGAAGCTCAGCGGGATGCGCCCCCCCTCCAGGAGCCGGGCCAGCACCTTGTTGCTGGCGGAGTTGCCGTAGAGCACGAGGTGCCGGTCGCGCAGATCGGCGTCGGTGACGTGGACATCATCGACCATGGGAAACCACACGTCGTGGTCGTGGTGCCGCAGGTAGCGCCGGTCCTCGCGCACGAGCCGGCGGTTCACGTCCGTCTGAGACGGATCCTGCGTCCCGACCACGAAGAGGTGCGGCTCGAACATTACGTCGTCCAACGGCCCGGAGACGCCTTGCCGCTTCCAGCCCGCGGGTGGCTCGGCCGAGTCCGCGACGCGCCACGGGCCCGTGCCTTCGCGCCGGAGGTGCACCAGCTGCGGCCCAGGCACCTTGAAGCGCTCCCCGGCGATTTCCACCGTATAGGGCCCGCTTCCGAGCTTGGGCCTGCCGAGGTTGAGCGTGAGGCCACGCACGTTGGTCGCCTCGTCGACGACGACGCGGTTCCGATCCTTGCCGTCGACACGGACTCGCACGAGCGCGGCGCGGCTCGGATAGTCCTCGATCCAGCCGATGCGGACCCAATAGGCTCGCGTGTAGCGATAGCTGTGCGTCTTCAGCACGACCTGGTCCGGGTTGGCCGGGCGCTTCCAGCGCTTGAGCCACTTCACGAGCTTGCCCTCGCCATAGCTGTACTGCCAAACGTCATGCCCGAGGTCCGGCACATCGAGCTCGACGGTGTAGCCCAGCTTCTCGAACCGGTTCGTCATCGCCTTGGCCTGCGCCGGGTTGTCGCGCTTGCCGTGCACGACCTTCATCGGCAGGTGCTTGCCGTTCTCAGCGTAGCTCGTCGCGTCGCGCTGCTCGATGAGCGCCTTCTCCCAGGGCGTCTTCGGGTGCGGCAGAATCTGCTGGTAGAGCTTGATGGTCGAGAACCCGCCGAGCGGCCCGAGCGCGGCCCACATGTCCGGATAGTGCAGCCCGACGTGGTAGGTTCCAAGACCGCCGAGCGAGAGGCCGGTGAGATAGACGCGGTCCGGATCGACGCGGTAGGCGGCCTTCATCTCGTCGACGATGCGCGTGACATCATCCTCGCCATAAAACCAGAAGGCGCTGTTGTGATAGCCCCACGCGGTGGCCGTGAGCACGCCGTAGTCGGCGAGCACGGGCATGTCGCCCCGAATCGCGGTCTTCGTCGCGTGCTCGCCCTCCGGCACGTCCTTCCCGAGCACGCGCCTCAGCGTGTAGTGCGTTCCCGAGCCGATGCCGTGCAGGCCGATGACCAGGGGCCAACGCTGACCGCCGTCGTAGCGGGGCGGCAGATGCACCGAGTAATGCTGCAGCCGCGCGTCATAGGGGCTCCGATAGGCGCGGTAGAACGCGCCGCGCTCGTGCACGAACGGGTCTTGACCGTCCTTGAGCGCGCGGGCCCAGCCGCCGACGCGGGTCAGCTCTCGACCAAGCCACGTCTCGTCGGGGGTGCCCTCCACGACGAGGCGCCGCAGCTCCTCCAGGTTCCACTGCACCGAGTCGAGCGTCGCCTGTGTAAAGCGCGCCGGATCGGCGGCGGTGCGATCCTCGACGGCCCGCGCGAGCGCGACATGCCACGCCTTGCGGAACTTGAGCTTGAACGGCTCGGTGGTGACCCCGGCCGAGTTCGCGCCGCTGACGCCAGCGCGCGCCGTGAGCAGCAGCGGCCCGTCCTTCGCTGGCCGCACGACGACCGTGCGCGAGAGCTTGGGCTCCTTGGCCGTGAGCGTGCCCTCAGCGAGCGGCGTGCCCTCGAGCTCGAGGCGCCAGGGGAGCTTGACGCCCGAGGCGGCCGAGCCCGTGAGGCGCGCGGCGACGACGACGCGAAAACCGTCCGCCGTGGGCTCCGGCGTGATGCGCGTGCGCACGGCCCGAGCGCTGACCTCGGGCCCCGTCGCGGGCTCCGGAAGCTCGAAGCGCAGGCCCGGCGGGACGCGCCCGAGCGCGTCGTGGATACGGCACGCGATGCGCCAACCGCTCCCGTTCTGCGTCTTCTTGCGTTGGGTGCGCAACAGCAGCGTGTGACGGCCCCGCGCCAGGTGCGTGCGCACGACGTGGTCGTCCCACAGCACGAGGTGGCTCTGCTCGTGACGCGACAGCCGCTTGCCGTCGAGCCACGGCTCCACCGCGCCGTCTGCGCCGACCTTGAGCTCCACGTCCATCGCCTTGTCGGCCACGAGGACCATGGCAAACCACGTCTCGAGCCCGCGCGCCTTGGGACGCCCCGCCTTGCCGGCGTCGACGCGGAGCGTGGGCCCGGCCACGAGGCGCCACGGCTTGCCCTTGGGCTCACCCGCCGCGATCAGGTCCTTGGCTCGGCCCTCGGGCACAGGCCCCGCCACCAGCCAGGCGGTCAGAAAGCCGCCCTCGGGAGAGGGCAGGACCTCGACGGCGACCGCGGTGCGGCCGAGCAAGACGACGGTGGACACGGTGACAACGGCAACGGCAGCGCGGAGCATGGCCGCGCGTCTATAGCATGAGGGCGCTTTGACGGACCATGGGCGGCCTCGTATCGTTCGGCCCCATGGCGTGGCGCGAGTCGGTCCTCGATGTGCTCTTCAGCGTGCTTCTCGGCGGGGTCCTCGTGGCGTGCGCCGCGGAGACGGGCACGGAGCCGACCGGCCAACGCACGGACACGAAGGGCGGAGACGGCTGGCAGTCGGCCAAGGACGTCGGCCCGCCCAAGGACGCGCCTCCGTTGGTCTTCGCGGACACGGGTCCCGCCGCGCTCGACCCTGGGAGCCCGCAGCCGGACATTCCCAAGCTAGACGCGGTCGTTGATACCAACGCAGTGCTCGACACCACACTCGCGAGCGACGGCAGCTGCACGCCCCAGTGTGACGGCAAGACCTGCGGCCCCAACGGCTGCGGCGGCTCCTGTGGCGCCTGCGCATCGGGCCAGACGTGCGCGGCCGACGGCCACTGCCTCGCGGGCACGCCCGGCTGTGTCGGCATCCCGTCAGTCGGCAACTGCATCGGCAACCTCCTTCAGACGTGCCAGGGCAACCCGAAGATGACGGTCACGACCGACTGCAAGAAGCTCGGCCTTGTCTGCGGCTGGAGCGACACGGAGAGCCAGGTCGGCTGTGTCCCAGGTCCGTGCGAGCCCAACTGCAGCGGCAAGACCTGCGGCACCAACGGCTGCGATGGCTTCTGCGGCTTCTGCTTCACGGGTCAGGCGTGTCTCAACGGCCTTTGCCAGATCGGCACGTGTACGGGCGACTGCACCGGCAAGCAGTGCGGCGACGACGGCTGCGGCGGCTCGTGCGGCACCTGCGGCGACGGCCAGGGCTGCGACTCGCTCGGCAAGTGCGGGTTCGCGCTGTGCGTGCCGAAGTGCCTGCTGTTCGGCTACGAGTGCGGCGACGACGGCTGCGGCAAGTCGTGTGGCACGTGCGCGTCGGGCCTGAAGTGCGAGGACGGCAAGTGTAGCTAGCTGGCAGTCGCAACCTTGGCCCTTTGGTAAGGACATGGCAGCCGAGTAAGGAGACTTGGTCGCAGTGACTTGCCAGTGCGAACGAGCGGCCCTAGAGTAAGGACACGGAGGCGCCTCATGCACGCGGCGACGATGACCTCGAAGGGCCAAGTGACGATCCCCAAGGCCGTCCGTGAGCGGCTCGGCATTGCGACTGGCTCCCAGCTGCGTTTTCGACTGAACACGGCAGGGGAGACGGTCGTCGAGGTCCTGCCCGTGGACTTGATGAGCCTCTGCGGGGTGATTCCATGGAGCGGACCGCCCGTCACCGACGCCGAGCTCGAGGCTGGCATCGCGGCGGCGGTGGCGGAGGACTTCCGCGCGAATGACCCCGCTGATAGCGCATGATCTCGCTCGACACGAACGTCCTGGTCCGATTCGTCGTCAATGACGGCGAGCAGCATGACCGCGCGAGGCGCTTCGTCGAGGCCGCGTTGGCCCGCCGTGAGACCCTCTTCATTCCCCAGATCGTCGCGTGCGAGTTCGTGTGGGTGCTCCGCACGGCGTTCAAGCAGTCCAAGTCGGCGTCACTCGACCTGCTCAGCCAGCTCCTCGCGGTGCCCCACGTGCGCTTCGAGGCCGATCATCAAGTGCGGGCCGCCGTCGAGCGCGCCGCGACGAGCGAGGCCGGATTCGCCGACTGCCTCGTTCGACTGCGCAGTCGCGAGGCCGGGTGCGAGACGTTCGCGACGTTCGACCGCGTGCTCCTGAAGGACGAGGGCACGGTCGAACCGCGGTAGCTGTGCTTGCCGCCACGGCGAAACACGGTTGCGTCTCGCCCCCACCTCTGCGAAGGTCCGCGCCATGTCGGAGATGCCTTCCTGGGAAGCGAAGTTGGGTCACTGCGGGTCATGCACGCAGTTCAAAAAGGACTTTGGCGGCTCGACCAACAAGGTCTACGGTCACTGCTCGGTCAAGCCGCGATCGGGGGCGATCACGTCGGCGGACTTCAAGTGCGACGTCTACACGCCGATCCCTGCGGTCGCGGGCGGGGGCAACGAGCCGCCCAAGGTGTGGCCGAAGCGCGATCCGTTCGCGGAGACGGGCGACACCTTCGCGCGGCCGCCCGAGCCGCAGCGCAAGCCGGCCCAGGCACCGGTCCTCGTGCGGCGACCCATCGCCGAGATCCCCGACGACGATGACGATGACCTGGACGTCACGCCGTCGCAGCCCGTGCGCACGGCGCCGCGGATGGAGCGCGACCTCGACGCGACCAGCGGCGAGGAGATTGGCACCCTCACGCGCGCGCAGTTCAAGCGGCTCCTGCGCGAGGCCATCGACGAGACGCTCGGCCTGAGCAAGGTCGAGATGATGGACCGCTTCCGGGGCGGCAACGTCGTGGTCCAGCCGGGGGACGGGCAGAGCCAGGCGCGCACGCTGCCGATCGACGGGCTCTTTCACAAGATCGTCATGGTGCGCGACAACCTCCGCGTGCTGGAGCAGAAGGTGAACGCCACGACCAGCCTGGACGATGCCGAGCGCGTCCAGCTCCAGCAGTACGTCACACGGTGTTATGGCTCGCTGACCACGTTCAACTTCTTGTTCAAGCACCGCGACGACTGGTTCCGCGGCGCAGGAAAGGACGAGTGAGCCGCGCATGAGCAGCGTCGCCCCTGACCACTCCCGCGCGTTTCGACGCCGGCGCGCGCTCAACTGGGCGCCGCTCGGCCTCGCCTACGCGTTCCTTTACTTCGGCCGCTACAACCTCACAGTCGCGAAGAACGCGCTCGGCGACCTGATGTCGAACGAGCAGTTCGGCACCATCTTCGGCATCGGCGCCGCGGTCTACGGCCTCGCGGGCCTCATCAACGGTCCGCTGACCGACCGCATCGGCGGGCGCGCGGCCATCCTCCTCGCGACGTTCGGCGCAACCTTCGCCAACGCCGCCCTCGGCTGGTACACGAAGGGCTTCGTCCTCGCGGATCCGGCCGAGCGGGGCGATCCGGTCCCGTTCTTCGCCGCCGCGTACGCCGTCAACATGTACTTCCAGAACTTTGGCGCCATCGCCATAGTCAAGGTCAACTCGTCGTGGTTCCACGTCCGCGAACGCGGCCAGTTCTCGGCCATCTTTGGCAGTATCATCTCGTTCGGCCTGTTCCTGGCCTTCGACGTCGGCTACCGCATCGTGACCTACGCCGAGGGCGCGGGGCCCGAGGGCCTCGACGCCATCTGGTGGGTCTTCGACGTGCCGGCCATCGCCCTCGCGGTCGGTTTTGCAATGGATTACTTCCTGGTCCGCGACAAACCGAGCGACACCGGCCACGTGGACTTCGACACGGGTGCGGCGCGCGTCGCCGAGGACGAGTCCAAGCCGCTTGGGAACGTGCAGCTCATCTTGCGCATCCTGTCCAACCCCATCGTGGTCACCGTCTGCTTCATCGAGTTCTGCACGGGCGTCATTCGTCAGGGCGTCATGCATTGGTATCCATTGTATGCAAAAAGCTCGCTCGTGCTGGAAGACGGCAACGTCATGCTTGCGAGCTGGGGACTTGTCCTGTTCGTTGCCGGCATTACGGGTGGCGCCTTCGCGGGGCTCGTCTCCGACAAGCTCTTCCAGTCGCGTCGCGGCCCGGCTGCGGCGGTGCTGTACGGTGGAATTGTCCTGGCCACGATTGCCATGACCTTCTCACTCGGCGGCACGAAGCCGGAGATCGGGTGGGTCAAGTCCATCCCCAAGGCGGCCTTTGACGCGGGCTTCCGTTCCGGCGACGCGGTGGTCTCCCTCGACGGCGAGCCCATCATCGACCGCACCCATGCACTAGCGGATCTGGAGAAGCCTGGCACGCACACGCTCATCATCGAGCGACGCGGCGAGAAGGTCACCGTGCCCCTCGACGGCGGGGCGGAGGCCATCCAGCGCCTCGACCTGCGGAAAAACCTCGTGACGGTGCGCCGCGGCAACGTGCCCGTCCTGCTGTGGCGCGGCGCATGGGCGGCAGAGATGAAGCTCGAGAAGGGCGACGTCGTGCTGTCGGTCGATGGCAAGTCGCCGAGCAACTGGGAGGAGGTCGTCGCCAACTTGCGGATCGACGGGACCGACACGCCCATCAAGATCAAGCGCGGCGAGCTCGAGCTGTCCTACAAGGTGTACTGGTCACCCGACGCACCCAAGAAGGGCGAGGACCGCGCGCGCTTCGTCAAGGCCGGGCCCGTCCAGGTGCTCAACCCCATGGTGCTCGGCGCGCTGGCCTTCCTCATCAGCCTCTGTGTCATCGGTTCGCATGGGCTACTGTCCGGGACGGCGACCATGGACTTTGGCGGATCGCGCGGCACGGCCACGGCCGTGGGCCTCATCGACGGGATGGTCTACTTCGGGACCGCGGTCCAGTCGTTCGCCATCGGCAGCCTCACGACCAAGAGCTGGCTGTGGTGGCCGTGGTTCCTGCTGCCCTTTGCGGTCATCGGCTTCTTGCTCTCGCTGAAGATCTGGAACGCCAAGCCACGCGGCAGCGGCGGTCACTAGCGCAGGTGACAGTCGTGCTCTGTCCGGGCTAGCCTCGGGCGATGAACCTGCTGAAGTCCTCACGACGTTATCAGGAAGGCGTAAAGCGCGTCTCCGGCAGCTTCGGCGGCGTGCTGGACCGCATCCCGGCGACAGAGCTGAGCGCGCTACGCAAGCGGATGACGGCCGACGCCGCGGCGCAGGGCCTCGTCTATCAGACCGACGACGGCGTGCTGCACCCCATCGACGTCATGCTGCGCCCTCGCCTCGTCATGGCGGACCAGCGGGCGTACCTGCATCGCGTATGCGGGACGCTGCAAGGCGCTCACGAGAAGCTGCTCGACCTCTGGTTCGGGCACCAGCGCGTGCGCCGGCTTCTGCCGCTGGGCGACGCCGAAGAGCGCTGGATGACAGAGCTGCGCCCGCCCAAGGGCCTGCTCGAGCGGCTGTTCTGCCGGTTCGATGCGTCGGTCGACTTCGCGGACCCGCGCTGGGTCGAGCGGTGCCCGTTCTTCGAGTCCAACACGACCGGGGTCGGCGGCATCCACTTCACGGCGGCAGTGGACGCGCTGGCCATGGACATCGTCTCGCCGACGCTTCAGCGGGCGATCCCCGCGCTGCTGCTCGACCGCAATGACGATCCACGGCTGCAGCTCCTCGAGGTGCTCGCCGATCGCGCGCGTGAGCTTGGGCTGCGTCGCTTCAACGTCGCCATGGCGCAGTTCAAGGACCTGGTCGGCGGGCCGCAGGAGTTCGAGCTCATCACCCAGTTCATGCGCAGCCGAGGTGTGGAGGCCGTGGACGTGGACCCGCGGGAGCTGTGCGTTCGAGGCGAGGAGCTCTATGCCCGGGACACGCCCGTTGACATCGTCTACCGCGATCACGAGACCGCCGAGCTCGCGCGCGTCGAGGCCGAGGGGCACGACCTCTCCGGACTCCGCTGGGCGTTCGCCCACGGGCGCGTGGTGTCGTCGCTGGCGGGGGAGTTCGACCACAAGTCGGCCTATGAGGTCTTCACGTCGAGTGAGTTCGACCGCGCCTTCACCGCCGACGAGCGCCGCGTCTTTCGCCGCCACGTCCCGTGGACGCGGCTGGTGCGTGAGGTGCTGACCGACGGCCCCGAGGGCGAAGAGGTGGATCTGGTGCCGTTCGTCCGCGCGCATCGCGAGGCGCTCGTGCTCAAGCCCAACCGCGGCTTTGGCGGTGAGGGGATCGTGCTGGGTCGCGAGGCCACCGACTCCGAGTGGGACAGCGGCATCGACGTCGCGCTCACCGAGCCGAGCACCTGGGTCGTGCAGCGCTATCGCCCGGTGGCCGAGAAGCAGTTTCCGCGCGTCAACGACGACGGCTCCCTACGCTTCGAGGAGTACTTCTGCGTGCTCGGATTCTACGTCTCGCCCCAGGGCCTCGGCATCCTGGGCCGCGTCAGCCGCAAGAAGGTCGTCAACGTGTCGCAGAAGGGCGGACTCGTCTCCGTGTTGCGCGTGCTTTGAATACGTCCAGTGCCCCTGACTGACCGGCCAGTCACTTTTTTTCAAAACGGCCTGGACACCCGGATCGCACGTGGCTATGCTGCGCCAACAGACTGACTGACCGGCCAGTCTGGGAGGAGCAGCATGGAGCACCAACTGAGCGAACTGGTTCTCCCGCGCCCACCGGACGCGGAGCACGACAGCATGCGACGGATTCTCCGCGCCGCAGGCACCTGCTTTGGACGCCACGGCTACCGCGGCGCGTCGATGAACGACATCGCGCGCGAGGCGGGCGTCAGCAAGTCGCTGCTGCACTACCACTTCACCTCCAAAGCACAGCTGCTGTTGGACGTGCAGCTCGGGCTCCTGCGGGACGTGCTCGGCCAGGTCCGCGCGTTGGCGCTGTCGGGTCCGCGCGACCTGGTCAGCCTGCACCTCGCGCTCGAGCAGGTCATGGCGTTCGTGGAGTCGGACCTCGACCACATGCTGGTGATGCTCGAGCTGCCGAACATCGCGCGAACGCTGCCGGACGTCGCCGCCGAGCTCGAGCGCTTCAACGTCGCGCTGCTCGCGCTCATCGAAGAGGGGCTGCGCGCCGCCCTCGGGCCCGCACTCCTCGACCGACTCGTCATCCCGCCGGAGCGCCTGGCGCGGCTTCTCCGGACCGTGTTCAACGGCCTCATCCTCGACCTCGCGTTCGCGCAGGGCGAGGAGGCCAAGGCGCTCGTCCATCAGACCTTCGAGGACGTGCGTGCCCTGCTCAGCGAAGCGGTGTTCGCCCACCAGTCATAGAGGAGGAGGCCGTCCATGCTCGGGTTCTCGTCGCGTGCTTTCCATCGTGGCATTCCCTACAAGATGTTCGACCGCGAGCACTACGGGCTCGAGGCCAAGAACGCGCACATCCTGGAGCGCGTCTACTACAAGGGCCAGGCCAACGTCTGGGACGGCAAGGAGGTGCTCGGCAGCCTGCTGGAGCGCTTCGGCAAGCCGCAGGTGCCCGAGGAGACCAAGCGGGCGCTCAAGCGGGTCTTCGCCATCATCCTGTGGGGCGAGTTGGCGGCGTGGCGCATCAGCGCGGAGCTGGCCGACGAGATCGAGCCGCTCGAGGCCAAGATGGCCGCGACCAGCCAGGCCTTTGACGAGGCGCGCCACTTTTACGTGATGCACGACTACCTCCAGGCGCTCGACGCGACGCCGGATCGGCTCGACTGGGGCCCCCGCCGGCTGCTGGAGGAGGTCATGAACGCCGACCACCTCGCCAAGAAGCTGCTCGGCATGCAGCTCATGGTCGAGCCCATCGCGCTGACGCTCTTCCACGTCGTCAAGAAGCTCGACATCGAGCCCGTGCTCACGCACCTGCTGCCGTACTACGAGCGCGACGAGTCGCGGCACGTGGCGCTCGGAGTGCAGTACCTGCCGGCCATGCTCTCGCGCATGTCGGCGCTCGAGCGGGCGGAACTGTGGGCGTTTCAGGCCAAGCTCCTCACCTACGAGGTCGTGAGCAATTACTGGGTGGCCAATGATCTGTACCACCTCGGAATCAACCCACGCGAGCTGCTCGACATTGGCAAGGCCAAGCAGTTTCGCGCCATGGAGCTCGTCGTGCCGAAGTGGGGTCAGGTGAGCAACCTGCCGTCGTTCGTGGTGGGCCGTTACGTGGAGTGCATGGGCGAGCTGAGTCTGCCCGCGGGCGGCAAGCCGCTGCCGCTACGCGAGCGCGTCGGTAACGCCTGGCGCGCGCTCCGACACGGCGGCGAGCCCGTCACGTTGGATCTCATCCCGGAGATCCCCGACGACGCAGTGCCGCTCATCCATCGGGAGCAGGAGAAGCCGGCGAAGAAGGCGCGGCTCTCGGTCGCGAGCGCGGCCTAGGCTTGCGACAGCGGGCGGCCGTCCACGGCGAGCGCGGCGTCCTTGAGGACCTCGGCAAGCGTGGGGTGCGCGTGGCAGGTGCGGGCCAAGTCTTCGCTGGAGGCACCGAACGCCATGGCCGTGGCCGCCTCAGCGATGAGCTCGCTGGCCCAGGGGCCGATGACGTGGACGCCCAGCAACCGGTCGGTCTCCTGGTGCGCGAGGACCTTGACGAAGCCGTCGGTGTGGCCGAACGCCTTGGCGCGACCGTTCGCCGCAAACGGTGAGCTGCCCTTGCGATAGGGCACGCCGGCGTCCTTGAGCTCGTCCTCGGTCTTGCCCACGGACGCGATCTCGGGGCTCGTGTAGACCACGTTTGGGATGAGGTTGTAGTCGACGTGCCCGACGCCGGTGACGAGGTGCTCGACGCATGCGACGGCCTCCTCTTCGGCCTTGTGTGCGAGCATGGCACCCGCGACGACGTCGCCGACGGCGAAGACGCCGGGTGCGCTCGTCTCGAAGTGGGCGCCAATCGGGATGCGGCCGCGCGGATCGAGCGCGATGCCCACGGTGTCGAGGCCGAGCCCCGCCGTAAACGGCCGGCGGCCGACGCACAGCAGCACGCGGTCACACGCCAGCGGCTCGCGACCCTCGGCCGTCACGCGGCATCCGTCGCCGTCGCGCGTCGTACCCGTGACCTTGACGCCGAGCTCGAAAGTGAGGCCCTGCCGCTTGAAGAACACCTCGGCACGTCGGGCGACGTCGCTGTCAATGCCCGGCAGGATGCGCGGCAGGTACTCGAGCACCGTGACGCGCGCGCCGAGGCGACGCCACACGGAGCCAAGCTCTAGCCCGATGACGCCCGCGCCGATGACGACGAGGTGGCCCGGCACCTCCGGGTAGGCGAGCGCCTCGGTGCTCGTGCCGATGCGGTCGAGGTCGAGCGCGACCCCCGGGAGCGGTGACGGCTCGGAGCCCGTCGCGATGAGGACGTGCTTGGTCGTCAGCGTGGTGGTGCCGTCCGGGCCGTCGACCTGGACGCGCCCCAGCCCATCGAGCCGCCCATGACCGAGCACACGGACGACCTGACGCTTCTTGAACATCAGCTCGATGCCCGACGCGAGGCTCTGAACGATCGCGTCCTTGCGCCCCATCATGCGCGGCAGATCCAGCGCGGGCGCCACGGGCAGCACGATCCCGTGCGCGGCCAGCCCATGGCCGGCCTCGACGAAGCGCTCGGAGGACTCGAGCAGCGCCTTGGACGGGATGCAACCCACGCGCAGGCAGGTGCCGCCGAGCTTGGGCTCCTTTTCCACGCACGCGACGCGCCAACCGAGCTGAGCGGCGCGCAATGACGCCGTATATCCCGCCGGCCCTCCGCCAATGATCACCAGGTCGTAGCTATCCGTCATGGGTCCGCCTCAGACCTCGAGGAGCATGCGCGCGGGGCTCTCGATGCAGTCCTTGATGCGCTTGAGGAACTGCACGGCCTCGCGCCCGTCGATGAGGCGGTGGTCATAGGTCAACGCGACGTACATCATGGGCCGCGCGACGACCTGGCCCTGCACCACGACCGCGCGGTCCTGAATGGCGTGCATGCCCAGGAT
>SXOX01000143.1 GCA_005776585.1 Pseudomonadota bacterium | reverse complement strand
TGCAGGAGCGGTCGTTTGAGCGCGTCGGCGGGACCACGACCCTGAACGCCGACGTGCGCGTGCTCGCAGCGACGCATCGGGATCTGCGTGCGGAGGTCACCGCCGGTCGCTTCCGTGAGGATCTCTACTACCGCCTCAACGTCGTGCCCATCACCCTGCCGCCGCTGCGCGCGCGCGGAAAGGACGTCCTGGTGCTGGCGCGGCACCACCTGGAACGGCTGGCGCGGCGGTATGGTCGCCCCACGCCGAGGCTGTCACCCATCGCCGAGGCCGCCCTCTCCGCCTACGCGTGGCCGGGCAACGTGCGAGAGCTCATCAACGTCGTGGAGCGGGCCGTGATCCTGGCGCCGAGCGACGTCATCAGTGAGCACGACCTCATGCTGTCGCCCGGTGCGTCGCCCGCGGGAGCCTCGCAACCAGCGACGCTCAACCTACGGGACCTCGAACGACAGACCATCGCTCGCGCCCTGTCCGAATGCGGCGACAACCGCAAGCGGGCGGCTGAAGCGCTCGGCATCAGCCTGCGGGCGCTGCACTACAAGCTCGACGAATACGGCCTGCGATAGCTCGGATTGACGCGCTGCGGGCGGTGTCTCATAGTTCCTCGCGCGCGGGTGGCTAAGCCGCTGCGCGCACAACCACACGGACGAAAGGCAGGACACTATGCTTCGAATCGACGTCAAGCCCATGGTCAGCGCGGCCGCGGCAGGGATGATTGCCGGCGCCTTGGCCCTCTCCACGCCAGCCTCTGCGCAGGACAAGGCCCCGCCCCCGGACAAGGGTGACGCGCCCAAGCCCGAGAAGGCCAAGAAGCCGGGCAAGAAGGGCGGTGACGACAAGACCAAGGGCGGCGAGAAAAAGTGCGGCGGCGAGAAGGCCTGCGGCGGCGATAAGAAGGCCTGCGCCGGCAAGGACCATAAGAAATAGTCCCGGCCACGCCCCCCGGCGCGGCTCGACGTCGTGCCACTCTTGCACTCCCACCCTCCGAAAAGTGCAGTCCTTGCACTTCCCCGCGACCGACTCCGGCGGATTCGCGCGACCTGAGCCCTCCGGCTTCATGGCACACGCCTTGCGATGGCTCTGACCGTCCCGCCACCGACGGCGGCACCGGAGGTGACCCATGCCCACAGTCGACTATCTCGCATTGAGCGACAACGGCTTCTTGTTCGATACGCGGAACGGCAATACCTACAACCTGAGCAAGACGGGGACCTTCATCCTGCGCTCGCTCGTCGAGGGCGTCGCGCCAGACGCGGTGGCGGCTCGCATCGTCGAGCACTTCGACATCGAGGCCGCGACAGCCGAGCAGGACGCCGCGCAGTTCTTGTTTCGCCTCAAGGACATGGGGCTGATTGGCGGCGATCTCGGGGACGAGGTGAACTCATGAGCGCGCCCAAGGTCATCACGGTAGCCGTCACCGGCCTCAACGCCACCGACAGCCCCGCGCCAGGCGTCCCGGTCATCCGCGCGATTCGAGACGCCTTCGGCGACCGCGTACGCATCGTGGGCCTGGCCTACGACACGCTCGATCCGGGCAACTTCCTGCCCGGACTGGCTGACCACGTCTACATCATGCCCTACCCGTCGCAGGGCTCCGAGGTGCTCATCACGCGCCTGCTCGCGATCCACGACGAGGTCGCCATCGACGTGCTCATCCCCACGCTCGACGCCGAGCTGCCCTCCATCATCAAGGCGGTCGATCGGCTGCACGAGGCCGGGATCCGCACCTTCCTGCCCGACGAGGACATGCTGCGGCTCCGCGACAAGGTCCGCCTGCATGAGCTCGACGCCAAGTTCGGCATCCGCGTGCCCAAGGGCGTCGTCATCAGCGATCCGGCCGACATCGCCCGCCTCGACCAGGAGCTCGAGTTCCCGGTCATGGTCAAGGGCCAGTTCTACGAGGCCTACATCGCGTACTCGCCGATGGACGTTCACGCCCACTTCGAGAAGCTCCGCGCCAAGTGGGGCGTGCCCATCATCGTGCAGCGCTACGTCCCCGGAGAGGAGTACGACGTCGTGCTCGTCGGTGACGGCGAGGGCGGGCTCGTGGGCTCAGTCGCGATGCGCAAGATGCAGCTCACCGACAAGGGCAAGGCCTGGGGCGGGGTGACCATCTCCGACGCCAAGCTCGATCAGTATGTGCGGCACGCGGTCGCGGCGCTCAAGTGGCGCGGTCCGTGCGAGATGGAGGTCATGAAGTCGGCCTCGGGCTATCACCTCATTGAGATCAACCCACGCTTTCCAGCGTGGGTCTACCTCAGCGTCGGCGCGCGCCGGAACCTGCCCGCCGCCGTCGTGCGCCTCGCGCTCGGCGAGGCGGTCGAGGCCATGCCTCCGGCGTCTCCGGGCGTGATGTTCCTGCGCTACGCCTACGACCAGATCTGCGACATGGAAGAGTACGCCGCGCTCACGACCGTGGGCCAGCTTCACCGCGACCGTTCGGAAGGAGATCCCTCATGAGCCGCTTGCCTTACGAGAAGCCGACGATCATCAAGCACTACACGGGCCTCGCCAACAAGCTCGGCCGTGGACCGAGCCGGCGCGATCTGGCGCGCATCGATGGCGTCTCGATCGACGCGCTCATCGAGCAGTACGGCACGCCGCTCTTCGTGTTCTCGGAGCACACGCTGCGGCAGAAGTATCGGGACACCCACCGGGCGTTCACGCTGCGGTATCCCAAAGTCCAGATCTCCTGGTCGTACAAGACGAACTACCTGGACGCAGTATGTCAGGTTTTCCACGACGAGGGCTCCTGGGCCGAGGTCGTCTCCGAGATCGAGTACGGCATGGCGCGCCGGCTGGGCGTCCCCGGCAACCGCATTCTGTTCAACGGTCCGTACAAGCCCGAGGAGTCGCTGCGGGTCGCCATCAAGGAAGGCGCGCACATCCACGTGGATCACTACGACGAGCTGTACCTCATCGAGCGCATCGCCAAGGAGCTCGGCACGCGCATCGACGTGGCGCTCCGAATCAACATGGACACCGGCATCCTCCCACGCTGGGACCGTTTCGGGTTCAACCTCGACAACGGTGAGGCGCTCGACGCCATTCGCCGGGTGCACGCGGGCGGACATCTCGGTATCGAGGGCCTGCACACACATATCGGCACGTTCATGCTCGATCCCGCCGCGTACGGTCGGGCAGCGGCCAAACTCGCCGGGCTCGCCAAGCAGGTGAAAGAGACGACGGGCACTCCGGTGAAGTACCTGGACTTCGGCGGCGGCTTCGCCTCGCGCGCGACACTGCACGCGCAGTACGCGCCGGGCACCGACGCCTCGCCGCCCATTGACGACTATGCGGAGGCCATCACGAGCGCCCTGCTCGCGGCGGGGTTTCCACCGAGCGAGCTGCCGACCCTCATGCTGGAGACCGGCCGCGCGATGGTCGACGAGGCCGGCTTCATGGTCTCGCGCGTCGTCGGCAACAAACGTCTGGCCAACGGGACGCGCGCGCTCGTCATCGACGCCGGAGTCAATGTACTGTTCACGTCGTTTTGGTATCGACATGACGTGCTCCCCGTCCACGATCGCGGTGGGATGATGGAGGAGACCGTGGTCTACGGGCCGCTGTGCATGAACATCGACGTCGTCCGGCCGAGCGTGCTCCTCCCTCCGCTCGAGCCGGGCGACGCCCTCGTGATTCGCCCCGTCGGGGCGTACAACCTCACACAGTCGATGCAGTTCATCCGGCTGCGTCCGGCGTGTGTGCTCATCGGCGAGAATCAGCAGGTCGACCTCATTCGCGCTGCTGAGGTGCTGGACGACGTCAAGGGTCCGGAGCGTCTGCCGGCCCGCTTCCAGCCCAAGCGAGCGAAAAAGGCGTGAGCCAACGCCTGCTCAGCGCGGCGCGAGGGGTGCTCGAGACCTACGCCCAGGTGCTCTTCCTCAAGAGCCCCTGGGCCGGTCTGTGCTTCTTCGCGGCGACCGTCATCGCGCCAGACCGTGGCGCGGCGGGGCTGCTGGGCCTGCTCGTCTGCATTGCGACGGCGCGCGGGCTGGGCCTCTCAGTCGCTCGCTCAGCCGACGAGACGTTCTTCGGCGCGACCGGGCTGCTCGTCGGGCTCGCGTTCGGCCTCTTCTTTCGACCGGGCCCTGCGACCTATGTTGCCCTCGTGTTGGCCTGCATGTTGGGCGTCGGTGTCGCGCTGGCGCTTCGCGGGATCGTCGACCGGACGCTGGCGCTCCCCATCCTGAGCCTGCCATTCGTACTGGTCACGTGGCTCGCGCTCTTGGCCGCGCGCCGCTTCGGCGGCATCGAGCCGGCGACGTTCTCGTCGGTCATCCCGGACACCGGCATGGGCTCGATCTACCTGCGCTCGCTCGGCGCCTGCTTCTGGCAGCCGGAGCCGCTGCCCGGCGCGCTCGTGCTCGGCGGTTTGCTCCTCGCCTCCCGCTGGACCGCCGCACTGACCGCCCTGGGCTTTGCCGCCGGCTTCGCCGTCTACGTGCGCCTCGGCGGACCGCTCGACGATCTCCGCTACCATCTGGTCGGCTTCAACTTCGTCCTCGCAGGTGTCGCGGTCGGCGGCGTCTGGCTGCTGCTATCGCCAACGACTCTGGTTCTGAGCGCGGTCGCCGGTGCTCTTGCGGCAATGGTGTCCGCCGCGACGCTCGCGCTGCTGAAGCCCTGGGCCCTGCCCGTCCTCGCGTTCCCGTTCATCGCCGTGACCTGGGCGATGCTTCACCCGCTCCTGCACTTCCCGTATGCCCGCGGCGTGCGGCCGGTGCGCGGTCGCATCGAGACGCCCGAGGAGAACCTCGCGCGCGTCGTTCAAGCGCAGCGACGCTATCCGGATCCGACGGTCCCGGTCTTCTTTCTGCCCGTGATGGGCACCTGGCGCATTACGCAAGGCCACGATGGCGACCGCACGCATCAAGGCGCGTGGCGCCATGCCTGGGACTTCGAGGTCGTCGGCGAGGATGACCGCCCGTTTCGAGGGGACGGCACGGCGCTCACCGACTTCCACGCGTATCGCGCGCCGGTCGTCGCTCCAGCGGCAGGGCGCGTCGTGCGGGTCGTCAATCACCTCGACGACAACCCCATCGGGGAGGTCGACACAGTCAACAACTGGGGCAACCTCGTCCTGCTATGGCACGCCGGTGAGGTCTACACAGCCCTGTGTCACCTTCAAAAGGAGAGCATCACGGTGGTCGAGGGCGAGCTCGTGACCGTCGGGCAGCCGCTCGGCCGCGTCGGAAACTCCGGCCGCTCGCCATTGCCGCACCTGCACTTCCAGGTGCAGCGCTCTGCGGAGATCGGCGCACCCACGCTCTATGGCGAGCTGCTGCACTACGTGACCCACGAGCACAAGAACCAGCGCTATGTCACCTACGGCGTCCCAACCCAGGGCCAGGACATTGCCTCCGTGAGCGTCGACGCGGCCGTGCGACAGGCGCTCACGCTGTCGCCGGGCCGGCGCTTTCACTGGCACGTGCGGGCCGGAAAGCGCACCTTCGATGAGGTCTGGGAGAGCCACATCGACGCGCTGGGAACACGCGAGCTCGTCGTCGTCGAAGGCCAGCCGGCACGCGCGGCGATCCACTCCGATGAGCGCTACACCACGGTGCTCGACTATCGCGGACCCCGACACACGCTGCTTGGGACGTTCTACCTGGCGATGGGGCGCGTGCCGCACCTCGACACGCGCGAGGTCACGTGGGTGGATAGCCCGGCCGTAACGGCGCTCGTCGCGTGGCCCGCCCGCATCCTGGCTGAGCTGCTGATGCCGTTCACTTCGGCGGGTGCGGTGCCGACCTCGACTCGACTGCAGCGCGACGAGCGCGGCTTTACCGTGGAGACGGCGCTCGAGACCCAACGCGTCGTCGGGGCAGGTCACCTGCCCGACCGCATCACTGTGGCGCACCTTCACGGCGAGGGCGCGTCGCGGATTCAGGCCTTTCGCGCCGGCAAGCTGCTGATGGAGGCGATCCGATGCGACTAGTCCTTGTGACCGCCTGCCTTTGCTGCGCGACGACGGCCGCGGCCACGGAGGCCGAGGACCTCGCCCTTGCCTGGTCGCTGCTGGATTCGGGCAAGACTGACGAAGCCATCGACGCCTACACACGCGTCGCCAAACAGTACCCGGCCTCACTCGACCCCTGGCTCGGGCTCTCGTGGGCCAACATCGTCGCGGCGCGCTGGGTCGCGGCAGAGGAGGCGTGTCAGCGAGCGCTGGCGATTGCGCCCAAGGACACCTTCGCGCGTGCCCGTCTCGCGCTCGTGAAGTACGCCACGGGACGTTTCGGCGAGGCACGGCCGCTGTACGAGGCGCTGCTTGCGGAGAACCCCTCGGACCGCGAGCTCACGCTTGGCCTGGGACTGACGCTCGTCCGGCTGGGAGAAACCGCGCGAGGTCGGGCCCTCTGCGCCAGCGTCGCAGCGGTAGACGGCGATACACGGCCGGCAGACTGCCAGCGCCTGGACACGACACGGCCCGTTCGCATCGCCATCGGCGCTTACGGCACCTATCTGCGCGACCCGGCTCCGTGGAATGTGAAGGACGTCAAGGGAGCGACTGTCACCTTGGGCGTGGAGTGGCCCTATCGCGTCGGGCTGTGGCTCGGGACGAGCTTCGTCCACTCCGAGCTGCGCTATGGGTCGAGCAACTACTGGTCGGTGACGCCGATCTTGGGCCTCTACCTCGGGCGCGGCCGATGGACGGGGACGCTGTCGGGCGGCGTGCTGCTCTCGAGCAGCGACACGAACAACCAGACGGGGGTGGTCACGCTCGGCGTTGGCATTCAGCACGACGTGTTCGGCGGCAAGCTCGACCTCGCCGTCAGCGCTCACTCGGATCTGGTGACGTTTCAAGCCCGTCCGCGCTTCGAGGTCAGCCTGCTGTCGGGTCGCCTGCGTCTGTCGCTGGGCCCTGACCTCCTCGTCTTGAAGAGCGCGACGTCGACCGTCAGCAGCGCCATTCTGTTCTCGGGTCAGCTCGGGCTGACGTGGGCGCCCCGTGGAGACCTGGAGCTGCGCCTCGTCGGCTGGGGCGGGCCGCGCCGGGCGTTCGTCGAAGACGAGGGCCTCACGATGTACACGAGCGACGTACGCTTCATTGGCGGCTATCGCGTCGGGGCAACCTACTGGCCCGTACCGAATGTCGGGTTGGAGCTGGAGTTTCGTCACGACATCGGCGACGAGACCTCCGGCGAGAGTCGCACCTTTCACCGTGTGGGCGCCACGTTGGGCATCCGCACGAGCTTCTAGCTGAGCATGACCCAGAGCAAGGGAGAAGGACGGAACATGATGACCACCCTGACGAAGCTGTTCGCCGCAACGATGGTGCTCTCCGCGACGAGCGCGATGGCCGATCGCGAGGGCATCGCGAAGCTCTTCGAGTCGTCGTTCGCGAGCGAGGCGACCAACAAGAACGACCGCGCGCTCAAGGACGTCCAAGCCATCTTGGCCGAAGACGGCTCCAACTACGTCGCCGTGTTGCGGGCAGGTTGGCTGTCGTATCTGTTGGGGCACTACGGGGAGGCCATCACGTACTACGACAAGGCGTCGGCGCTCGCTCCAAAGGCGCTCGAGCCCAGACTGGGCGCCATGCTGCCGCTCATGGCACAGCAGAAGTGGGCCGCTGCCGAGAAGCTCGCGACGGCCATCCTCAAGCTTGCGCCGCGCAACTACCTCGCCGCGAGTCGGCTGGCCTACATCCACTTCTCGATGGGCCGCTACGCCGAGGCCGAGGCGGACTACAAGGCCGTGCTGGAGGAGTACCCGTCGGACCTCGACATGATGCTGGGGCTCGGCTGGAGTCACATCCGACGCGGCAACAAGCCGGCGGCGAAGGAGCTGTTCGAGCGCGTGCTGCTGATTCGGCGCCAGAACGCCAGCGCGCTCGCCGGACTCAAGGCGCTCTGAGATGAGCGGCCTCGCGCGAAACGGGTTGGTCGTCGCAGCGCTCTTGCTCTCGGGGTGCAAGGTAGGGACCGCGCTCATCGGCTCCGCGTGCAGCGAGAAGACGGAGTGCGCGTCAGGCTTCTGCCTCCAGGAGAACCGCTATGGGGCACCCACCGGGTTTCCAGGGGGCACGTGCACGGCGGCGTGCGATGACTCCGCGTGCGTCGATGGCGCAAAGTGCGTCGCGCTCGCGGCCGGCAAGCTGTGCATGGCGGCGTGCACAGGCGGCTGCCGGGGTGGCTGGGTGTGCCAAGCGGCGATCGGCGCGTGCGTGCCCGACTGCCGCGGCGGACCACCGTGTCCCACGGGGCAGACCTGCGGCACCGACGGCGTCTGTGGCGACGGCACCTTGGTCGCCGGGTCCCCGACCGGCGCGGAGCTGGGCGCCGCCTGTGACGGAGACAACGCCTGCACGTCCGGCTTCTGCATCGAGGCGTTCGATGCGTCCAACGGCGGCGCCGCGACGGGCTGGATCGACGGACTCTGCACGGCGCAGTGCAGCGCCACGGCGGCGTGTGCCGCGTCGTCCACGTGTGTGACATTGGCAGACGGCGGCTATTGCCTCCCCGCGTGTGGCCCCGAAGGCGGGACCTGCCGCCAGGGATATGTCTGCAACGCGACGGTCGGCGCGTGCATGCCGGACTGCCGGCAGGGCTTCTCGTGCGGAGGCACGCTGGTCTGCGGTCCGGAGGGCAGGTGTGTCGACAAGCAGGTCGGCCCACCACCGACGAATCGCCCCGTGGGGGCGCCCTGCGCGAATCCGATGGAGTGCGCCCAGGGTCAGTGCCTCATGGGGACGCCCATTGGCTCGCCCTTCACCGGCGGATGGCCCGGTGGCTACTGCGCGGCGCCATGCGAGAGTGCGCCTTGCCCCGAGGGCTCGGCTTGTGTGGCGATGGGCGTTCGGCGCATGTGCCTCGTCGGCTGTGGCGCGACGTGTCGTGCTGGCTATGCGTGCGACGGGCACCTGAACGTCTGCATGCCTCTGTGTGGCAACGGTCAGTGCCCGCCGGGGCTGGCGTGTACACCGCAAGGGAGCTGCGCACCGCTCCAGGGCCCGCCACCGCCAGGCCCCCCGGGAACCGCCGACGCGGGCGGTCCGCCACCGCCGATGTAGCCTCCGGTCCCAACTACCCATAGCCCGCCATGCGCCCGGGATCGCGCGGTGTGCCGCCCGAGGAAAAATTCCAATCATTCCGGTGAAAAAAAATTAACCTTGGGAACTTAACCGGGACGCTGGAGTTCCTTTGGCGTCGTCGTAAAGTGCCCGCATGCCGCTCGCTAGCGCCGCTCTCATCGTCAGGAACGAGGAACCCCTCCTCCCGGGGTGCCTCGAGAGCCTGCGTGGACTCGTCGACGAGCTGGTCGTCGTGGACACGGGCTCGACCGACCGCACCCGCGAGGTCGCGGCACGCTTTGGCGCGCGGCTGCTGGAGATCCCGTGGCGGGACGACTTCGCGGCGGCACGCAACGTCGCGCTCGGCGCCGCAACCGGCGATTGGATCCTGGTCATCGACGCCGACGAGCGCGTGGTCTCGACCGACGACGACCGCGTTCGGACGCGGCTCGTCATGCCCAATCCGCCCAACCTGCTCTTGGTCGAGATGGCGCTGCCCTTCCCAGACGGCCGCGTCGAGCAGGCACTCCTACCGCGCTGGATCCGCCGACAGAGCGGCATCCGGTTTCGTTTTCCCGTGCACGAGCAGGTCGACGTCTGCGACGAGACCGCGGCCGACTCGCAGGTCCGACTTCGGCATGTCGGCTACATGGACCAGCAGTCCGTGCTCCGCAAAGAGGCTCGCAACCTGGCCATCGCAGAGGCGATGGAGCCCGGACCCCACGCTTGGCACTGCATCGCTCGCGCGGCTTTCTCGCTCGGCCAATGGGATCGTGTCGTCACCGCCGGCCGCGCCGTCGGAGAGCGCGCCGGGCAGCCCGGTCCGGCCGTCCGGGAGACGGCCGTCCTGGCCGCGGCCGCAGCCTTCAACCAGCGCGATCTCACGTCGATGGCGGAATTTGTCCTGACGTCCTCGGCGAACGAACCAGATCACCCAGACGTACGCTACGCCGAGGCCGTACTCGCAACCGCCCGCTACGTTGCTGCCGGTGGAAATGCGCTGCTCAAGCTCGTCAACGTGGCCTGCGAGAACGTGAAATGACACTCCGTCAGCGGCGCTGCGACCGTCGCGGCGTGCGCCGGCGGGCAGGCGTGGCCGGGATCTCGGTTCTCGGGCTCGTGTGGATGTCGGCCGGCTGCCAAGGGGGTGACGTGAGTTGTATCGTCTCCGCGTACTACGGCCCCGCTGTGGCAGTGTGGGACCGGTGCCGTCAGACGAGGATCTGCGATGCAGTCGTTACCGCTTTCGACTCTTCGGGAAAGAGCATCGCTCTGCGCGCGAGTGGCCAAATCACATTGTGCGAATACGGCGGCCTTACATACGAGATGCTGGCCTCATCCGGATGGCGACTCCGGGTCGAGCGGGAAGGGTACACATCTGTAGAAACGCTATCGACTGGGGGGGAGGGGAACTGCCCAGCGGGTTTTCCTCCGGTCTGGCTCGACCGCTGTGCCGGCCCCTGCACGCTGGAGGTGGTGGGTGAGAGAGCCTGTGACGGCTGACGAGCGCAGCCGCCCGAGCGTGGCCGTCCGCGGGGTCGCCCCGCTCGACGCTTCTTGCGCTGGGCCGCCCTTGGTGTGTCGATGGCATGCGCGTGATTCGGTGGCTTCCAGCGATGCCGGAGCAGATCGTCGATGGCCTCGGCGGTGCGATCCAGCGGCCGCGGCAGCATGCCGGCGAGATGCGCGAGAGGATTCACTTTGCACGTCTCGCAGGTCGCGACAGGAAGCAGAGTGCGGCGCGAGTCCGACTCGCGTCGTCGGGACCGACGAGCACGAAATTCTCGGGGCCAAGGTAGGCGGTTTGCAGGGCGTTCTCCTGGGTGTTGCTCCAGATCTGGGTCACCTTTTTTCAGAGGACGGCGTTTCAGTGGGCGCACCTGGTGCGCCTTGCATGTTGCGCTCCGTGGCAGGTGCTTGGCTCGCTCGGCGTCGAGCCAGGCGGGGATCACATCGAGGGCCGCTGCCGAGTGCGACCGGTGCAGATGAAGGTGGTCGGCAGGGCCGACGATCCGACGGTCGGCGGCCTCTCGATGGACGGGAAGGGCGTAGACGAGATGATCGAGCACCCGGTCGGCCTCGGAACCTGTCGTTTGGGCGTCGCAGAACCGCCGTCGTACCTGGCTCCAGCAGCCAGGCTGCGCTCGCGAGCCGGGCACGCAGGCGGCGTCGCGGCCTGTGTTCCCGCCGACGACGAGCGTCCGGTTCGTGGCGCCGAGCACGTGCTTTAGCGTCTCGCCGCCACGGCTCGGGCTGTGCCGTGTCCGGCACGCCCGTCGTCCCACAAGCACGAAGACGTGCCCCGAGAAAACGTCACGCCCGAGTGCGCACGTGACGAGCACTGCCAGGCCATCGATCCCGCTGCGGATGTCGACACGCTCGACACGCGGCCGGATGCGCACGGACGACGGCGGCGTCAGTGCTGCGTGGCACGCGCAACCGCATTCGACACGGCCTCGACGTCGGGCACCGCCGCGAGCACGACTGCTCCGCTCGGGAGGGTCACATCAATCAACATGAACAGTGGAACGCCCGACGCCGCAGCGGCGGGGACAATCCGGAAGGCAGGCCGGTCGTCCGTAGTCGGAGGGCAGCGAAGTCACTATCGCCGCGATGCCAGGGTGCTGGAGCCGATGCCGCCGAACCGAGCGAACTCAATCTCTCCACGACCCGGGCGACACGGCTCGTCGACGAACTGCCGCCAGGACGTTCGCCCGTGCGGGCTGTCCCCCCTCGGGAACACGCCTTGGTCGGCGTACGCCGACGTGGTGCGACCTTCGTCCACAAATCCGCGCGCGGCACCACAGCCAGAACGCCGGACGGCTTCTTCCGACGGGCTGACGTGCGGACCGCCGCCGGCGGGCCAGTGGGGCCAGGGCCGCCGCGGTCCGAAAGGGAGCTCATGGCAGTGAACCTTGAGGAATTGATGGTCGTCGTCGGTTTCGATGTCGGGGCGGCGCCGATCCTGGCCGGTCCGTGCGCCGTCGGCGCATTGCCGGTGGCCTTGAAGACAACTGGGCTGCAGCTCGAGGCGATTGCCGGCCTCAACACCTTGGCCGAACCGACCCGTCGCCAGATCCTTGAAGCCCTCCGCAGCGGTGCGACGTGCGACCATCCGAAAACGCAGCGGACGTGCAAGAACCTGCTCGCCTTGGAGCCGGCACTCTTCACCTTTCTCAGCATCGGCGGAGTCGACCCGACCAACAACCTCGCCGAGCGCGCGCTGCGCGGCCCCGTGCTCTGGCGCAAGCGCACGTCTGGCTGCAAGTCCGACCGCGGCGCGCGATTCGCAGAACGCATCCTCTCCGTGCTCGGCACGTTGCGGCTCCACACGACCGACGCCATCACCTGGCTCATCGACGCAATCCACGAGTCTTCCTGCGGCAAGCCACCGCCTTCGCTTCTCTTGCCTCATGTCAGCCCCGCGCCCGGCTGACCGCCACTCTGGAAATACCCGTAAACGGATACGATTCGACCTCGAAGCCACGGAGGAGGGGAATCGGCGCCGTCGAACACGTAGATCCGCTCTGGCTGCACGGTTTGACGATCGAGCGTCGCCATATGGCCGCCAACGAGCGAAAGCCGATTGGCATCACCACTCCAAACCGAACAAATTGCGATGGTACGTATCGTCACCATACGAAGGGTGTCCGGTCGAGGCCGGAGCGTCAAGCGCTCCGAGGCACCAACGCACGCATTGACCGGCACCGCACCGTCGGTTAGGGAGTCGGCCATGCTTCGGCTCACCACCTTCGCGATGACTCTGGCCCTCATGGGCTGCAAGAAGGACGCACCCACGTCGCCTGCCGCCAAGGCACCGGACCCTGCCGATGCGCTCAAGGCCTTCGCGGCGGAGGTGCTCGCACCCGTGCAAGCCGCGGTACCGGCCGACGGCCCCAAGGTCACCTTCGAGGCCAAGCTCCTGGACGACGACCGCATCGCCCTCACCGTCCCGACCGGCTGGACCGTGGGCGTCATCCCCGGTCGCTTCAAGCCCCCAGACGACGCCAAGCTCGGCTTCATGACGCAGTTCGGTGCCGGCGGAAACTGCGACGGCATGTGCGAGCCCAAGGACTGGAAGGCCACGGCGGACAAGGTCGAGTTCGCGCAGTTCAAGAGCGGTTCGTTCTCGATCATCAAAGACGAGCCGCTGACCAACCCCGAGGGCCGCCTCGTCGTCGCGAGCGCGGACGGCGGTAAGCGGCTCTACCTCGTCGTCGCGCGGTGGAAGGACGGCGCCGAGCGCTACTTCAACTGCCGCGCCACGCTCGAAGAGTCCGCGCTCAAGCTCCTCCCGGCGCTCGAGCTGGCCTGCAAGAAGGCCCAACCGCTGTTCCTTCAGTAATGGGACAGGCAGGCCCGAACTACCTCACACCGGACGGCCATCGCCGCTTGAAGGCCGAGTTCGATACCCTGTGGACTGTCGAGCGTCCGACGATGGTCAAGGCGGTCGAGGAGGCCGCCGCGCATGGCGACCGGAGCGAGAACGCCGAGTACATCTACGGCAAGAAGCGCCTGCGAGAGATCGACCGCCGCATTCAGTTTCTGAGTCGCCGGCTCGACGCAGCGGTCATCGTCGATCCGCGCGCCAACACGGGCCACGTCATCCAATTCGGCGCGACGGTGAGCGTCACCGAGGAAGACGACGCGGGCGACGAGCACGAGCACGTCTGGCAGCTCGTTGGCGAGGACGAGTTCGACCCCAAGATGGACCGGATCTCGTGGCGCTCGCCGGTCGGCCAGTCGCTCATGGGCAAGCGCGCAGGAGACGTTGTAAGGGTCGGTACGCCCAAGGGCGAGCGCCAACTGACCGTGCTGACCGTGACCTATCGCTGAAACCGAGACTGGAGCGCAGCCGTACGTTTCTGCACGAGCGGAATGAACAACCGCCCGGCCCGTGTTACGGTTCGTTGGTGATTCGCAAAGCCGCTGGGCCTGGAGACGTGCATGGAGCTTCTGTCGTACCTCGCGCTGGCCTTCCTCGGCGGCGTCATCCTGAACCTCATGCCCTGCGTGCTGCCGGTGCTCACGCTCAAGGTCTATCACCTGGTCGAGCACGGCGCCGCAGACGCCAGCACCCATCGCAAGCACGGCGTCGCGTATACGGCGGGCATCGTCCTCTCGTTCATCGTGTTTGCCGCCATCGTGAGCGCCCTCCGTGCGTCGGGTCAGGCCGTGGGCTGGGGGATGCAGTTTCAGAACCCCGCCTTCGTGGCCGCGCTCGTCATCCTGATGGTCGCCTTCGGCCTCAACGCGCTCGGCGTCTTCGAGATCTCGGTCAACGTCGCCGCCGACGCCGGTCCGCAGGGCCTGCGTGCGTCGTTCATGAACGGCGTCGTCGCTGCCGTGATGTCGACGCCCTGCTCCGCGCCCTTCCTCGGCGCAGCCGTCAGCTTCGCGCTCGCCAAGGACACCTCCCCGGCGGTCACGGTCGCCCTGTTTGCCACCATTGGCCTGGGACTCGCCTTGCCGTTCACGCTCGTGAGCTTCGTCCCCGGCCTCGGGCGCCGGCTCCCCAAGCCTGGCGCGTGGATGGAGACCTTCAAGCACCTCATGGGTTTCTCGCTCTTGGCGGCGGCAGTGTGGCTCTACGGAGTGCTTCTCAACCAGGTGACGCCTGACGCCGCGCTTTGGACGCTTGCGTTCATCCTGGCCGTCTCTTTGGGGCTGTGGATGGTGGGTCGCTTTGCCGCCGTTCATCATGCGGCTGGACAGCGTCTCGGCGTACGCCTCGCCGTCATCGCCGGCCTCGTGCTGCTCGGGGGCCGCTGGCTGAGCCTCGACAAGTCGGCGCGGGCCTCGGAGACGGGCGGCCACGAGGCGCCCGTGGTCAAGGACGGGCACATCCAGTGGGCGGGCTTCAGCCCCACGCGCGTAGAGCTCGAGCGGCGCCGCCAGCGCCCCGTATTCATGGACTACACGGCCGACTGGTGCGCCAACTGCAAGACGAACGAGAAGGTCTTCCTCGAGACCGAGGTCGTCCGTAGCACGCTCGTCGAGACCGGCATCCTGCCGATGAAGGCAGACTGGACCAACGACGACGAGACCATCGGCAAGTGGCTCGAGGAGCTCGGGCGCAGCGGGATACCGGCGTATGTGATTTACTACCCGGACGGCACGCGCGACCTGCTGCCGGAGGTCATCACCGCGGAGATGGTCGTCGACCGCTTGAATCAGGCGACGGCGAAGTGGCCCAAGTCGGCCTACAAGCCGCTGGAGGATGCCTGCCTGGCGGCGGCTGCCCCCAAACCCGCCGAGGCGACCATCTCAGCGCACTAGGGACTACTTGGCGACGTAGATCGGATTGGTCACGAGCCAGCGGTAGCTCTTCTCCGCGAGGTCCTTGCGGCCCGCGAGCGCCCGCGACAGGTGCTTGGGCGTGATCATGACCTCGACGTGATAGCGACCCGGACGGTCTGGTCCAAACGTGAGCAGCGCGTCGGGCTTGGCCTCGAACTCGGCGGAGACCTCGGTCTTGCCGTCCTTGTCGACCAGCATGAGCTTGGCCGTGACGACAGCACTCTTGGCCTCGTCGGCCGTAAATGGCGACCATGGCCGCGCGACGGGCGGATCCGGGGGTCGCACGACGATCTTGGGCGACTTGGCGAGGCTGACCTGACCGCCCATCTCCACGATGGACCCGGCCTCGGTCGCGTGCACGTCAACATTGGCGACCTCGCCGAAAACGGTGAACACCGTCATAACGCGACCCTTGCGGATACCGTCGGCCACCGCATTGGCCGAGCGCTCCGTCACGTAGACGCGATTGTGAAACCAGCGAAAGATCCGCTCATAGGAGTCGATGCGCTTCTGATCGGTGAGCTTGAGCGGCCCGCCCTTCTTGAGCGCCGCGACGAGCGCGGGGTACTGCTCGGCGAGCGCGTCACAGAGCGCCTCGTACTGCCCGCCCGGCGTGCAGTAGCCGTCAAGATTCACGTTCTGGTGGACGTCGGCGCCGATGACTGCCGTAATCGGCCGCATGGCCGAGACCTTGTACCACTTGATAATCCCAGGCTCGGGGAAGACGTCGAGCATGGACAAGAGCACGAGATCGGCGGCGGGCGGCTCGGGCGCGCCGTCGAGGAACGCCTGGAGGTCGAACAGCTTCTCGAGCTTGCCGCCCTTGAGGATCACGTTGAAGTTGGCGTGCGTGTTGTACAGCTCCATGCCATCGAGAGGCAGTGCGGCCAGGCGCTCGGCCGAGATCTCGTCCTCTTCGGAGTGCGCATTGAGCCAGACGCCGTCGACCGCGTGCACCGCGGCGCCCACGGACTTCTGCTTCTCGAGGTCGTTGACGTCGGTCAGGGCATACTTCTCGAGCTCGGGCGGATCGAGGTGCTTGCCCAACCGCACGGGCATCGTGTGTGTGCCCTCGAAGCCGACCGTGATGACGACGTCATGCGCCGTTAGCCCGCCGTCGCCGTCCTTGCAGTGCACGACGTTGGCGTACGGATCGCCCGCAGCGGACTTCACGAGCGTGTCGCCGCGCTTCTCGTCATGGTGGAGCAGCGCCGGAAACGGGTGCTTGCTCATGTTGGACGGGTGGTCTGTCAGGAAGATGAAGTCGAGCCCCGACGTGCAAATCTGCGCGATGAACTCGGCCTCACACGCGGCATCGACGCTGACCTCGTCGACATGCCCATCGCACGCGTCGTGGGAGAAGACCGAGTGGACGTGCAGTGCGCCGCGCGCGACCACGAGCCCGCGAGCCTCCGGGCCGAAGACCGGCGGAGGCAGGGGTGCCGTGTCCACGCCTGGGTCCAAAGCGCTGACGGCATCGGGGGGGCCCGTGTCGGAGATGGTCTCGGTCAGGGCGATGTCCACCGACGTCACCGTCTCGGCGGCGGTCGCGGCGACCTCCTCGGTCTTGGCACACGACGCGACCATGGCGCAGCTCGCAGCGACCGCAAGCGCTCTCACTTGGTCTCACCACCCTTGGTCTTGGGAGGCGGCACGGGCGCGCCTTTGCCGTCCTCGGCCAGCACGAGGTGCTTGAGCGTCTCGGCAAACGCCTCGTCGCCTTCGTCGGGGTCGACGAAGCGCGGCATCTCCGGAATCGTGCGCTCGTGCTCGAGCTCGAGGTCATCTGCGATGATGATCGAGGGCAGCGCTGCAGGTGGCACCTCGACCTTGGGCTTGACGGTCGAGGCACCGACAACCGCGGTCCCAGAGGTCCCCGCAAAGGCGGGGGCCGGGACGCGCACGGTCTTCACGACCGGATCCGTCGGCGGAAGGTCGGGCATCTTCTTGGCCTTGAGCAGCGGGGCCGTCGGTGGAAGCTCCGGCTCGTAAGGTCGCGACCGTGGCGTCTCGGCCACGAGGTCGAGCGTCGGCTCGGTCTCGGAAAACGAGTCGGCGTCAGTCATTGCCTTCATTGTGGGCCGGGTCGAGTCCGGATGCGTGGTAATCCGCGTCGACGCATCGAACAAGACGGTGGGCTTCTCGGCCGGAATCGCCAAGGCGGGGCTCGTGGCCTCCTCCAGATGCAGCAGCATGACGGTGCAGTTGTCCTTGCCACCGGCCTCGTTGGCGAGCCGCACGAGCGTCTGGCAGGCGCGATCGAGGTCCTCGGTCTCTGACTCCAGCACGTTGGCCAAAATCCAGTCATCGACCTGATCGGACAGGCCGTCGGAGCACAGCACGTAGATGTCGCCCGCCTGCTTCTCGAGGACGTTGACCTCCGGCTCGACGTAGTCCTTGAGCCCGAGCGCCTTGAGGATGATGTTCTTGTCCTTGAAGCTCTTCTTCTCCGCGTCGGTGCGCAGCTTGCCCTGGTCGATCAGGTGGTTGAAGAGCGAGTGGTCGCGCGTGACCTGCTTCACCTGCCCGTCGCGAAACCGATAGATCCGGCTATCGCCGACGTGCCCGAGCACGACCCAGCGGTCGAAGCCGAGCACGCACACAATGGTTGTGCCCATGCCCTCGAGCTTGCGGTCCTTCATCGACTCGATGAACACGCGCTCGTTGGCCCACTGGATCGCGTTGGACAGCAGCTTCTCCGGCGGACCGTAGGTCTCCGGCGTGGGGTAGGTCAGCTCGTGACCGGGCCGCTTGCGCAGGTCCCCCATGTACTTGCGAATGCTCTCGACGGCGACGCGGCTGGCGACCTGGCCCGAGGCGTGGCCGCCCATGCCGTCGGCGACGACGTAGAACTCCTCCTCCGGCATGACGTCGAAGGCGTCCTCGTTGTTGTCGCGTTGCCGACCGACGTCGGTCAGGGCGTAGGGGGTGATGCGCAGCGCCATGGGTCATTCCGGCGGCGGGATGTCGCCGATGTTCGAGCCACCTTCCATCGAGACGCGCACGGAGTAGATGGACTTGTCCTCCGAGTCGCGCGCCATGACCTGTACGAAGTACTTGCCCTTGCCGACCTCGCCCTCGAACTTGACCGGCTCGCCCTTTCCCTTCTCCTTGGCCTTCTCGCCGAGCTTGCGCCCGTAGCGGTCGTAGAGCGCAACGACGGCCTTGACGTTGGCGTTGTCGAAGGCGACCTCGACGAAGAGCGTGCCGTTCCGTGGGACGACGAACCGCTTCCAGTCGGTGCGATCGCCGTGCCCGTAGTCGATGCCGTTCTCGTCGGTCGCCCACTCGTCGAGCTTGATCTCCTGGGCGTCGCTGCGTTTGCCGTCGGTGCCGGAGTTGCCATCCGGTCCGATGCCGCACGCGGCGAGGAGAAACAGCGATGGTAGGAGCGTTCTCCGCATAGCCGCGCGATGCTAGCACAGGCAAACGTCGCCTGTCTCCGCCCGAGAGGGCGGAATGAGACGACGGTGTGGAAGAGGGGTGTTGCCGGCAGTGCGGAGGGGCTTTTGAGGGCCACCTCCGCTCGGGATGCTGCCAGCAACCTGGTCGGGGCGACTGGATTCGAACCAGCGACCTTTCGGTCCCGAACCGAACGCGCTACCAGGCTGCGCTACGCCCCGGCAAGGTGATCGGGTGTGGCGCCGACGGCTCGTTGGAGCCGACGGATCGCGTTCGCTACGTCCGTGTCGCCGAAGACGGCCGAGCCGGCCACGAAGAGGTCGACTCCCGCTTCCCGCGCCACGGTCGCGGTGGTGGCGTTGATACCACCATCGATCTCGATGGACAAGCTCGGGTTGCGCTGGTCGGCCTCGGCGCGAATCCGGCGCACCTTGTGCAACACCGCGGGGATGAAGGACTGGCCTCCAAAACCGGGGTTGACCGACATGACGAGGACGAAGTCGAGGTCCTCGAGCAACGGTAGCACCGCTTCGGCAGGAGTGGCCGGGTTGATGGCCACGCCGGCCTTGACCCCGTGCGCCTTGATGACGTGCACGGTGCGGTGAAGGTGGCGGCACGCTTCTGCGTGCACGGAGATCATGTCAGCCCCCGCCTTCACGAAGTCCCCGACGAGAGCGTCAGGGGTCTCGATCATCAAGTGACAATCGAGCACGAGCTTCGTGACCGGGCGGAGGTCACGGACGACTTGTGGGCCAATGGTGAGGTTGGGCACGAACTGCCCGTCCATCACGTCGACATGGATGACGTCGGCGCCACCGGCCTCGACTCGCCGAACGTCGTCGCCGAGGCGAGCGAAGTTGGCTGAGAGGATGCTGGGGGCGATTCGCGGCGCAAGCATGGCGACAGGCTCCCAAGTCGTGGAAGCGCGGGACTTGTACACGTCGAAGGGTGAAGGCGTCAAGCGGTTTCGCTGCGCCCTCATCCCGTTCACACCCGGATGACAGGGAACCCTTCGCGCTCGGCGGCCACGCTCAAGCGGTCGTCGAGACAAACGAACTCGAGCGACTCTGGTTGGCGCTCGGCAACGACGAACGCCGCGGCGAGCTGAAGCGCGTCTCCGGCCCGCAGCGGGTGCGTCCGAAGGTAGCGGCGTGCGATATCGCGCAGCTCCGGAAGCGGCTGCACCTCCCGCCAGCGTCCGGACAGCGACGTCAGGCGCTTCAGGGCTCGCGTGGTTTCGGCTGTCGTCAGGGCGCCCTCACGTTCGAGCCGTGCGACCGCTGAGTCGCACTCAGTACGGCTGCCCCACCAGGCGGCGAGCGCGGAATCCTCGCGGTAGAGGTCCAAGAGTCGTGCCGTCGTTGACTGGGTGACGAGCAAAGGGACGATGCCCGAGCTGTCCCAGAACTTCATCGCGACGCGTCCCGCTCAGAAAGCAAGACGGCAAGAATGTCGGCTCCTGCGCGCGGCATCGGCGGTGGCTCGTCGAGAAGCTCATCGGGAAGGGATTCGTTGCCGCGACGGATCCAGCCGCCTCGCTCGAGCCGCTCGATGCGGCCGACCGTGTCTGACGCGTCACCGCGAACGATGGGCTCTATCCGCGCGATGGGGCACGTGCGATCCATGATGAGGATGGTCTCACCTTGCCGAACGAGGTCGAGCAGCGCACTCAACGAGTTCTTGGTTTGGGATATGGTAGCCGTCTTCATGAGGCCATTGTGGCGCGCTTAGGGCCCAATGCAACTCGAAGCCGACGTCAACGGGTCGGCGACCCCTCGGGCAGGTACTCCTCGGCCAACGGCAACGCGACGAGCACCCACGCCTTGCCACCCTGCTTGAGCACGGGGACCAGCGCCTCCGTCGTGGCGTCGAGCGCACCGGCGAGCGCGTCGGTCGAAGCGGGGAGCAGCCATGCGACGCGCGTTCCGTCGGGTGCCTCGAACGCGCCACGCCAGGCCACCGGGAGCGACTCGAGCGTCGGGACCTTGGCGTCGGGGCCAGCCTTCCCAACCCGAGAGCGTCGCGCCTCGTGCTCACGCTTTGGACCGAGACACGCGTCCTCGGTCACCAGCGCACGAAAGGGCGACGGCAGCGGCTCGGGCAGAAGCGGCACATCGAGCGCCGCGATGGCCGCGCCGCGTAGGACGGGCGTGCCGCCGAGCTTGGGGCCCTCTCCGGGGATGTCATCTCGCAGCCGCGTGATGCCGCGCCACGCGCCGGTGACGCCTCCGCCCGTGAGGCGCGAACGCATGGCCATCACGTCGAACCACAAGATGAGGTTGCCTCGAGCACCCTGGGCGACGAGCGCGAGCAGCTCCTGTCGCCGCAAGGACGCAGTGCCGGCAAGCGCGACGCGTGCGGCCGGAAACGCCATGCCGAGCTCGGGTGCGACGCCCATGGTCGCGTCCGCGGGCGCATCGAGCGGCGCATACCACGCGGCGTAGGCCTTGAGGAAAGCGGCGACCTCCGGCCCTTCGGAGCGGACGACGCGAGTCTTGCCCTGGACCTCGTCGAGCCTGAGCGCGCTCACGTCCGTAGCGGCGCGCACCTCGATCTCGAGCAGCTTGGGCACCAGCGGATCGGGCGGGACGCCGGCAGGCTCCTTCAAAAACGACCGACGCTCGGGCTCCGGGGCCTCGGGCGCCGCAGGCTTGACCGGCTGCCCCGACGCGTCCTCGTCGCGGCGGCAGCCACCGCTCACGCCGAGGATCAGGACCAGGACTGCGCCGGTGCGCCTCACTTGCCCGTCGGGACCGCCGTCTGCAGCGTGTCCGGGGCACCGTTGCCGAAGACCTGTGGCAGGTACATGAGCCAAGCGGCCGTCGGCGCCGCGGTGACGGTCCCGGCCATCTCGGCCCGCATTTGATAGGTGAAGCTCGTGCGACCCTTGCCGATCCGGGTCTGGAAGAACGCCACGCGGTTGTCGCGCACCTCCCGTCGGACGGCGCCGCCGCGATCCTGGGTCGAGACCTCGAACCCAGATGGCAGCGGATCCTCCACGATGAGGTAGTCCATGCTGGTGGGCGCCTCGACGTCGATCCGAACGTCGACGACGTCGCCAATCGCGAGACCCCGCTGCTCGACGGGCTCGAGCCGCGTCTTGAACTCCGTACCGACGCGCTCGGTGACCACGCGACGGAGAGTCCGTGAGACCGTGAGCCCCTCTTTGCGCTCGACCGGCGTGGCGCCGTAGCGCACCTTGGCGCTCCAGTAGAGCGAGCCCTTGGAGCCCGGGTCGAACGTCACGGCGAGCAGGTTCTCACCCCCACGGACCTTGTCCGCCGGGATGGGCAGGTCCTTCCAGAGAAGCGCGCCCTTGGCCTCGAGATCACCCGCGGGCGCGCCGTTCAGGGTCACCGTGGCGCGATAGCGGCCCTCGAGCTCGCCGGTGGACTGCGCAAAGCTCACGATCGCCTCGACCGCCGCGGCCGTGTCCTTGGTCGTGTCCCAGAAGCCGCCCTTGCGACGCGCGAGGAGCCACGCGATGGCCTTCTGCGCCAACGAGTCCTTGGGATCGGCGGCCAGCAGCGCCCGAGCGGCGTAGGCGGTCGTCTCGTGGGTGTTGTCCGACCACGAATAGCGCGACAGTGAGCCGGGGAACGAGGCGAGATCGCCCACGAGCTCCGCCCGCTTTCTCAGTGCCTCCACGAGCGGAGCCGCCTCCGACAGGCGACCGACGCCGGCGTGCGCGAGGATCGCGACGGCAAGGCCATACGGGTCGAGGTCGGCGACGTGCGCTCGAATGGCCGTGAGCTCCGCCGGCAGGTTCGCGAGCGGGTCCTTGAAGGTCTTGGGTAGCTGCGCAATCGCGAGCGCCATGAAGGCCCGCGCGGTCCAATCGCCCGTCGACTTGCGCAGCGAGACGAGCGCGTCATGCGTGCGCGTGAGCGCGTCATCGGAGACCGTGAACCCCGCTCCCCGCGCCTTTCCGAGCCCGTAGAGCACGTACGCCGTGAGGTAGCCGTTGGGAGCATCGCCCTCCCACCAGCCGAAGGCGCCATCATCGCGCCGCAGGTCCTCGATGCGGTCCAGGCCGCGCTTGACCATCTGGTCCAGCGCGCGGAGCTTGCCGGTTCGTGGCAGCCCTTTCAGCGCTTGCAGCGCCTTGGAGGCGACGACGTCGGGGATGAAGCTAGACATCGTCTGCTCGACGCAGCCGTAGGGGAACGTGGCCAAGTCCTCCAAGCTCTCGACGACGGCGGCCGCAAGCGACGGCGCTAAGCGCACGCCCAGCCGGGCGGTCCCTGGGACGGCCTCCGGAACCGTGACGGTGGCCTGTCCCGAGGCCGTGAACGAACCCGAGGCGCCGGCGATGCGCTCGACCATGACCGGCGACGCGGTGATGGTGCGCTCCTCGGCATCCTTGAACTTGCCGCCTGCCGCCGAAATCGTGAAGACGGCCGAGGCGCCGCCTTTGATCTGCACCGCCCAGCGATGCGCGTGGCTCGTGTTCGACTTGATGGGAATGGTAATGGTCGCCGCGCCGTCGATCGTCGCCTCGCCCTTCACCGAAAGCGTCGCCGTGACGGCCGGCAGGTCTTCGCTGCGGTTGTGGATCATGCCCACGACCTCGATGCGGTCGCCATGGCGCACGAACCGCGGGAGGGCGATGGTAGCCATCAGGTTCTTCGAGGTCTTGATCTCGTGGGTCGCGGTCCCAACTAGCGTGCTCTTAGTCACGCCGCGCACGGTCAGGCGCCACGTCGTCAGGTTGTCCGGGAGCGGGATCTCGACGACGGCCTTTCCGGTCGCGTCGGTCACGACGGCCGCGTGCCAGAACGCGGTGTCCTTGAAGTCCCGTCGCGGCTTCGAGGACTTGTCCTCGGTGTCCTTGTCCGCGCCGCCCAAGTATCGTTGCGGAAACGAGTGTGAGGTCGTCGTGGGGTTGGGCCGCGTGCCGTAAAAAAAACGGGCCATGTCGGGCGCAAGCTCCGGCGAGATCGCGTAGATGGCTTGATCGACGAGCGCCAGCGAGACCTCCGCCTCCGCCGGCTTCCCCGCGGGATCGGTCACGGTGACCGTGTACTTGGCCTTCTGGCCGGGCTCGTAGACGGCCTTGTCCGAGGCCAGCCCGATTTTGAGGATCTTCTCTTTGGGCGAGACCTCGATGCTCCGCTGGAGCGAGCCGAACTGCTTGTCCCCGACGTAGGCGACCCCGAGGTAGACGTTGGGCGCGTGCTTGGGTCCGAGCTTGACCTCCACCATCCGGCTGTTGCCGGTGACCTTCTCGACGCGCGCTTCGAAGACGCCGTCGCCTTCGACCGTGAACAGCACCCAGGGCGACTCACGTGTCGTATTCACGAGCACGCGTGCCGTGTCACCGGACTTGTAGCCCCCGCGATCGGCCACGATGTCGATGGACTTCTTCTTGTAGCCGCCGGAGACGACGGCGGCCTTGGTCGCCCAAAAAAACGACGACTGGACGATGGGGTTCTTGAGTTCGTCTTCAGCCGCGGCCTCGACCCGGATGAAGCCGTCGCGCGGGACCTTGTACTTCCACGTCGCCTTGCCCTTCACGTCGGTCGTTACCGACTGGGTGGCGAGATCCTTGTAGATCCAGATCTTGTGCGCGGCGTCCCAGGTCTCGAGCGACGCGGTGAGCGTCACGGGCCGCGACGAGGGCGCGCCATCGAAGCGGGCGGTGTCGACGGTAAAGGTGGCCGTCTCGCCGACCTTGTAGATGCGGCCATCGGAGACGACGCCCAGGCTGAACGTGCCGCGCGTGACGAGCACCTTCTGGCGCGCGGAGACCTCGCGGCCGGTCGCATCGGCGATGACGACCTCGACGGTCACGTTGCGGTCCACGCTCGCGCGCTCGACCTCGACGGAGATGCGGGCCCGCCCGGCGTCGTCGAGGGTGACCGTGCCGTTCTGTACGACGGAGCCGTATCCATACGTCTCGGCGCCCTCGCCCTCGTACTCGCCCCAATAGGTGTCGTACCACCAGGGCCGGAACTGCGTCTCGTAGACGGTATACGTGGCCTTGGCCCCCCGCAGGGGCGCGCCAAAGTAGTATTGGCCGCTCACGTCGACCTGCACCGGGTTTCCCTGCACGACCTGCGGGCGCGGCGTGGAGAGATCGAGCTTGAAGTCCGGTTTGCGATAGGCGAGCACCTTGAAGAAGCCGGACTGCACCCGACCATCGGACTCCGCGGTGATGGACCACGTGCCGAGCGCCGGCTCGGGCGGCAGCACGAAGGCGCCGTTGAAGGTGCCGAACGCGCCCGTCGTGTAGGTCTTGGTGGAGACGACCTCGTCCTCCGGGTCCTTGATCGTGACCGTCCATTCCTCGTTGGGGACCACGCGATAGGAGCCCGCCTCGCTGGAACGGGCGACGACCTTGAAGCTCAGCTCATCGCCGGGGCGATAGGCGGGGCGATCGGTGTAGACGTAGGTCCGGAACTCGAGGCTCTTGGCCGCGGCGGAGGGGACGGTGTCGACGTAACCCATGCTCTCGCCCGAGAAGCCCCAGTAGCGCAGATTGCCCTTGCCGCTGCCGGCGAACTTCACGAGGCCGCTCTTGTCGGTCGTGCCCGACGCACACGCCTCGGGCTTGGGGCTGAGCGCCTTGCCGGTCGGATCGGCGGGCTCGCAGCCCACCTCGACGCCGGCCACGGGCGCGCCCGTCTTCAGGTTGGCGGCCCAGACCCAGACCGCGTCAGGAGTGCGCTTGGTGACGAGCGCGAGGTTTGTGACCACGACCGGGATGAGCTTCTCAGTCGTGCCCGCACGCACCCGAATCACGTAGAGGCCCGGATCCTGGAACGCCGGCTCGACCTTGGACTGCCTCCAGATGAGGTCGCCCTTGGCTGCCACCGGTTGCCGATAGGTGAGCACCGGCTTCCAGCCCTTCTCGAGCTTGAGGCGCTTGCGGTCGGTGAAGCCCGAGAGCTTCTCCTTCACCTCGGCCGCCGGCACGCGATAGACGTCGACGTCGACGGCGACGACCCGGATGGAGCGCACCATCACGGTGATGTTCTCTCCGGGCAGGAAGGTGTCGCTGTACGTGTACGGCACGGCCTGGGGCGGTACGGGCTTGGCCTTCCAGTCGAGGGTGACGGGGGTGCTCTCGTCTTTGACCGAGAAGGGGCCGTACTCGCGCGTCGCGTAGCCGTCGTTGAAGAACGTCAGTCGATAGCCGTCGCCCTTGGGAATGTGAACGAACTCGAAGCGCCCGAAGGTGTCGGTCGAGGCCGAGCGCGAGTAGCGCCGGTCGGGCGCAGACAGGGTGAGCCACATGCGACCGATGGGATCGGCGGTGTCCTCGCGCACGAGCTTGCCCTTGATGACGCCACGGGGCATGTCGAGGCCCGGTGGGTCCGTGTCCGCGGCCAAGGCCATCGACGAGACGCAGACCAGCGCCAGGGAAAGCAGGATTCGAATCGAACGCAACATGAGCACTCCTCCAGGGCTTCAGGGGGCACGACCCCCTGTGCGGCGGCGGGCGACTCCCGCGCCGCCGCGTTCATACACCGTCACCGTGCGAAAGCGGAACATCTCGTAGGCTTCGCCGCGACGAATTCCGGCCTGACGCAGGCTGCGCTGGAGCTGCCATCGCGCCGTGCGCGCCTCGCCCGGCAGCAGCACCGAATTGCGCAACCCCGCGCGGACGAGCAGGCCCTCCCGCTTGGGATCGACCTCGGTCATGGCCAGCATCGGGATCGTGGGGCCCGCGAACGACAGCACGATCTCGATGCGGCCGAGCTCGTGTCCCGCAATGGGCCGATTGCGCGGATCCTGACGCGCGGCACCGAGGGTTGCGTCGACGACGAGCCCCTCGACCGAGCGGCTGGAGGGCTCCATCGTGCCGTAGCAGCCACGGACGTCGCCGTCGCGGACGAGCGTGATGAACACGCCAAACGGCGCAGGGACACCCTGTGGCGGCGTCGGCGGGTCGGAGTCGCCGTGCAGGACGACCCGATCCAGCGTGGCGCGCGCCAAGGCGACGAGGCGAGGGCCGTGCAGCGCCGCGAACGGGCGCGCGGTCTCGAGAAAGGGCGATTCCTCGGCGGCCGCGAGTCGCGACAGCGCCACCGTGAAAAGCAGCATTGCTCTCACGGGGAGCGCCGCTCGTCGCGCGGGACGATTCGAAACGGATAGTAGCTCGAGGTCCCGATGCGCTCGGTGGCTACGACCGAGCCGTGCCGCTTTCGATGGCGGTAGAGGCGCACCCACACGCCGCCAATACGGATCTTGTCGTCACCCGTGGGCAGCGCCTGAATCTCGCGGCGAAGGCTGGCGGGCTCCTCGTCGGCGGTCTCAAGGGCGATCTCGTGCGCAAGCCGCGCAGTCCCAAGCACCTCGACGGTAATGCGAGAGCCGTCCATCCAGGCCCGCAGACGGACCGGAAACGGGTGGCCATTCTCGACGACGAGATCGTGGTGCCCGAAGGAGACCGTGGCGTCACGGCCGAGCGGCACGTACGGGATGGGCCGGGAGTGGGGTGCGCGCTGAATGATGGCGAGATCGGCGAGGAGCACCGCGTTGAACACGACGGAGCTGACGAGGCAGATACCCCCGCCGACGGCTGCGCGCTTTCCCTCGATGGTGAGCGTGGGTGCAGCGCGATAGCCCCGCTCGAAGCTGCGCTCCCCGACGCGCTGATTGAACGACCAGCGCTTGCCGGGCGGAATGACGGAGCCGTCGACACGCCGGGTACCGAGATCGATGTTGGCGTTGCGCTCGAGCTCCTCGGGCTTGACCGTCGTCGAGTAGCGGCCGAGCACGTACCAGGACGGCTCGTGCGCCCGCAGCGACCGCGTGTCGGCAGCCTCAGAGTCGCGTGCGGCGACGGCGCACGCCGAAACCGTGGCGGCAAGGACACCCGTGATGGCGAGGGCACGAAGCACGGCGGGAGTGGACTACCTCACTGATAGCGCGTCAACAGGAGCGGCAACGAGCGCGACAGGCGCTTCGAACGCTGCTAAGACGCGCGGAGTTCGGAGGATTTCATGGCTGACGATGTGATTGTTTCTTCTCTCGGTGCGATTCGCAGGATCGCCCTCAACCGACCGCAGTCGCGCAATGGCCTGGTACCGGCTACGTGCGTCGCCTTGGCAGAAGCCATCGAGACCGCCCGCGAAGACAGCAACGTCCGGGCCATCGTGTTGACCGGCGAAGGCAAGGCCTTCTGTTCGGGCGCCGACCTCATGGCCGCGGCCGGGGAGCTCGGCAAGCGCCCCCACGCCGAGGTGATTCGCGAGACGTTCCACCGGCTGATTCGCGCGGTGACGGAGTCGCCCAAGCCGGTCGTTGCAGCGATTCGGGGGCCGGCCGTCGGCTTCGGCTTCGATCTCGCGCTCGCGTGCGACCTTCGGGTCATCGGCGAGGACGCCAAGCTCGGCGCCGTCTTCACCCGCATCGCGCTCGTGCCCGACGGTGGCTCGAGCTTCACCCTCTCGCGCCTCGTGGGCTTGGGGCGCGCCAAGGAGCTCGTGCTGTTGGCCGAGACCTTCGACGGCAAGCGGGCCGGCGAGCTGGGTCTCGCAACACGGGTGGTGGCCGACGACCAGGTCGAGACAGAGGCCATGGCGCTCGCCCAGCGCCTCGCAGACGGTCCACCGTTGGCGCTGGGCCTCGCCAAGCGCAACCTCGAGCGCGGCACGGCGGGAACACTCTCTGCCGCGCTCGACCACGAGATCGAAGCGCAGGTCCAGTGCCTGGCCAGCGCCGACATGATGGAGGGCGTGAGCGCGTTCTTCCAGAAGCGCAAGCCCGCCTTCCGGGGGGTCTGAGCGCGACAGGAGCGTTCTGGCGGGCACGTCGCGCCGATCGGCTGACGCAGGGGCCGAGTCCCGGATCGTAGGAGAGATTGCCGCTCCGCCGGCCCGGAGGTGCCGAGCTCGGCTTGGCACCGGCGGCAGTAACGGCACCGGCACCGGAGTCGGCGACAGCAGCAGCGGCAGCGGCAGCGGCAGAGTCGGTGGCGGCGGTGCCTGAACGCGACGGAGGCGCTGTGCACGACGGAGCCGAAGTCGGCGTCGACGGGCACGCCAGCGAGGAGGGCAACGACCTGAAGAACCTCACGCTGTCCAAGAACCGCGGCAAGGTCGTCAAGGCCGAGCTCGTCCGCCTCGGCGTCGAGGCCAAGCTCCTCGCGCGGCGCGGCTTCGGTGCCAGCAAGCCTGGTCTACCGGGCCGACAACCCCAATGAGATCGACTACGAGAAGAACCGACGCACTGAGCTTACCCTCCTCGTCGGAGGCAAGTGCTCCACGGGGGAGACCAAGCTCAAGACGCCGTAGGAACTTGACTGGGGGCACCAATGGTACGTAGTGTCCCGGAGTCGCGCGGCGGACACCGGGCACAGGAGGAGCAGCATGACAGAGCCGTTCATTGGCGAAATCAGACCCTTCAGCTTCGGCTTTCCACCGAAGGGGTGGGCCCAGTGCAACGGCCAGCTACTCGCGATCAACCAGAACCAGGCCCTGTTTGCGCTCCTTGGGACGAACTTCGGGGGGAATGGCCAGACGACGTTCGGGTTGCCGGATCTTCGGGGTCGCGTGCCGCTCCACAAGAGCAACGACATTCCTATCGGCATGCAGCTCGGCGAAACGAACGTGACGCTCGCAGCGAACCACATGCCAGGCCACACGTTGGGCGGTGGCGGCATCGCGGTCACCAGCGCGGCGGGCTTCACCGGCACACCGCGCGGCGCGATCCTCGCGGCATCGTCTGCGCCCGTCTACGGAACCGGCGCCCTCACGTCGCCGCTCGCGGCAGGCACCCTCGGCAACTCGAGCGGTGGCGGTCAGCCGCACTCGAATCAACAGCCGTTCTTGACCATAAACTACTGCATCGCGCTCCAGGGGATCTTCCCGTCTCAGAATTGATACCAAGGAGCTCCGCCGCTCACGCGGGCGGAGACCGAAAGGAACCGCATGGCAGAACCGTACGTTGGCGAGATTCGCATGTTCGGCGGGAACTTCGCTCCGGTCGGCTGGGCCTTCTGCGATGGCTCGCTTCAGAGCATCGCGGAGAGCGAGACCTTGTTCGCTCTCATCGGTACGACCTATGGCGGCGATGGCCAGAGCACCTTCGCGCTGCCCGATCTGCGCGGCCGTGTGCCCCTGCATCAGGGAAACGGCTTCATCATCGGGGAGTCGGGCGGCTCGGAGACGGTCACGCTGATCGCGAGCCAGCTGCCGGCTCACAGCCACGCGTTGAATACGGCCGCACCCGGCACCGCCTCGACCGATCCCACGGGTCGGCTCCTCACGACGGCGTCGCTCCCCGCCTATGGCGAAGGGACGACCCGAGCCATGTTGCCCGCCTCCTTCAAGGCGGGGGTCTACGGCACACAGCCGCATGAGAACATGCAGCCGTACCAGTGCATCTCGTTCATCATCGCCCTCTTTGGTATCTTTCCCACGCAATCATGATCGGAGGACCTCATGTCCGAGCCCTTTGTCGCTGAGATTCGTCCCTTTGCCTTCACCTTCGCTCCCAAGGGCTGGGCAGCCTGCAACGGCCAGATCATGCCCATCTCGCAGAACACGGCGCTCGTCTCCCTCCTCGGAACGACGGTTGGCGGAAATGGCCAGACAACGTTCGGGCTCCCTGATCTCCAAGGCCGAGTTCCGATGCACTGGGGTCAGGGTCCAGGGCTGTCGTTCCGTAGCCTCGGTGAGACCGGCGGCGTCGCGAGTGTCACGTTGACCGAGTCGCAGGTCCCGCCCCACTCGCATCCACTTCAGGGCGTCATCGACTCCGCCGGCGCGGCCAACCCAGCTGGCTCCTTCCTGGCGGACAACTCCCTCAGCATGTTCGCGCGGCAAGGAACGCCAACGGGCCTCCTGCGGGCTGACGCCATCACGGCGTCTCCTGCGGCCCACGAGAACCGGATGCCGTCGCTCGCCGTCACCTTCGCGATTGCGCTGCAGGGCATCTTTCCGCCGCGCAGCTAGACGGACGACGACGCGTGCAGACGGCCTTGCGGAGCGTTCCGCGCCAAACGACGGACGAGCCCTTTCTCGCGGCGCTCTTTCGTCTGGAGCGAGCGGCGATGTTCTCGGCGCTGCCGGATGCGCTCCGAGACGCAGTCCTGAGCCAGCAGCTCGAAGCCCAGCGGGTGGACTACGCGCGCCGCTTCAGCGTCGAAAACGACCATATCCTTTGGATCGAAGACGAGCGCGTGGGTCGCCTCTGGGTCGAGCCCCGCCAGACAGAGCTGTACGTTGTTGATGTTTGTCTGGTTCCCGAGTGGCGAGGACGCGGCCTGGGCACACAGCTGCTGCGGTCCCTCCAGGCAGGCGCGCAGGACGCGGGACGGTCGATTGGCCTGCGCGTCGAACGCGACAACCCGGCCCTCCGGCTCTACGATCGGCTCGAGTTCACGCTCGTCGCCGACGAAGGCGCCTACCTCGCCCTTCGCTGGATCGGCGCCAGAGGCGCCCACTAAAGGCGCGAGAAGATCGCCTCGTACAGGAGCCGACCAGGGCGTGCGCCTACGACTGGGACCAAGAACAGCTGCAACGGTCCCTGGTCGGGGTGAAGGAGCTCGTGGATCTGCTGCGGCAGAAGAGGCTCCGCAGGCCCATCGAACCTCAGCGCGAAGCTGCGCCCGTCCGTGGAGCGTTGAATCGGCACGGCCTCCAAGAGCGTCAGCGGAACGCTCGACTCGGGTTCCGGCCAGCTCACGTCGAACTGGGCCCCGACGTGCGGCTCGAAATCGCTCAACAGCAGCACCTTGGACATCGACTTTGGCTCCCATCTGGCAATCGAGTACAAGGATCGGATAGCATGCGGCCCACGTTCCTACCAGCACGGGAGACGCAAGATGACCGAAATGAAGACGCAAGGCCGACGACGCTTCCTCCAAGACGCCTCGGCGCTCGTGGGCGGCGCGGTCGCGGCGACCATGGCGACCGACGACGCGATAGCAGCAACGCGCCAAGCGCGACCGAGCCCGAGTGTCGCGCGCTGGGTCTCGAGCGGACGCCTCGAGGGCGGGCCGTGGGAGTACCTGCGCACGGCGACTCCGGACGCGGAGCCGTTTCGCCTCGCAGGGCTGCGAGCGGTGGTCTCGAACACGAGGCTCGCCGAGGAGGCCCGCGCCACGTTCGAGGGCCGAGTGCGCTTGGGGCTGGTCGGGCTCCACGGGCTCGCAGCCCGACCCGACCTGAAGTCGCTCCAGGTCCAGGTCGCCTACCCCGCAGGGTCGTTCCTTGGCCTGAGCTACCGCCACGAGCCCCGCCTGGGTGAGCACGCGCACGTGGTCTCGGGCCCGGTCCGCATGACGGTGCCCATGCGCGCCGGGCTGCCGCTGCAGCTCGTGGTCACCGAGCAGGTCGTGAACCAAAGCGGCGGGCAGGAGCGCCGAGCCGCATTGGTTGCGCTTGGAGGACCGGCTGGAGAGGCGCTCGAGACCGGGATCTACGTGGTCGCGTTGACCGCAAAAGAGCACGCCGTCGGCTGGACGGAGCCGGCATGGAGCCGCCACGGCTTTCATGCGGTTCCCTGGGAGAGCCGCCTCGAAGAGGGCTATCTGCGTCGCGGTCTACGTCTCGGGCGGGCGGCGCCAGTGAAGGGCGCAGACTTCGCGTATCTGGTCTTTTCGGTGGAGCGACCGGGGGCCGCCTAGCGGCGCTGCCGGTCGTCGGACGGACAGTCCCCTTCGACGCACGTGGGAGCGGGTCGAGCGGGGAAGGAATCTTGGGGTCAGCGCGACCTGGTCCAGGGAAGGACGGTCGCAGAGAGCGGAGGGTGAGTTATGAAGCGTACATCTTTTGTCTTCACGGTGGTCCTTGCTTGTCTCGGCGGGGCGTCGCTGGCGAGTGCCAACCCGACGATCTCGGGGACCGACATCCAGCTCACGTCCCAAGGGGCGCGCAACACCGATGCGGGGCTGGCCTACAACGCGACCTCGAATGAGTACCTGCTCGTCTTCCGCAACACGACGAGCAAGAAGATCCTCGGGCAGCGCCTCGACGGCAGCTTTGCAGCGCTTGGGTCTGTCATCGAGATCCGCTCGTCGGCAACCTTTCCGGCGCGACCGGCCGTGGCGTGGAACGCCAACACGAACACGTACTACGTCGTGTGGGACGAGGAGTCCGCGGACACCCAGAACGAGAACGAGATCTTCGGGCAGCTCGTCACCGCCGCCGGCGCCCTCTCCGGTTCAGCGCAGCAGCTCTCGGATCAAACCGCGGGGTCGTTCGCGCTCGACCTCAACCCGACCGTCGCGGCGAACACGGCGACGGGCGGTTTTCTGGTGGCCTGGGAGTCCGATGACCTGACCCTGGGCTTTCAGGTGCGCATCGGCGCCCGGCTCGTGTCGAGTTCTGGCACCGCATCTGGCGCACAATTTCTTGTCGACGTCCCGCTGGTGGACGCGTCCTCAGCGAACGTCAACTGCAACTTTCCGGCGATCGCCTACAACGCGACGGCGGGCGAGTACCTCGTCGTGTGGAGCAACACCCAGAATACGGCGAACCCGCCGAATAGCCGCCAGATCCTCGGCCAGCGGCTCCACGCATCCACAGGTGCGGAGCTGGGCACGGACTTCAAGATCGCCGAGCGGATTGGCGCGGGACAAAGCCACGTCGCGTGGAGTGAGGCCGCAAATAGGTACCTCATCGCATTTTCGGCTAACCTGGGTGCAACCAATACGACTGAGATCGAGGTGTTTGGCCGGCTCGTCGCGGCCGTCGGGACCGTCCAGGGCGCAGCCGACCTCCGCTTGAGTGACGCGGGGCCCGACGGCAACGTCGGGTTTGGCGCCGGCAATCCGTTCGTCACCTACAACCACGCGCACAAGCGCTTCCTCGTCACGTGGACCGGCGACGACGACATCGATGGCGCGATTCAAGACGAGATCGAGATCTTCGGCCAGGAGCTCGTGGGTGAAGGCCCCTCGGTCGGCAACGAGTTCGGAACGGACTTCCGCATCAGCTTCCAACCGGCTGCTGGAGACACGCAGAAGACGGCCGTGCTGCAGTCCGCCGTCTTTGGGACCACGAGCGGGAAGTACCTGGTTGCCTGGTCTGGCGGCAATGGCACGGCCTCGGAGATTTTCGCGAAGACGTTTGCGCCCGACACCTGCGGCAACAGCGCGCTCGACGCTGGCGAGGGCTGTGACGACGGAAACACCACAGCCGGCGATGGCTGTTCGAGCGTGTGTGTCGTCGAGGCCGGCTTTACCTGCCCGACGCCCGGCAGCGCGTGCACCTGCGCGACCGGCTTCTTCGGCGCAACCTGCCAAGCGTGTAGCCCGGCCTGCACGGCGTCTCAGTACGAGGTCATCGCGTGCACGCCCTCGACGAACCGCCTCTGCGGGGCGTGCGACGGCAGCTGTGCAACCTGCAACGGTCCGAGCTCCAACAACTGCCTCAGCTGCTCTGGGGGCAATACGCTGTCTGGGGGCTCGTGCGTCGCGCCAAACACCCTCCCGACCATCACCGCACCGGCGACGGCGGCACCCAACGAGGACGAGAGCATCGCGTTCACGGGCAGCAACCAGGTGTCGATCACGGATCCGGACCCGGCGACGCTGTCGGTCACGCTGAGCACGTCGAACGGGACGTTCACGATCACGACGACGACGGGCCTGACGCTGGACGCGGGCGGGTTCACCTCGAGCGGCGGGGCGACGTTCACGGGCACGGTCGCCAACCTGAATGCGGCGCTGGCGACGCTGAGCTTCCTGGGGAACGCGCAGTACAACGGCGCGGCGGCGGTGACCATCGAGGTGGATGACGCGGCGTTCGCGGGGACGGTGAACGCGACGCACACGATCGCGCTGACGGTGGCGGCGGTGAACGACGCGCCGGTGATGTCGGGCCCGGTGGCGCCGTCGACGACCGAGGACACGGCGCTGACGCTGTCGGGGGCCAACGCGTTCGCGGTGTCGGATGTGGACGTGGGGACCTCGGAGTTCCAGATGACGGTGACGGTCAGCGACGGCACGGCGACGCTGGCGACGACGACGAGCCTGACGTTTACGGCGGGCGACGGCGATTCGGACGCGGCGATGACGTTCACGGGGACGCTGGATGACGTGAACGCCGCGCTGGATGGCCTGGTTTTCAAGCCGACGGCACAGTTCAATGGCACAGCGTCGATCTCAGTCAAGGCCGACGACCAGGGCGCGACCGGTTCCGGGGGAGCCAAGTCGCACACGCTGGCGCGCAGCATCACCGTCAGCGCGGTCAACGACGGTCCGACGGTCTCCGCGCCGGGGGGCTCGTTTGCGGTCACCGAGGACGTCGCGAAGTCGCTGTCCGGCCTGACGTTCAGCGATCTGGACGTGGGCACGGGCACGATGACGGCGACGCTGACGGTGGCGTCGGGCACCGTCACGGGGTCGAGCAGCGGCGGCGTGACGGCGTCGGGCTCCGGCACGGGCGTGCTCACACTGTCGGGCACGCTGACCGACCTGAACACCTATCTGACGGCCGGGAACGCGACGTTTACGACGGCGCTGAACGCGACGTCGAACGAGACCCTGAAGGTCAAGCTCATGGACGGGGGCAACACGGGCTCGGGCGGGGAGAAGTCCTTTACGGCGGACATCGGGCTCATAGTGACGGCGGTCAACGACGCGCCGTCGGTCACCGCCCCGGTGGCGACGCAGGCGGTGGCGGAGCACGCGGTGCTGACGTTCAACGCGGGCAACAGCAACGCGATCGCGGTGTCGGACGTGGACGCAACGACCGTCACGACGACGCTGACGGTGACCCACGGCAAGCTCTCGCTGTCGGGCACGACGGGCCTGACGTTTACGACCGGCGACGGCACGAAGAACGCGACGATGACGTTCTCGGGCACGCCGGCGGCGACGACGACGGCGCTGGACGGCCTGAAGTACGACCCGGACGGCAACTACGACGGCGGAGACACGCTGGTCGTGACGGTGAGCGACGGGGGCCAGACGGGCACGGGCGGGGCGAAGCAGGTGACGGCGAACGTGCCGCTGCAGGTGAACGCGGTCAACGATCCGCCGGCGATTACGGCGCCGGGGGCGCAGACGGTGACCGAAGACGGCACGTTCGCGTTCACGGGCGCGGGGCTCGTGGTGTCGGTCGCAGACGAGGACGCGGCGTCGGTGAAGGTGACGCTGACGGCGACGGACGGCACGGTGAACCTGAGCAGCGTGACGGGCCTGTCGTTCTCGGCGGGGGACGGCAACAGCGACCCCGCGATGGCGTTCACGGGCACGCTGACCAACGTGAACGCGGCGCTGGCGACGTTGAGCTTCAGCCCGACGGCAAACTTCACGGGCGCGACCGCGAAGGTGGTCGTCGATGTGACGGACCAGGGCAGCGCGGGCTCGGGCGGCGCCAAGACCGATAGCAAGACGGTGACGTTTACGATTACGGCGGTCAACGATGCGCCGACGATCGCCGCACCGGCGACCCGGTCGGTCGCCGAGGACGCGGTCCTGACGTTCACGGGGACGGGGAACGTGGTCTCCGTCGCGGACGTGGACGCGGCCAGCGGCGCGGTGAAGGTGACGCTGACGCCGACGAACGGCACGGTGACGGTCACGCAGCTGACGGGGCTGACGTTCTCGGGCGGGTCGGATGGTACCGACGACGCGCCGATGACGTTCACGGCAACGGTGACGGCGGCCAACAACGCGCTGGCGACGCTGTCGTACAAGCCGACGGCCGACTTCAACGGCGCGGCCACGCTCAAAGTCGACATCGACGACCAGGGGAACACGGGCGGCGCGGCGCAGACGGCGACGAAGACGGTGACTCTCACGGTAACAGAGGTCAACGACACGCCCTCGGCGAGCGCGGACAGCAAGTCGACGGGCGAGGACACGCCGCTGACGTTTGCGGCGTCGGACCTGACGTCGAACGACAGCAAGGGCCCCGCGAACGAGTCGGCGCAGACGCTGACGGTGGCGCTGGTGGGCGGTGCGACGGCGCAGGGTGGCACGGTCGCGCTCTCGGGCGGCAACGTGACGTACACGCCGAAGGCGCACTTCAACGGGACGGACACGTTTACCTACACGGTGACGGACAATGGGACGACCGACGGCGTGTCGGCGCCGAAGACGTCGACGGCGGCGACGGTGACGGTCACGGTCTCAGCGAGCAACGACGCGCCGACGGCGGTGGCGGACTCGGTGAACGGCACCGAGGACGTGGACGTGACGATCACGGCGGCCACGCTCCTGTCCAACGATCTTGATCCGGACAAGGCAGACACGGTGCCGGACGTGCTGACGGTGACGTCGGTGCAGGGCGCGAACAAGGGGACGGTCTCGCTCTCGGGGACGACGATCACCTTCAAGCCGCAGCTGAACTTCAACGGCTCCGGCAGCTTCCAGTACACGCTGAAGGACAGCGCGAACGTGACGTCGTCGGCGACGGTCACGGTGAACCTGGCGGTGGCCAACGACCTGCCGGTGGCGGTCGACGACGCAGCGCAGACCTACGAGAGCACGCCGGTGTCGATCCCGGTGCTGGCCAACGACACGGACGTGGACACGGCGGACACGACGCCGGACGTGCTGACGGTGAAGTCGGTGACGCAGCCAGCCTCCGGGGGCACGGTGACCATCAATGGGGACAAGCTGGGGGTGACGTTTACGCGTTCGGGCAGCTTCGCGGGAACGACGACGTTTACCTACACGGTGACGGACAAGGCGAACGCGACGGCGACGGCGACCGTGACCGTGAAGGTGAAGGCGTGCGGCGACGGCGAGCGGAACGTGTCGGACGGCGAGGCGTGTGACGACGGGAACACGACGGCGGTCGACGGGTGCGCCGCGAACTGCACGGCGATCGAATTTGGGTTTGCGTGCAACACGAACACCCCGAACGTGTGCACCTCATTGTGTGGCGACGGGAAGAAGGCGTCGAACGAGGCCTGCGACGACGGGTGCGGCAACAACGGCTGCGCGGCGGCGGACAACGGGGACGGCTGCTCGCAGGCGTGCGCGATCGAGGCGGGCTTCACGTGCACGGGCAACAACCCGACGGTGTGCGTGGCCTCGTGCGGGTCGGTGTTCAACTTCGCGACGGGCGTGCAGGACTGGACGATCACGGGGAGCGGGAGCGGCGCGGGGGCGTTCGCGCACGGGGCCTCGGCGTTTGGCGGCGGCACGGGCTTCGAGACGGGGCTCGGCGCGCCGAAGCTGCCGGCGACGGCGGTGGACACGACGATTCGGCGACAGATTGCGATTCCGGCGACGTCTGCAGCGATCCCGAAGACGCAGCTGGTCGTGTCCTACAAGCTCCAGGGCGACGGCACCAACCAGTGCCTGGACGTGTTCGTGAACCCGACGGGGAGCACGGCGGGGGCGCCGAACGCGCACACGTGCGCCAACGCGACGGCGCTGACGACCCTGACGGTGGACGTGGCGAGCCTGGGCGGCACCTCGCCGACGGCGGTGGTGCGCTTCACGTCGGCGGGCGGCGCGGGCGCGACGGCGTTCGAGGGGGCGTTCGTCGGCCGGATCGACGTGCGGTCGGACGTGGACGGGGACAGCAAGGGCGAGTTTGGGGCGCAGGCGGGATGTGACCCGTGCATCGACGTGGACCAGGACGGCTTTGGTGCGGCGGGCTCGGCGACACCGGCGCAATGCACGGGCGGCGCGGCGGAGGACTGCGTGGATGGCAACGACCAGATCTTCCCGACCAAGATCGAGCTCTGCAGCAACAACGTCGACGACAACTGCAACACGAAGACGGACCTGCTGGACGCGCAGTGCGGTGAGGACTGCACCGACGGTCTGGACAACGGCAGCAATGGGCTGACGGACTGCGCGGACGTGGCGTGCACGGGGGATCCGTTCTGCTCGCCGTGCAGCATCGACTTCACGTTCGACTCGGGCGCGGGCCAGGGTTTTGTGCCGACCGGTCCGATGGCGTATCTGCCGGGCGCGCCGACGCAGGGTCTGCCGCTGTCGAACGGCGTGTGGAAGACGGGTGGCGCGACGGGCCTGGGGGTGGACGCGACGCGGAAGATCGCGCACCTGACGCGCACCTTCGCGGTGCCGAACGCAGTGACGGGCGGCCCCGCGCCCCGGCTCGAGGTGGTCTACAAGCTGCAGGGCAACCCGAACCCGGCGTTCGACGTGATGGGCGTCTGCTTCAACGTGGCGCCGGGCGGCGCGTGCGACAAGGACAACGCGGCGGCGGTCGTGGTGGGCAACAAGACGCCGAACAACGCGCTGCCGCAGCCCAGTTATACCGATGGGACGCAGGACCACCTGGTGATCGACCTGAAGGCGCACCTGGGCCAATCGGTGACGGTGACGGTGTTCTTCGACACGGTGGTGCCGAACCTGGTGCTGACGCCGGGCTTGGCGATCGACCGGATCGTGGTGGCGTCGGACGTCGACGGGGACGCGCTGCAGGAGGGGGCCTCGACGCAGTGCGATCCGTGCTGGGACGGGGACAAGGACGGCTACTCGGACGCGGCGAGCCCGCGGATGGCGAACGGGACGCCGGGTCCGAGCCAGTGCCCGAACTTCGGCAAGCCGGACTGCAATGACGTCGTCGCGGCGATCAACCCCGGGAAGACGGAGGTGTGCAACACGCCCGACGACGACGACTGCGACGGCTTCCTGAACGGCAACGACAGCGACTGCGGGACCGAGGACTGCGCGAACGGGAAGGACGACAACGGGGACACGAAGATCGACTGCCTGGACGCGAGCTGCACCAATGACGCGGCGTGCGCGGTGTGTGCGAAGACGTTTACGTTTACGACGGGCGACGCGGGCCTGATTCCCGACGACAACGATCCGGACAACAACGCGGCGACGCGGGTGTTTCAGTACGGGGCGAGCACGCTGAACGCAGGGGACAAGGGCTGGGAGACGGTCCTGAACGGGAACGTGTCGTCGGTGCAGACGGGCGGGCAGACGTCGGTGAAGGCGTTTTTGGCGCGTACGTTGACGATCCCGGCGGGGATGCCGTTCCCGTCGCTGCTGATTCGGTACGCGAACCGAGGCGAGGCGTCGACCAGCAAGGACATCTTTGGCGTGTGCCTGGATCCGCAGACGCCGAAGACGCAGTGCAAGGCGGCGGGCGATAAGAAGTACGTGATCTTCGAGTCGGGGAAGAAGACGGCGTCTGGCCTCTTCGACACGGTGTCGGTGCCGCTGCCGCCGGAGAAGGCGGGACAATCGGTGGACGTCGTGTTGTTCTACGACACGCTGGACAACAACAACAATGACAACCCGGGCTTGTTTATCTCAGAGGTGACGCTGCAGTCGGACAGGGACGACGACAAGAAGCCGGAGCTGTCGGGGAGCAACGCGTGCGATCACTGCATCGACGCGGACGCGGACGGCTATGGCGACGCGACGCTGCCGTACAACGGCGATCTGTCGGCGTGCCCGCAGTCGAAGGCGGACTGCAACGACAACCCGCTCGCCAGCGGGGCGACGACGCACCCGGATCAGGCGGAGCAGTGCGCGGTGCCAGGCGACAACGACTGCAACGGCTTGGACGATCCGCAGGAGCTGGCGTGCTCGGTGTGCAGCGACACCAAGATCACGGCGGGCGAGACGTGTGACGACGGGAACACGACGTCGGGTGACGGCTGCTCGGCGACGTGCCAGACGGAGGCGGGCGCCCTGGCGATTACGGAGGTGCACATCAAGAAGCTGTCGGGCCTGCCGGGCGAGCAGTGGATTGAGCTGTACAACCGGTCGAACGCGAAGATCGACCTCGGGAGCCTGGGTCTGAAGCTGAAGAATCAGCAGGGCCAGGTGCAGACGTTTGCGAGCGACTGCGCGGTCGCTCTGGGCAAGAAGGGCGAGGTCGCGGCGAAGGGCTTCTACGTCATCGCGCTGGGCCCCCAAAATGGGTCGGACGGCCTGCCGGCAGACGCGTTCTGCGACGGGCAATTCCAGCTGTCGCAGGTGGGCGACCAGCTCCAGCTGCTGGATGGGACGAGCGCGGTGCTCGACCTGCTGGACTTCACGGGGTACGCCTGCGAGCTGGGGCATGCGGCGGATACGAACAAGTCGCGGTCGATTGAGCTCCAGAGCGCGACGACGCAGACGAACGCGTCGAACGACGACGCGAGCGTGTGGTGCTTGTCGGCAGGGACGGCGACGTACTCGACGTCGAAGACGCATCTCGGGACGCCGGGCGCGGCGACGAGCTGCGGGGAGCTGGTCTGCGACGGCCAGGACGACGACTGCGATGGAACCATCGACCAGGGCCTGCCGGACGGAGACGGCGACAAGGTGTGCAACGAGCAGGACTGCGACGCCGCGGTGGCGACGTGCACGACCAACTGCAAGATCGACCTAGACAAGGACAATCTGGACGACTGCAAGGATCCGTGCCTGGACGGCGACGGCGACGGATACGGGGTGCCGGGCGGGGCGGCGAACGCGGTGTGCCCGAAGACGGGGACGGACTGCGACGACACGCGCAAGGCCATCAACCCCGGCGGCACGGAGACGTCGGCGGCGGACGCGTGCAACGACAGCTTCGACAACGACTGCGACGGCCAAGTGGACTGCGTGGACGCAGCGTGTACGGCGTCTCCGGAGTGCGCGGGCGAGACGTGCGCGTCGGCCTTGCCGGTGGCGTGCGGCGAGACGAAGAGCCTGGTGCCGTTCGACAACGCGTTTCCGTGCGGGTCGGGGGCGGACGGGGTGCTGAAGCTGTCGGCGACGACGACGGAGACGGTGACCTTCCGGGTGAAGAACGCGGGGACGAAGCAGTACTCGGTCAACGTCTTCGTCAACGGGTGCGCGGACCTGACGTGCGCGGGCTCGGCGCTGGCGGTGTCCTCGACGTGCGCAGACGGCGGGCAGGGATCGCTGTCGGTGAACGCGGGCTCGACCTACACGCTGGTGGTCGACGAGGTGGCGGCGTGCGGGGGCTCCGGCTCTCCGGCGGCGGACGTAACGGTGGTGTGCGGCGAGCAGTGCACGGGCGGCAAGGACGAGGACGCCGACGGTCTGGTGGACTGCGCCGACGACGACTGCGTGCTGGTGGCGGCGTGCGCGAACGCGGACTTCGACCAGGACGGCATCAAGAACGGGGTGGAGATCCTGTGCGGCCACGATCCGAAGTCGGTGCTGGACGTGCCGACGTCTGACGAGGTCGCCAACCCGGACAACGATCTGCTGCTGAACTGCGTGGATCCGGACGACGACGACGACCAGGCCTCGGACGCGACGGAGGCGACGGAGTGTCCGCTGAACCCGGAGGCGAAGAACACGGACAAGATCCGGCCGGGGGCGGCGAAGAACTGCAAGCTGGCGGGGATTGACGCCGACTGCAACAAGCAGTTCGACACGACGGAGGCCTCGTGCGGCGCCAAGGAGCAGCAGTGCGGTGACGGCAACGACAACGACGGCGACACGGCGATTGACTGCCTGGACACGGACTGCCTGACGGACGGGATCTGCGCGAAGGAGGACTTCGACAAGGACGGGGTGAGCAACGGCTTCGAGCTGCTGTGCAACACGGATCCGGAGTCGAAGGCGTCGGTGCCGGGTCCGCTGCTGGCCAACGATCTGGACAACGACGGTCTCCCGAACTGCTCGGACACCGATGACGACGCGGACGGACACTCGGACATCGAGGAGCTGGTGTGTGGCAGCAACTCGCTGAACCAGGCGTCGGTGCCGAAGAACACGGACGGGGCGTTGCCGGGCGGGGACACGCAGTGCGACGCGTCGGATTTGGACGACGACGCGGACGGCTTCGTGGACACGTTTGAGCTTGGCTGCGGGTCGGACCCGCTGCTGGGGACGTCCACGCCGATTGACGCGGCGCACGACCAGGACGCCGACGGGATCTGCGACGTGGAGGACGCCGACCGGGACGGGGACACGTGGGCGAACAACGTGGAGCAGGTGTGTGGGACGGACCCGACGGTGAACAGCGACAACCCGGGGACGGCGGGCCTGGACGTGGACGGAGATCACCTGTGCGACGTGATTGATCCCGACGACGACAACGATCAGTGGACGGACGCGAAGGAGCTCTTGTGCCAGACGGATCCGCGGGATGCGTCGTCGGTGCCGGTGGATACCGACAAGAACGGCGTGTGCGACCTGCTGGACCAGGACGAGGACGGCGACGGCTGGGCGAACGCGGTGGAGACGACGTGCGGGACGGACCCGAAGAAGAAGGCCGACAACCCGAAGGACAACGGGCAGGACGCGGACGCCGATCAGCTGTGCGACAAGGTGGACCCGGACGACGACGGCGATAACTGGGACGACGACACGGAGCAGAAGTGCGGCACGAACGCGCACGACCCGCTGTCGCTGCCGACGGACACCGACGGGGACAAGCTGTGCGATCCGCTGGACAACGACGAGGACAACGACGGGTGGCTGAACGCGACGGAGGCCTTGTGCAAGACGGATCCGAAGTCGGCGCTGAGCAAGCCGGTGGACACCGATGGGGACGGCGTGTGTGACGTGGTGGACCCGGACGCGGATCCGGACGGGGACCTGTGGAAGACGTCGGACGAGACCTTCTGCGGCACCGATCCCAAGAGCGCGGCGAGCGTGCCGGTGGACACGGACAAGGACGGGCTGTGCGATCCGAAGGATCTGGACCAGGACGCGGACGGCTGGCCGAACGATCAGGAGACGGCGTGCGGGTCGGATCCACTGTCGGCGGCGTCGCATCCGGTGGACACGGACAAGGACGGGATCTGCAACACGCAGGACACCGACGACGACGGGGACGGCGCGCCGGACGTGACGGAGACGACGTGCAAGACGGATCCGCTGGACGGGTCGCTGAAGCCGACGATCGACGACCTGACCGACACCGACGGGGACCTGACGCTGAACTGCGTGGACTTGGACGACGACAACGACGCGGAGCCGGACCTGGCGGAGCTGGCGATTGGGACGGAGAAGAACAAGCCGGACACGGACGGGGACGGGCTGAAGGACGGGGCGGAGGATGCGGATCACGACGGGGTGACGCAGCCGAAGGAGACGTCGCCGCTGAAGACGGACACCGATGGCGACGGTCTGAGCGACGGGCTCGAGGTGGCGGCGTCGAGCTGCTACGGGGTGGACGCGCAGAACAACTGCTTGAAGACGGACCCGACGAACCCGGACACGGACGGGGACGGGCTGTTGGATGGCGACGAGGATGCGAACCACAACGGAAAGCCGGACGGGGACGTGAGCGCGGGCGAGACGTACCCGACGAAGGCGGACACCGACGGCGACACGGAGAACGACAAGAAAGAGCTGTTTTGCCACACGAACCCCTTGGACCCGAAGTCGGTGTCCGAGGACAAAGATCAGAACGGCGACTGTGACGGCAGCCAGTCGGACGCGGACAAGGACGGCGTTTCAGACGGCGTGGAGGTCTACTGCGGGACGGACCCGCTGTCGTCGACGTCGACGCCGAGCCTGGAGTCACTGGAGGACACGGACGGGGACCAGATCATCGACTGCAAGGATCCGGACGACGACAACGACCTGGTCTCAGACAAGGAGGAGGGGATCTGCGGCACCGATTCGCTGAACAAGGCGTCGACGCCGGCGGCGCCGGAGCTGCTGGACTACGACCAGGACGGGACGCTGAACTGCGCGGACCAGGACGACGACGACGACGGCTTGTCGGATGCGCAGGAGCAGGTGATTGGCACGAACACGCGGGATCAGGACTCCGACGAGGACGGCCTGACCGACGGCAAGGAGGTCAACACGACCCAGACGGACCCGAAGGAGCGGGACACGGACCAGGACGGGGTGCAGGACGGGACGGAGCTGGGGGTGAACCAGCCGACGAAGGACACGGACGCGACGAAATTCAAGGCGGACGCGGATCCGACGACGAAGACCAACCCGCTGAACCCGGACACAGACGCCGACAAGCTGAAGGATGGCGAGGAGGACCTGAACGGGGACGGCAAGGTGGGGGATCCGCCGGAGTCGGACCCGCTGGATCCGACCGACGGGCTGTTTGACACCGACGGCGATGGGCTGACGGACCACGACGAGAAGCTCGGCATCAAGAACGTCTCGAACGGGAAGGTGACGAAGACCGACCACAAGGATCCGGACTCCGACGACGACGGCCTCAATGACAAGCTCGAGCTCTTGGTCTACGGCAGCGACCCGCTGGATGGTGACTCCGACGACGGCGGCGTCAACGACAAGGACGAGGTCGACAACGGAACGAAGCCGCTGGTGAAGGACGACGACTATTCGGTGGCGAAGGTGATCGGCGACAACGTCTTCCGGTGCGACGCCTCGGGTCGGCCGGGTGCGGGGACCGGCGCGCTGGCGGTGCTGCTGCTGGCGGGTCTCGTGCTCTTGGCGCGACGGCGAGCACGGGTGCTCCCGCTGCTGGTGCTGGCGGCGCTGGCGGTGCCGATGATGGCGCCCACGGGGGCGTCGGCGCAGGCGACGGCGGAGGTCAACATCGAGAACTTCATGCCCGGGGGCGGTCGGTACCGCATCTGGTCGGTGGAGGAGTCGATGGTGGGGCCGAAGTGGCAGCCGTACGCGTCGGTGCTGTTTTACGGCGAGCGCAAGCCGTTGTTTCTCAAGGCCGGCAACCACGAGGAGATCCTGGTCGAGAGCCAGACGTTTTGCGATATCGGCTTGGGCGTGGGCCTGGCGGACTGGGCGCAGATCGAGCTGAGCCTGCCGGTCGCGATCCAGATGACGTCGGCGGACGACGTCAAGGCGATTGCGCCGGTGTCGGGAGCGGGCCTCGGCGACATGACGTTTCGGGTGCGTGGGAAGCTGCTGAACAACCAGACGGGCGGCTTCGGGATTGGAATGTCGTTTGGGCTGACGCTGCCGACGGGGAACAAGGACAAGTTCCGGGGAGACCCGACGGTGGGTGTGCTGCTGAACACCATTTTCGACTATCGGACGGACCGGACCGTCACGGCGCTGAACCTGGGCTTCCGGTTTCGGCCGAAGGAGTCGACCTTGTTTGGCACGACGTTTGGCCACGAGCTGACGTTTGGCTTGGGCATCGACGTGGCCGCGTGGATCGATCGGGTGCATCTCGACCTCGAGATCTTTGGTCGCACGCCACTGACCAAGGACTTCTTCTCGTCGCTCGACTCGACCAACCTCGAGGTGCTGTTTGGGCCCAAGTTTTGGGTCATCTCGGGACTGAGCATCCAGGCCGCGGTGGGCGCGGGGCTCGTGCAGGGCTACGGCGCCCCGAACTTCCGCTTCTTGGCGGGGCTGCAGTGGGCGCCCCGGACCAACGACAGCGACGGCGACGGCATCGAGGACCGTGCGGATGAGTGCCCGCTGTCGCCCGAGGACAAGGACGGCTTTGCCGACAACGACGGCTGCCCGGAGTGGGACAACGACAAAGACGGGATCGTGGACGCGGAGGACAAGTGCCCCAACCAGGCGGAGGACTGGAACGGCGTCGAGGACAAGGATGGCTGCCCCGACGGCGACGCGGATGGCGACGGCGTGGCGGACGCGCTGGATCGGTGCCCGTCGGAGCGGGAGGACAAGGACGGCTACCAGGACGACGACGGGTGTCCGGAACTGGATAACGACGGCGACGGCGTCCAGGACACGGCCGACAAGTGCCCGAACCTGCCCGGGCCTGCGGAGAAGCAGGGCTGTCCCGATGGTGGCAGCACGACGAAGTACGTCGAGAAGATCATCGAGGTCGAGAAGGAGTGCGCCCGCACGCTGCCCGAGTACGTCATCTTTGCGAAGGGCAAGTGGGACCTGACGGCCGAGGCCAAGAAGACGCTCGAGGTCGTCGCCAAGAAGATCCTCGAGAACAAGCTCGTCATCGAGGTCGGCGTCGACGGTCACGCCAGTGAGGAGGGCAACGACCTCAAGAACCTCACGCTGTCCAAGAACCGCGGCAAGGTCGTCAAGGCCGAACTCGTCCGACTCGGCGTCGAGGCCAAGCTGCTGACGCGTCGCGGCTTCGGTGCCAGCAAGCCGGTGTACCGGGCCGACAACCCCAATGAGATCGACTACGAGAAGAACCGACGCACCGAGTTTACCCTCCTCCTCGGTGGCAAGTGCTCCACGGGGGAGACCAAACTCAAGACGCCGTAGGCTCACCTTCTGCGTTGCCTCCGGCAGCGGGATCGCGTAGGTAGCTTGGTGGGATCGTGCGTCCCACGACGCGCTCGCCACCTCACGCCGGAGGGCTCGCGACATGCTCCAACCGCGCTCTGCGCTCTTTCTGGCTCTCTTGCTCGCGGCCCCGGCCGCCGCTGAGGTCTCGGCTCCCGCATCCGTTTGTGCGGCGGAGGCCCCAGAGCTCGACCGATATCGCCTCTTGAGAGCGCTCAGCCTCGACCTTCGTGGTGACGTCCCGACACCCGAGGAGTTCGCGGCGCTCGACGCGTCCGAGAGCATCCCGGGGGCTCTCGTCGACGAGTGGCTCGACAGCGAAGCCTTCGTCGGACAGGCTCTGCGGCACCACCAGGCGCTTCTCTGGAACAACGTCGCAAACCTCACTCTGCTGGCGGCTACCACGGGTCTGACCAAGACCGGGCAGCTCCACTGGCGCCGGCAGACGGCCAAGCTGTATCGCGGAGGGGAGCTCGGCTGTCTCGACGAGCCGCTCGAGACGACGCCCGACGGCGCCATCGTGTCCAAGCTGCAGCCGGACGGAACGTCGCGCGAGGGGTGGATTCAGGTCGCGCCGTATTGGGCACCGGACCTCCCGATCAAAGTCTGCGGCTACGATGCGCAAGACGCCGTCATCTCGCCAAACGGCTCGGACTGCGGCACCACGGGCGGATTCTCCGACAAGGGCTGCGGATGCGGCCCCATGTTGCGCTGGTGCCGCGGTGGCGATGCGACCGCGCGCGTGCTGGAGGCCATCGCAGGTGACCTCGACCGTCGCATCGCGGCCATCATCCGGGACAAGCGCCCGTACACGGAGCTGTTCACGAGCCAGACGGCCTATGTCAACGGCCCGCTCGTCCACTTCCTGCGTTGGCAGACGAACGTCGGCGCCAACCTGCGCTACGAGCCCAACCCGGTCCCCAAGTCCAAGCTTCCGGACCTCACCTTCATGGACAAGGACACCTGGATCGCCGTCGATCTGGGCCCGGAGCAGGCGGGCATCCTCACGAGCCCCGCGTTCTTGCTCCGCTTTCAGACGCAGCGGGCGCGGGCCAACCGCTTTCACAACGCCTTTCTGTGTCAGCCGTTTCAGCCTCCGCCGGGGGGTATCCCCTTTTCGAGCGACAAACTGGCGAACCACCCGGACCTGCAGCTGCGCTCCGGCTGCAAGTACTGCCACGCGCTTCTGGAGCCCACGGCCAGCTATTGGGGTCGGTGGACACCCAACGGCATCGGCTGGCTCTCGCCCGCGGCGTTCCCTGGGAAGCGCGCCGACTGCGAGGCGTGTGCGCTGACGGGGCTTCAGTGCAGCGCGGAGTGCAAGACGTTCTACATCACGAAGGCGACCTCCCCCGAGGAGCTGCCGTTCCGCGGCTGGCTCATGGCCTACGACTTCCTTCGCCCGGAGCACGTGGCGCACGTCGAGGAGGGCCCGCGGCTGCTGGCCATGCGCGCCATCGTCGATGATCGCCTGCCCACCTGCGTCGCGCGCCACGCCGCGGAGTGGCTGCTCGGTCGTGCGGTGCAGCCCGAAGAGGAGGGCTGGCTTGCGGAGACGACGTACGACTTCGTCTCGGGCGGCTTCGAGTTCCGAGACGTGGTCAAAGCCATCGTGACGAGCGCGACGTACCGGAGGGTTCGATGAGACACCTCGCCTGTCTTTTGCCCATTCTGGTCGCCGGATGCGCGCGCGATGCCGTGATTCAGACGCCAGTCGCGCCGAGCAGCACGCCAGGCCACCTCGAGCCTGGACTGCCCCCGGCGGAGGCGGCACCCGTGCAGGTGCCGGCCCAGGTCGCGGTTCATCCGGAGGGCGAGGTCGCCCTGTTGCCGCTGTCACCGGTGGCCGAGCCGCTGCAACGACCGCGCAGGCGCATGAACATCGATCAGCTCGACGCCGCGATTCGGCGCGTGACGGGTGGCATCGGCTGGACGGAGAAGCAGGGGCAAGCCGAGGTCAACCTGTTTCAGCAGCTCGGCAAGACGCTGGGCAGGCCAGACTTCGTCGAGATCACCCAGGAGGACCTCACGGCCTCGACCCTCTTCATGAAGTTCCTGGGAGACGCAGCGCGCTCGGTGTGCGGAAAGCTCGCCGCGGCCGATGGCGGCGCCTCGCCGGTCTTCTTCGCGTCGTCGTCGCCAACGGATACCTGGAAGTCGGCTCCGGAGAAGATCAAAGACAACCTCCGCGCTCTGCTGTTGCGGTTTCACGGCCGGCGCCTGACGGCCACCGTGACCGACGACGCCCACTTGGAGCCGTGGCGCTGGCTCTACGCCTCGGTCGAGCACACGGCGCAGTCGCCGCTCGCGGGATGGACGGCGGTCTGTGTCGCTCTCGTCACTCACCCGGACTTCACCACGTACTAGGCTCAGGAGGCGGGTATGCGTGAACGAAACATGACGACCTCGACGGTGCGCGGCACGCTGAGCCGCCGGCAGCTCCTCTTGGGCAGCCTTGGCGCCGGTCTCGGGCTCTCCCTCCTGCGCGGCGCCGAGCGGCTGGCGCGCGCAGCCGGCACGCCGGGGGCGAGTGCCAAGTCGACCGACCGGTACTACGTCTTCTGCTACTTCTCCGGCGGCTGGGACGTCCTGTTGGGACTCGACCCACGCGACCCCAACGTGTTCAACGCCGACGCCGTCGACGACACCAAGATCCAACCGGCCTACGAGCTGCTCAAGTCCCCAGTCACCAATCTGTTGACGGAGGCCGCGCCCGGCATGGTGCTCGGGCCCTACGTCGGCGACCTGGCCAAGCACGGCGACAAGCTCGCCGTCGTGCGTGGCATGAGCATGGACACGCTCACCCATGAGGTCGGGCGCCGCCGCTTCCTCACCGGCAAGCCGCCGAGCGGTCTGCTGGCGCGCGGCTCCTCGATCGCGACGTGGATGGCGTCACTGCTGGGCGAGGAGCAGCCCATCCCCAACCTCTCGAGCCGCGTCGAGTCCTACAACACCGAGCTTCCCAACTTCGCTACCGGCCTGCGCGTCAATAGCGTCCCTGACCTGGTCCGCGCGCTCAAGCCGGGAGCGGCGCCGTTAACGTCGACCGCGGAGGCGCAGATCGAGCAGCTGCTCGCGCTGACGGCCTCCTGTCCCGAGTCCCAGGCCTCGCCGCTGCTTCAAGCCGCTGAGGTGTCCCGGCAAAAGCTGGACGAGGTCATGTCCGCCAAGCTCGACGCGCTCTTCGACTTCCAGGCCAAGACGGAGGCCATGTCGTCGCTGCGTTCGCACTACGGCATCGCGGACACGGGCACCGCCGCCCTCGCATCGCCCGGAGCGCAGGCCGCCTTGGCCTCGCAGGCGCTGAAGAACGGCGTCAGCCGCGTGGTGAGCATCGAGGCCACGAGTGGCCTGGACACGCACTACGATGACTGGCAGAGCGATCACGGCCCGCGCCAGATGGCTGGCATGAACGCCGTCGCGCGACTCATCGAAGACCTCGCCGCCAGCGAGTACGCCGGCACGGGCACGAGCTGGCTCGACCACACCGTCATCGTCGGCTTTTCGGAGTTCTCGCGCTCGCCGCTCGTCAACGACCGCGGCGGCCGCGATCACTGGCTTGGCAACAGCTGCTTCCTCGCGGGCGGTCCCATTCAGGGCGGCAAGGTCATTGGCGCCTCGTCGGACCTGGGCATGAACCCTCAGGCGGTCAATCTCAAGACCGGGGCGCTCGCGGCCGACGGCGCCGTCGTGCGGCCGGAGCACGTGCTACGCGCGCTGTTTCACGACCTCGGCGTCGAGGGCGATCCGGCCGACCTGCGCGAAGATCCGCTGTTGGCCTTGCTCAAGACCGCGTGACGCGCCACGTCACCCGAGCGCGCCGCGCGCCGATTCATTGACCGACCGGTCGGCCGCAGGTAACAAAGGCCAGGATGCCGCGCGCGCTGCTCCAGTTCATCGTCCTCGTCTTCGGTGCCTCGGTTTGCGCGGTGATTGGCGGGCTCGCCGGCAGTGGCTATGCGGCCTACTTGCTCACGGTGGTCCTGGCGACAGCGACCATCGGCGGTATCGCCTTCGCGCTCAAGCGGCTCGCGGTCATCGACTACTTCGTTTTGCTCGGCATCTGTGGCTACATCGTCCTCAACCGCGGTTTTGCGTACATCGGCTTTGGAAGCGTCGGGGTCCCGATCTACATCGGTGAGGTGCTGGTCGTCGTTGCCGCGTGGTCCATACAGCGAAGGATGCGCGAGGACCACACCCGCCCCTTCCCCGCGCCCATGTGGTGGATGATTGTCTGCGCGCTCATCGGTACGGCTCACCTGCTGGGCGATGTGGCGACGGTCGGCGTCGAGGCCATTCGCAACTTCTCCGTCCTCTACTATGCGATCTTCTTTCCGTTCGGGTACTACTTGGCGCTGGACGCAGGACGCCGCCGCAGAACGTATGCGATCCTCGGCATCGCGTTCTTCTTGGAGCTGATCCACGCCTCGACGTACGCCATTCGCCACACCATCGCGCCATGGATCACGTTTGGCAACGAGGACGTGCCTCTGCTTGGAAATCACGGCGCGAGCTACATCATGAGTGTCGGTGCGCTGTTCTTCCTTGCCCTGTCGGGAAAGTCTGCGCTCGGATGGCGGCCCCTGACACGCGCGGCAGTGGCTCTGTGGGGAATCGTCGCCGTCGCGCTCTACGAGAGCCGCAGTGGCCTCATGTCGCTGCTCACGGCGACCGTCGCGCTCTTGATCATCCGGCGGGCTCGAGCGATGCGACTGGTTTCCGCGCTCGTCATCAGCTTCATCGCGCTCATCTCGTTTCTCGACCTGATTAATGTGCGCATGAAGAGCGACCGTGGCGACCTCACGCTCTCTGGTTTGTTGTACTACATGCGCTCGGTCGTCGTCGACGACGCGCCCAATCGCGTGTCGGGCCAAGAGGAGGGCTTTGAGGTCGACCGCCAGATGGCCCAAGGTCTCGCCGGGACGCGCAAGGGCCGCATCAACTGGTGGGAGGACATCATCACGAGAACCCTCAGCGAGCCCGGCTCCGCGACGTACGGCCGCGGCTTCAGCGAGATCCTCGTGCCTGTCAAGCTGGCGGGGGGGTTCTACATTCGATACCCGCACAACGTGTATGTTACCGTCCTTGCGCGTGTCGGACTCGTTGGCCTGGCCTGCTTCATCGCCTTTCACCTTCACGTGATTGGCGGCCTCATCGGTCGCATTCGTCGGCGCCCCGCAGAGGAGCTCGGGGTTCGTGACGATCTGCTCGTCTGGGCGCTCTTTCTCATCTCGGTCATGGTCGGTGCCTCCTTTGCCGTCGTTCACGAGAGCCCCTTTCTCGCGGCGCCGTTGTACTTCTTCAACGGATTCGCCTGGGCCTTGGTCGATCTCGATCGAAGAGGACTCCTGGACGTCGCGCCTGCGGTTGTGGCACCGGTTCGGGTCGAGACCGTCCCCCGAGGCGTCCCTACGGCACTCGCGCCCGAGTTCAGGCCGACGGTGTAGAGCCTATGATGTCGCCAGGCAGATCCAGTCCCGTACATATCGTGGGGATCTCCGCTTACTACCACGACAGCGCGGCGTGCCTGATCTCGAACGGCAAGATCGTCGCCGCTGCTCAGGAGGAGCGCTTCACTCGCCGTAAGCACGACGCAGACTTTCCGTCGCACGCGCTCGAGTACTGCCTTCGCCAAGGCGGCGTCGCTCTGGAGGACGTCGACTATCTGGCCTACTATGAAAAGCCGCTCCTCAAGCTCGAGCGGATTCTGACGACCCACCTCGCGTGCGCCCCGTTCGGCTTGGTCCAGTACCTCAGGTCGATGCCGACCTGGCTCAAGCGCAAGGCCTTTACCGCGCGCGAGATCCGGACGGCCTGCGGCTACACGGGTCCGCTGCTCTACCCTGCGCATCATGTATCGCACGCGGCGTCCGCATTCTATCCGAGCCCATTCGAACGCGCCGCCATCGTGACCGCGGACGGTGTCGGCGAGTGGGCGACCTCCAGCATCGGTTTCGGCGACGGCAACCGAATCGAATTGCTCAAAGAGATTCGATTTCCACACTCCATCGGACTGCTCTACTCGGCGTTTACGTACTATGCCGGGTTCAAGGTCAACTCGGGAGAGTACAAGCTCATGGGTCTGGCACCTTATGGGGAGCCGAAGTATGTGTCCACGATCCTGGAGCACCTCATCGACCTCAAGCCCGACGGCTCGTTTCGGCTCGACCTGACGTACTTCAACTACCTCACCGGCCTGACGATGACCAATGACCGATTCCACGCGCTGCTGGGCGGCCCACCGCGCGCGCCGGAGTCCCCGCTGCGACAGCGAGACATGGACCTCGCTCGCAGCATTCAGGACGTCACCGAGGAGGTGATGCTGCGGATGGTTCGCCACGCGTTGTCGCTCACGGGCGCCCGCAACCTGTGCCTCGCGGGAGGGGTCGCGCTCAACTGCGTCGCCAACGGGCGGATCCTGCGCGAGTGCGCTCTCGACGGCATCTGGGTCCAGCCTGCCGCGGGGGACGCCGGAGGCGCGCTTGGGGCGGCGCTCGCGACCTGGCACGACTACCTGGAGCAGCCGCGGTCGGTCGAGCCCGGGGACGCGCAACACGGCTCCCTTCTTGGTCCGTCCTACTCCGATGATGAGATCGAGGCGTGGGCGCGCACGAGGAGCTACCCCTTTCGACGGGTGGAGGAGGGCGCCCTCGCCGCCACGGTGGCGTCGGCGATTGCGGTGGAGCAGGTCGTGGGCTGGTTTCAGGGTCGGATGGAGTACGGACCACGGGCCCTTGGAGCGCGGAGCATCCTCGGCGATGCGCGCTCGCCGCACATGCAGACCACGATGAACCTCAAGATCAAGTTCCGTGAGTCGTTCCGACCGTTTGCGCCGAGCGTTCTCTTGGACGACGCGCCCGACTGGTTCGAGCTTGACTGCCGCAGCCCCTACATGCTCCTCGTCGCGCCGGTGCGTGATTCGCGGCGGGTGTCACCGCCCGAAGGCGATGCGTGGGGCCTGGACAAGCTGAAGCAGCCGCGAAGCACGATCCCGTCGGTGACCCACGTCGACCACACGGCGCGCATCCAGACGGTCGAGCGCGAGGTCAATCCGCGCTACTTCGATCTCCTCACCGAGCTGAAGGCGCAGACGGCCTGCCCGGTCGTCGTCAATACATCGTTCAACGTTCGGGGTGAGCCCGTCGTGTGTAGCCTCGACGACGCCTATCGCTGCTTCATGCGGACTGACATCGAGCTGCTCGTCTTGGGCACGTGCCTCTTCGAGAAGCGCGCGCAGCCGCCGTTGGCCGAGAAGGAGGACTGGCGTGACGCCTACGGCCTCGACTGAACCGCCGCCGAGCGCGCTCCGGCACTTTGGCCTCGGAAGCGCGGCGATCCTTGGCTCGCTGGGACTGTTCGGGGTGTGGCGCGGGCACACGACCTCACCGATCGTGTTTCTGGGGGCCGCCGCGCTCTTGGCAGTCCTCGGCATCGCGGCGCCGCGCGCGCTCGGTCCTGTACGGCGCGGCTGGATGGCCCTCGGGCGGGGACTCGGCTGGTTCAACTCGCATGTCATCCTCACGCTGATCTACGTCACGATGTTTGTCCCGATACGCGGGATTCAGCGTCTGTTTGGCTACGACGCCCTCGATCGCACGATCGATCGCCGTCGGGCGTCGTATTGGTCCGATGTGCCACGCGCCGAGGATCGGCGCCAGAAGTTCGAGCGCCAGTCGTGAAGGACTAGCCCGCATTATGCATGAATGGCGCGATGTCAACGCCGCGAACGCACGGCTGAGCCGTCGCGGCGCATCTTGGCGCACGAGCGCCATAGCTCGTCCCCGGCAGCGCCGGGGTGGCCGCACGAGCGGCCAAGAGCGCCGGCATTCACCGACTGAGGCGTACTGGTGGTACGCCGAAGGAGGTGAACGGCGGCGCAAGCTTGCGTTCGCGAGCGTTGACGCGTGAAAGTCATGCATAGTGCGGGCTAGATCCCCTTGACCGGCAGCGCCACGACGAACCGTGAGCCGCGGTCGGGCTCCGAGGTCACCGTCAGAGTCCCGCGATGGTGCTCGACGATGCGTTGGCAGATCGCGAGCCCGATCCCGGTGCCCGGATACTTGTCGCGCGAGTGCAGGCGCTGGAAGAGCTGGAAGATGCGATCGAGGTGCTCGGAGGCCATGCCAATGCCGTTGTCTTCGACGACGATCTGGCACGTGTCACCGCTGCGTTCGGCGGCGATGCGCACCTCGGGGGTGCGGGCGGCTCGGAACTTCAGCGCGTTGTCGATGAGGTTCTGGAAGACCTGGACCAGAGCAAGCCGGTTGCCGTACACGCTCGGCAGCGGGGTGCGGGTCACCTTCGCTCCGGTCTCGCCAATCGCACCGCTCAGGTTCTGGAGCACGGTCTCGAGGACGTCGTCGAGCGCGACGAGCTCGAGGGGCACGGGCTCCTTGCCGATACGGGCGTAGGCGAGCAGGCCGTCGATCATCGCCTGCATCCGCAGGGGACCTTCGACGAGCGGCTGAAGCAGACGCTCGCCGTCGTCGCCGAGCTGACCATGAAAGCGCTTCCAGACGAGCTGGGCGTAGCTCGACACGGTGCGGACCGGCGCCTTCAGGTCGTGCGAGACCACGTACGCAAAGCGCTCGAGATCGGCGTTGCTGCGCTCGAGGGCCTTGGCGCGCATCTCCAGCTCGAGCTCGGCCACCTTCGCGCGGTGGATGTCACGTGCGGAGCCGGCCATGCGCGTGACGCGCCCGCCGGCGGAGCGCAGCGCGTCGCCGCGGATGTCGAACCAGCGCCATGCGCCGTCGCGCGTCCGCATGCGGCACTCGACGCCGAAGGGGGCACCGGCCGTGAGCACCTGGCGGATGACGGACGAGACCAGCGGCCGGTCGTCGGGATGCACCAGCGCGAGGGCGGCCGCAGGGGTCGCCATCGCACGCGAGGCGTCGTCGTAGTCGAGCAGGTGGAGGAACTGCGACGAGACGAAGAGGTCGTCGTGCTCGAGGTCCCAGTCCCACAGGGCGTCACGCGCGCCACGCACGGCGACCTCGTAGCGCTCCTCGCTCGCCCGAAGTGCCTGGAGCGCCCGCTCGCGAGACGACTCGTATAGCCAGGCGATGAAGCCAGTGAAGGCGACGAAGGCGGAGGCGCCCATGGCGAAGAAGCCGCGGTACTGCGCGGGGTCGGGCGCGGGTGGATGGGCGAGTCCGCTGGCCTCGATCACGTAGAGGCCGCCGATCTCGGCGATCAGGAGGGTCGCCGTCGTCAAGCCGGCGATCGGTCCGAGCGCCACGACGACGATGAGCGGCCACGCCGGAAACCAGTACGCGGCGAGTGAATGAAGGCCCCCGTTCGCCCAGGCGCCGATGGGCAGCAAGAGGAGCGCCGTCCCCGGAGCGACGAGGCCCGCGAGCTTGAGGGAGCCCGTGACCCGCAGGACGAAGGGCGTGGCCACCGACAGCACGAGCCCGCCCATCATCATCCAGAGGGTTTCGCGACCTTCGGAAAACAGCAGCCGGAGCAGGACGAGCACGGCGAGCGTCGCGGTGATCCCGAGAGCACCTCCGACCAGCAGTCGGGCGCGCCATCGGACGTCGTGCTGGCCCTCGAAGACGCGCTCGGGCACGAACCAATCGATGACTCGCGTGACCGCGCCAGAGGATTGAGCGGAGAATGCGGAGACCGTCGTGCGCTCGATGTGGTGCTGCATCATGCGTTTGCCACCTCCCGAGTGGAACGGATGGCGGCACCGAAGTCAACGGATATGGGGCGAAGGGTCCCTCGGCAGAAACGCTGGCATTCGTCAGCGGATCCGGCTACGGTGCCAGCGGTCGTCGGTCCTGGCGTGCGACGGCGGCGGGTCACCCATGAAGTGTTGGCAGACGCGAGTCATCGGAACAGTGACCTGGGCGACGCTCGGGTGCGGCAGCGCTGTCGAGAGCACGCCGACGCGCGACGACGGCACGGCGCTCCAGGCCGACACACTAGACGCGGGTTCCACGTGGAACGATGCCGGCGCCGACGCGGGGTCTCCCAAGGCTATGGACTCGGCGGAGGCCTCGCCACCGTCCCTGCTCGCGTCGCCGGTCGACCAGGCGGGCCCGTTCGGCGTCGGCTATCGCACGTTCTCGACGACCTACTCGCCGGTAGGTCAGACCTCGGCGCGCACCCTCAAGGTCCACGTGTGGTACCCCACGACGGCGACGACCGGCGAGCACCCGCAGTACGTCGACTTCTTCCCGGACACGGTGAGCCTCATCGACGCCCCGCCGTCACCGCCGGTAGAGGCCGCGGGCTATCCGGTGCTCGTCCACTCGCACGGACACATGGGCTTCGCGGGGAACAGCGCGTTCCTGATGCGCTCCTTCGCGTCCCACGGCTGGGTGGCGATCGCGCCGGACCACACCGGCAACACGCTGCTGGACAACGTCGAGCCGCGGCCGCCCGCGCTCTACTACCTGCGGTCGCTGGACGTTTCGGCTGCGCTCGACGCGACCGTCACGCAAGCCGCGACGTGGCTCGGTGGCGCCACGCTCCGGAGCGACCGCGTGGTGCTCTCCGGCCACAGCTTCGGCGTCCACACCTGCTGGGCGAGCGGCGGCGCGACCTTCGTGAGCGGGCCGACGTTCGACTCTGCCCAGTGCGCTACCTGTACGCCGGCCGAGAAGGCCGTCTTCGCCAAGGGCGTCCGTGACCCGCGCATCGTGGCACTGATCCCGATGGCCGGCAGCATCAGCCGCGACTGGTTCGGGCCGACGGGCCACACGTCGGTCACCGTCCCGGTGCTCGCGCTGAGCGGCGGGGCCGATCCCGTGGGCGCGGACAAGCAGTTCGACACGACCCAGGGCGTCAACCTGACCTGGGTCGAGCTCGCCGGCGCCTGTCACCAGACGTTCGGCTTCGGTTGCGATACGTTCGAGGCCGCCCTGGGCTTCCGCATCATCTCGACCTACGCACTGGCCTTCGCCCGAACCCACGTCCTGGGAGACACGTCTGTGACCGACATCCTGGAAGGCAAGGTGCCCGTCTCGGCGGCGGTCACGCTCAAGAGGCACCTGTGAGCCGGGGTGCCGGTCTCTTCGTCGCGGCCGCCGTCGCGGCGGGCTGCGGTGGTGCCACCGAGTCGAGTCCAGTCGTCTCGGCCTCGACGGACGCGGCCAACGCGAGCCCGGAGGTCGCCACCGTGGCGCTCCCGACGCCCAACAAGGCGCTGGGTCGGCTGACGGTGACCCAGTATCGGAACAGCGTGCGGGATCTGTTGGGGACAGACATCACGCTCCCCGCGACGCTCGACACGGATCTCCCGGCCGATGGCCTCGACGCCGTGGGCGCCTCGGTGACCGCGATCTCCCCGCGCGGCGTCGAGCTCTATGAAGACGCCGCGCGCAGCCTGGGCCAGCAGGCGGTCGCGACGCCGGAGCGCCTCGCAGCCCTCTTTCCATGCACGCCGACCGCGGCCGACGACCCGTGCTTCGAGACCGCGACGCGCGCCGTGGGTCGCCGCGCGTTTCGACGACCGCTCGAGCCCGAGGAGGTCACACGGTTCACGGGCCTGGCCAAGAAGGCCGGCGCCGCGCTGACGAGCCCCACCCAAGGGCTCGCCTGGCTCGTGACCGCCCTGCTTCAGTCACCCGGCTTCCTCTATCGGGAAGAACGCGGCTCGGGCGGGCTGCTCGACGCCTACTCCTTTGCCACGCGCCTATCGCTATTTCTGTGGAGCTCCGCGCCCGATCCCGCGCTGCTCGCAGCAGCGGAGTCCGGCAGCCTGGATTCCCCGGCTGGCCTCGCCCAGGAGGTGGACCGACTGCTCGCCTCGCCCCGGCTCCGGGACGCGACGCGCGCCTTCTTCACCGACTGGTGGCGGCTCCGCGACCTGGATCGACTCGCCAAGGATCCGGCGGTCTTCAAGCACTACAGCCCGGACCTCGGCGGCATGGCGCGCGAGGAGACGCTTCGGCTCGTGGAGCATGTCGTCTTCGACCGCGACGCGGACTTTGGCGAGCTGTTCACGACGCGGACGACCTTCGTCAACCGCCGACTGGCCGCCCTGTACAACGTTCCCGCGGCGACGGAGGAGGGCTTTGGCAAGATCGAGCTCCCGGCAGACGAGCCGCGCCGCGGCGTGCTGGGACACGCGAGCTTCCTCGGGATGTACTCCCACCCGACCTCGTCGAGCGCGACGCAACGGGGCGTGTTCATTCGCGAGACGCTCCAGTGCCAGTTCGTACCGCCACCGCCGTCGAACCTGAACACGTCGATCCCCGAGCCGACCGAGAAGGCCAAGACGCTCAAGGAGCGGCTGGTCGTCCACATGGAGGACCCCTCGTGCTCGGGCTGTCACGCGTTCACCGATCCCGTGGGCTGGGGCTTCGAGAGCTTCGACGGCATCGGCCGCTTCCGGCTCACGGAGCACGACGCGGTCATCGATCCCAGCGGCGAGGTAGACGGGACCCCCTACGCCGATTTTCAAGGACTGGTCACCCTGCTGTCGACCGACCCGCTCGTCACCCGTTGCCACGTCCAGAAGCTCTGGTCCTACGCCGTCGGCCACCCGCTCGACGCCGCCGAGGGCAAGGTCGTCGATCGGCTCACGGAAGCCTTCACGTCGAAGGGGCGGCGGACGCGCGCGCTGCTGCGGCTCATTGCACTGGATCCGGCCTTTCGCCGGGTAGGCGAGGTGGCGCCATGATCTCGCGGCGCACGCTCTTGCGCGGTCTGCTCGGCGGTACGGCCGTCTCGGTGGCGCTCCCATGGCTGGAGTCCATGACCGCGCGCGCGGCCGAAGGCGGTGACGGCGGATTCCCACGGCGCTTCGGCCTCTTCTTCTGGGGCAACGGCATGCTCCCCGCGCGCTGGACCCCGAAGGGGGAGGGCCTTGGCTGGACCCCGTCGGAGCAGCTCATGCCGCTCGCCGCGCTGAGCCCGAAGCTGACCGTCGTCTCCGGCATGAAGGTCGGGACGCCCAACTCGGTGCCGCACTACGCCGGTGCCGCGGGCTTCCTGTCCGGCGCAGCGGTCGAGAACGCCTACGGCGAGAACACGTTCTCGCAGCCGAGCATCGATCAGGTCATCGCTCAGAAGCTCGGAGACGCGACGCGGTTCAAGTCCATCGAGTGCGGCGCGGAGGCCGGCGATGGCCTCTCCTACAACGGCCCGAGCAGCCGCAATCCGCCCGAACGCTCGCCGCATGCGCTGTTCGAGCGGCTCTTCGGCGCTGGCTTTACGCTCCCCGGTGAGAAACCGCTCGTGGACCCCACGGTCGCGTTGCGGCGCAGCATCCTGGACGCGGTGACCGATGACGCGACGCGGCTCAAAAAGCGCTTGGGGAAGGCCGACCAGGTGCGGCTCGACCAGCACCTCGAGGGTGTGCGCGCGCTGGAGAAGCGGCTCGCGCGGCTCGAGGAGAGCCCGCCGAACCTGGCCGCGTGCAAGAAGCCAACGGCGCCGCTGGCGGACTACCCGGACGTCGAGGGTCGCCCGATGCTCGCGGAGAAGAACGCCGCGTTCGCCGAGCTGCTCGCGATGTCACTGGCGTGCGACCAGACGCGGGTGTTCTCGGTGTGGCATACGATGCCGGTCTCGAACCACCTGTTTCCGTCCGCGCCCGCCGGGCACCACCAGCTCACGCACGACGAAGCGGGCGACCAGCCGGCGGTCAACGGGATCGTCCTGCACTGCGTCGAGGCGTACGCGACGCTGCTTCGGGCGCTCGACGCCGTCAAGGAGGGCGACGGGACGCTCCTCGATCACTGCGTCGTCCTCGGCACGTCCGACGTGTCGCTCGGCAAGACGCACTCGCTCGAAGAGTTCCCCATCCTGCTCGCCGGCGGCTGCGGCGGGAAGCTCAAGCCCGGCCTGCACTACCGCTCGCCATCGCAGGAGAACGCGAGCAAGGTGCCGCTCTCGCTCGTCCGCGCCATGGGCATCGACGCGGCGAGCTTCGGCGCGGGCGCGGGCCAGGTCACCGACGGGCTCTCGGCGATTGAGGTCTGACATGCGACGACTCGCACTGTGCGCGATCTTGGGGAGTGTGGGCTGCGCGGCCGCCGAGGTCGTCCCTTCGGGGGTCGACGCCGCAACCGACGCCGCAGCCGCGTCAACCGACACGGGCGCGGATGCTTCAACTGCTGCCGAAACGACCGCAGCGCCAAACGACACCGGGGCCGGTGTCTCCAAATCGGCGACGCGGCGCGTGATGGTCGTCGACACGATGGGCTTCACGCGCGAGGTGAGCCCCGGTATCTGCCCCGGCTTCGACGTGGACGGCAAAACCAGCGATGACAAGGACCCGGCGGGCTGCAAGAAGGCCGATCAAATGAGCCCGGAGGGCCAGAAGGGCATCGACAATCAGCTCGCCACGCTCGTACCGCTGTTCGAGGCCTTTGGCTTGGGCGCAGCCGAAGGGCTCGTCCAGGGCGCCATCAAGGACGGAGGCATCCTGCTCATCTTCGAGCTCGATGGGCTGGACGACCCGATGAACGACAGCGACGTGACGGTCCTGTTGCGCGCGGGGATGGGGAAGCCGCTGCTGGGCACCGACGGCCTGCTGCTGCCGGGTCAGACGTTCTCGGTCCACCCGGACTCGCCGGAGCGCGTCGCGAAGGGCGCGACCGTGAAGGACGGCGTGATCGACGTGGGACCGTTCGAGGCTTCCCTGCCGATCGTGGTCTTCGGGGTGCGCTACAACCTGACGATCAAGGATGCGCGGCTGCGTGGCAGGCTCACCTGGGACGGGGGCATCGTCGAGGGCATCTTCGGCGGAGGCGTGCCGATCGCGGACCTCATCGCGGTTGGCAAGACCGCCGCCATGGACGATGCCAGCGTGTTGACGGCGATCGAGGCCATCTTCGGCTCGGCAGGCGACCTGGCACCGCAGCCCGACGGCTCATGCGCGCAGGTCTCGGCCGCGCTCAAGTTCACCGCGGTCTCGGCGTACTTCTTCGACTGAGGGCCAGGCGCTCCTAACGGTAACGCACGGCGAGGTCGTCGGGGCGGTGCTCGAGGGTCGAGAGACGCCCTGCGTCGTCGAGCTGAAGTCGCCACGTCCCACCGCCGACGAAGTCGTCCGTCGCGACGATGCGATAGCGGACGCGGAGCTGGCCTCCGGCCTCTTGGACAATTTCGCCGTCGAGCGAAAACTGACAAACGGGACGAAGCAGGGCCAGCCACTCACGAACCGCTCCGGTGCCGGCGAGGTGCTGGACGACCACGTCGCGCTCGGCGTCCCATCCGTAGCGGCTGACGCGCACGTCCGGAGCGCAGAGGGGCTCCACACCCACGCCCTGGTGGTTCAACGCCTGAATCCAGGAGAGCAGGAATTGGTGCGCGCGGTCAGGCATCATGGCTCAGCTCCATCTCCGGCGAAGGGGATCAGGGACAGCGACTCGACGGTGACCTCGGACCGCCCGTCGAACGGATGAATCCCGAGCCCCGAGAGCTCCCGCGTCTTCTGCCACACCGGGTCGAACCACACGGGGATCCGAGCCGTCTTGGGTTGCCCGTCGCAGGTCAGAGGCAGCATCACGAACGCGGCCGACGCGGGGACGTCGCGCGAGAGCCAATGCAGCTCCAGGTAGCCGCTGTCGACGCTGAGGTCCCCCTTGGGCGGCCGACCGCGCTCACAGCGATAGACAAGATCGAAGCCGAAGACACGCGTGGGGTCGATGCCTGTGACGGGAGCCACCGCCGCCGGAGAGTGCGCGTAGCCCCGGAGCACGTAGTCCTTGTTGATTCGAAAGACGGCGCCACCTTGGGGCGTGGTCGTCACGAGCTGGGCGACCAGCTCGGCGGGCCGAGAGGTCCACGGGAGCGGAAGCAGCCGCGGAACACCCGGGGCCGGGCCGGTCGTGGGCAGCGTGACGCGCGTCAGTCGATGGGCGCCCCCGGGGCCGCCGTAGGTTAGGAGATACGTGCGGTCCCCGCGGGCGGCGTTGAGCTTGGCGGGGGCGAAGTCGACGCCGTCGGGGGCGGGGATCGGGTCGACGAAGTCGGCCAGGAGCGTCACGCGGGCGTTCAACACGACGCGGCGCCACGAGCCGCGCTGGACGACCTCGATGCGCGCGTTGAGGTGCTCACCGAGCCATCGCGAGGTCAGGAGCCCGTAGCTCGCGTGATCATAGACGTTTGTGAGCACGTACACCGTGCTCTTGGGCTTGGGCGACTCCTCGAGCAGCCGATCGAACACGGTCCGCACGAGCAGCCCGCGATGGACCTGGGGCTCGACCGCCACCGCCGTGCCGACTGCGCCGACGAGGAGCACGGTGCCGGCCAGGACGCGGACCGGGCGGCGCGCTTCCGCGGTCTCCGCGCCAACGAGGAGCCCGGCGAGCAGTGGCGCGAGCAGCAGCGACGACAGGTACAGGTAGCGCGGATTGATGACGTAGGACTCAGGCGTCACGGGGCCGTGGGACTCAATGAGGAGCAAGACCGGGAGCAGCAGGAGCGTCGCCGCACCCAGCGTAAAGACGACCAACGGACGTGTCGGGCGGCGCAGTCGGAGCGCAAGGCCTCCACCCAGGACCGCCAGCCCTAGGAGCCCACTGACCCAGGGGCCCTGAGCGAGCGGCGGCAGCACCGCGCTCAGGGTCGCGTAGCCCAGACCCAAGGGCCCGGTCACGAATAGCGCGCTCGAATGGACGCCGACGCCACGCGCGGGGAGACCCGCGGCCTCCAGCCCGCCGAGCGCCGCGACCTGCGCCAGGCGCAGCCCCAACACCGCCGCGGCCACGAGCGCGTAGGGCCACAGCCGCCGCGCGGCATGCGTTGCGGTCGCACGAAGCGAACCCTGCGGTTGGAGCGTGAACATCGCCAACAGGAGCACCAGCGGCGCCATGAAGGCGCTCTCCTTGGACAGGAGCGCGAGCGCCAGACCCGAGCAGCCCAGCCACGGTCGGCCCGACAGCAAGCCAAGCAGGGAGAGCAGGACGAACGTCCCGGCGAAGAGGTCGAAGGTCCCGCCGATCCAGGCGACGGTGTGGGCGTGGAGCGGGGCGAGCCCGACGAGGCCGCCGGCGAGGAGGGCTCCCAGGGGTCCGAGCCCAAGCCGACGCGCGAGCAGCGACACCAGCACGGCGTTGGCCGCATGCAGCAGGAGGCTCGGCAGGTGCCAGCCGGGGATCCAGGTGCCGAAGATTGCGTGCCGCGCTGCCCACGAAAGGCTCGGCACGAGGCGCGCGACGTTCTGATGGACAAGGTAATCCCCGCCGTCGTGCCACGCGCTGCCGCGACCTGAGAGCAGCCGTTCGGCCTCGAGCAGGAAGTGCCAGCCGTCGGTGTTGTCTAGAACATTGTCGAGAATCGGCGCATAAAGCGCGAAGACGAGTCCCACGAGGCCGGCCAGGCCCGCACGGTTCGTCGTGCTCCACGCCGGAGGGTTCACGCGGGGCGCGGTGGGCGAGCGGGCTTCTCGCGACACGCGAGGTCGCACGTTCGAGTGTACGGACAGCCGTAGCCGCACCGATACGCCTGATGGACGACCCGGAGCGCGGCGTCGCCACCGTGAGCGGCCGGAAACCAGCCCGAGAGCGCCCGGCTGGCCGCGACGAGGGCGTCAAGGTCAGGAGCATAGGGGCTCCCGAGGAAGCCGAGGCGGAAGCCATTGTGGCGCGCCGCGTCGTCGGGCACGGCGCTCAGGTCGGCGAGGCCCAGACCGGTCCACAGCCCAAGAGCCGCCATCTCACGCGCGGCCCAAAAGGGCGCTGGCGTGCGCGGATCACGGTAGGCGTCGTTGGCCAAGAGGCGGACGAGCGGCTCTGCCTCGAGTGCTTCCAGGTTGGCGACGACGCCCCGGCCACGGACGAACGCCCGCAGCGCGAGCAGGTCGAAGGTGACGCTGGGCAGCAAGGCGCGAATCGCGGGCTCGGCGGCGAACCAGCCCGCGGCGCTCAGGACGTCCTCGATGGGGCGGGCGGTCGTGGCGAGGAGGTCGAACAGCGGCGTGCCGAGGAGCTTGGCGATCGCTCCATGGTGCTCCGGGGTCGTGAACCCGCCCGTCGCGAGCCGCCCGAGGAACAGCACCCGCAGGACGAAGGGCTCCTTGCGCTCCGCGTACGACTTGGGGTCGAGCCCATAGGCCGTTACGGTGTCAATTCGAGGCGCGGGCCACGCGGCGTGCCAGGCACGGAGCCGACCGGCATTGTCGGCGAGATCCTCGGCCGTCTGCGGCGCGACGAAGGGACGACCAGCGACCTGCTCGACGGCGACGTTCGGACTGGTCGCGGCGACGAGAGGCGCGCTCGGGGGCGGCGGGGGCGGCGGCGCGGGGGCGGGGGCCGGGAGCCGCACGACCATGGGCTCGGCAGGAGCGGCCGCCGGAGACCGGGCGGGCGGCTCGTCGGCGGGCGGCGTCCACTCGGGCGGAGGACCGGCCTCGGGCGGCATGTCGGGGAGCTCCTCCTCGTCTCCGGTCGCGGCGGCAGTGGGCGAGGCCGAGGGCGGTGGCGTGGGCGCGACCGGTCGCGGCGGCGACGCGGCGGGCGGAGCCGCGGGAGCCGATGGCATCGCGGGTTGCCGCGGAGCGGGGGCGTCGACGGGTGCAGCGACGGCAACCGCAACAGGCGCCGGCTGCGCGGCCGCGTCGGCCTCGTCCTCCAGGAACTCGTCGACGTCGAAGTTGCGGATGGTCTGCATCTCGCGCTTGCCGCTGTCTGAGAGCCCCCACCGGATGCCGATGATTTTGATGAACCCCGTCACGCCCATCCAGCGAATCCAGCTCTGGAAGTTGGGCAACGTGACGTAGGTGCCCGGATAGACGTAGCTCGTGATGAGCCGATAGAGTTCGTGGGTCGAGTGGAGCCGACCACCGGCGTCGACGTCGAGGGCCTCGAAGACGTACTTGGTCAGGATGGGGTTCCAGTTGTTGAGCCAGACGTACAGCGCCCGCTGCTGCTGCTCGGGCCCGTTGGCCGCGATGAACTTGCGCGGAAAGTCGCCGAGCGCCACGTCCGGCTTGGCGACACACCCGAGGAGCGCGAGCAAGTCCTCGGCCTCCTCCTTGTTGTAGAGGTTGCGCTCCTTGAGCCAGTCCCGGAAGACCTTGAACGGCGTGGGGCCGCGGCGATCCAGCTCGCCGAACAGCGACTGGAGGGTGAAGAGGTACTGCTGCTCAATCACGTTTGGAAGCACGGGGAAGACGGTTCGCTGGGGCATGGGCGCAGTTATAGGCGGTCGGAGCGAGACCGGCAACGCGAGCCGCCCGGTGACACGCTCGTTCCGGCGACGGGCTAGTTGTGGAAGACGACGCGGGGGCCGTCGAGGGCGAGCGGCGTGCTCGAGCTCACGTGCGTGCGCCACTGGAGGTAGTTCTGGCCCGCGTTGTTGACGCTCTCGACGACGGAGAGCGGCCCCGGAAAGACGCGCAGGCGCACGATCGGCCCTGTGGTCGTCACCGTGCGGGCACGCGCGAGGTCCTCTGCGGTCCACGCGAGGTTCATCATCAGGCCACGATGGTAGCGATCGGCAAGGAACTCCAACCGCTCGGGCGAGGGGTCCCAGGGCTCGAAGATCAGCTGAATGGCCGTGCGCGGGGCCTGGCCTGGCGTGAGGAGCAGCGACACCGGGCGCGGTGTCCAGGAGAGCGCGAGGTTGGCCACCACAGAGGGGGGACCCGGGAGCGTCAGGTCGACGTCGACCTGGGTGGCCCCGTCCGCGAGGACGCGCACCCAAGGCGTACCCCGGTCGAGGAGCCGCTCCGAGAGGTCGAGCTCGAGCACGAGGGGCTGAGCCGTCGCGTCGATGTGCTCACCCGCAAAGAAGCCGTAGGCCGTGGGCTCGGGGTTGAGCCGCGGCGCGCGGATCGCGTCGAGGAGCGAATGGACCTTGTGCGGATGAAAGAGCTGGCGGGCGGGACCGAGGCGGCCGAGGTCGGGCCACGGCCACACGTCCGTCGCGCGATCGCGCGCCCAGTCGACGTAAGCGCGCTCTTCCTCGCGCTCCCCAGGCCACGCCTCGTAGTAGCGGCGATCCTCGGGCACCTCGAGCGAGCGAAGGCTTCGCGCGCCGACCCAGAGCAGCCCGACGAGCGCGAGGAGCAGCACGCCCGTGCGCCGTGGCGCTGCGGCCGCGGAGGCGAGCCCGGTCCAGGCCCAGAGCAGCAGCGGGTGAAACAGGATGTAGATGACGCCCATCTTGTTCGGGACGTCCCAGTTCTCCTGGAGCGAGAGGCCGACGTATAACGGGGCAAACCACAGCGCCCAGAACGTCGCCTGTGGGCGATCCCGCAAAAAGAGCAGCCCGGCCCCGAGGAGCAGCGCGCCGAAGACGACGAGGCCGAGGTGGTCTGCAAGATACGTCGGCCACATCAGGAAGGTCGGGAACGGGTTCCAGGGCGTGCGAATGACGGACTCCGCGAACGGCCACTGGAGCAGCCCCGGGTAGCTCCCGATGACGCGATGCTCGAAGCTCGGGATCTGCCCGTAGATCTCGAACTTGAGCAGGCTGCCGAGCGCGAGCCAGTGATGGACGTGGCAGACCAGCGTGACGAGGTTGAACGGGATGAACGCCCACAGGAACGGCCGCAGCCGCGGCGCCGGGTGCCGGAGCGCGAGGAAGACGAGGGCAAAGCCGGAGAGGGCCAGCTCGTGGCGCATCATGACGGCCAGGCCAAAGAGCGCTCCGACGTGTGCTGGCGCCAGATCGGCCGGGAGGAAGCGCGAGGTGGCACCGGGACGGGGCGCTCCAAACAGGAGCGGCATCAGCAGGGAGCAGTAGCCCAGCGTGAGTAGGTTCTCGTCGAGCAGCGGAATGGACGCCACGTACGGGTTGAGCGGCAGGGCCAGCGCCAGAAACCAGGCCGCGCCGCGCGAGCCCAGGGCGCGCAGGCCGAGCGCGTAGCCGCCGAGCGTCATCGCGAAGCCGCAGAAGGCGTAGATGAGGCGAAAGCCGAGCTCGCGGTAGAGGACCACGAAGCCCGAGATGACGGCCGTGTTGCCGAGCCGCTGGTCGTCGGCGTTGCTCGCGAGCACGTCGATGGGGTTGGGCGTGGCCTTGAGCGTCTGCATAACGACGCGATGGATGCAGGACTCGAGGAAAAAGGTGCTCTCGTCGAACTTGAACAGGTAAAAGACGAAGACGCCGAAGCTGACGAGCAGTACGGGCCGCAGCGCGCGCCAGCCGGTGCGATGGCGCAGGCCGTCGGGGATGGTCCGCCCGTGCGCGACGAAGAGCGCAAGCGCGCCGGCGGTGACGCCCAGTGCGGCGGCCACGGTCGTCCACACGGTGAGCGCCTCGTTGAGGAAGACGGCGTACGTGAACGCGCAGAAGGGCGCGAGGCCAAAGCCCCAGCCGAGCCCGATCAGGAGGTGCGGTAGCGGGCTCGGCGCGTCGGTCGATGGGCCGTGCGGTCGGTGCGCGAGCGCGACGGCGGCCGCGGGGACGAGGAAGACGAGGGTGGCGAGGAGTCCAAGGCCGAGGTTGAGGAGCACGGGCGGAAGGTAGCGACTTTGAGGCGCCGTTTCACCGGAGCGCGGTGCGAATCTTCTCGAGCGTGGACTGGTAGTCGGGGGCCTTCATGTCGGGGATGGCCTCCGGAGGCGGAGGATCGGGGACGACGAGGCCGAGGCCCTTGAGATCGAGCACCGTGAGCATGGCCGCGTCCTGGTCCTGGCCCTTCTGGATGGCGCGCTCGAGCTGCGGCAGCAGCCGCCTGGCCTCGACGCGCACCGACGCGCGCACTTGGGCTTCCAGCGCCGGCGAGCGAACGACCCACGCGCGATACCACAGGCTCCCGAGCACCTGATGGGCGACCTCGGACTCGCCGTTGGCGACGAGCATGGAGCCGACCGCCGTGTGCGCCGCCGTCATCGCCGCGTAGGCCGCGGGGTTCTTGTCGGCCAGAATCTGGCGCTCGAAGCGATCGCACAGCACCAAGAGACGGCGGCTGAGCTCGGTCAGCGGGCCGCGATCCTCGGACGACAGCTTGGCGCCGAGATCATGGCCCTTGAATGCGGCGCCGACCTGAATCGCGAGCTGGATGTAGTCCTGGTGATCGAGCATGGACTCGTCACGAGCCGAGCGAATGAGCGAGAGGAGCTTGCCCCCGACCCCGCCCGCCTCGAGCTTCTTGGCGAGGCCGGCGATGTCCTTGCCAGTCGCCTTCTTGTGCACCTCCGCCGCGGCCGGAAGCTCACGCGCAAACGGCTTGAGCTGCTCGTGGAGCTGCTTGGCCTCGGCCATCTGGCGGCCTTGGACCAGGCCCTCGAACTGACGGACGAGCTCGGTGCCGGGCACGGGTCCCGCGCGCTGGAGCCGTGGACCGGCAAACGCAAAGAGCTTCTGCGCCGAGAAGCGGACCTGACCGGCGTCGCCCTGGTCGGGGAGCAGCGGGCCAATGCCCAGCAGCCGGCCGGTGCCTTCCTCGACGACGGCGGCGAGTGCGGTGCCCTCGCTCACGAAGCGCAGCAGCACGACCCCCCCGAGCGGGGTGCTGCGGTGCGCGGTGACCTTCGGTCGTTCGAGGCGCCATCGCTCGGCTCCCGTCCGCGGATCGATGGCCACATACGCCAGGCCGCCCGACGCCGCGCCGATCCAGCCGAAGACGCCCTTCTCGCGTGCCTCGGGCGGGTCCACGAGGTCGAGCGACTTGGACGCGAGCGCCTTCCCAGTGGCCGGATCCCAGCTCTTGAGCACGCCTCCGGCGCCGACGAGCGCGGGCTGCCACGCCACGAAGAAGCCAGGGCCGCCACCGCGACGCTCTCCGGCGTTGTTGGCGCGCTTGGACGTGACCCACGAGGCCACGCTCTTGCCAGTTGCGACATCAACGGAGTACATCGTATCCGCGGACTTGCTGGACCACCAGGCCGTGACGAGCTCGCCGTGGGAGACGAGGCCGCTGGGCGCGACGTCGGCGGCGTCCGGGCGGAAGCGCCAGCGCTCGCGGCCGGTGAAGCGATCGAGCGCCACGATGGAGTACGGGTCCCCGCGCGCGCCCACGACGACGACCGACGGCGTCAGGACGAGGTGTGCGACGTCGGGCACCGACACCCAGTTGGGCCAGAGGCGTTGACCGGTGTTGACGTCCAGCAGGAGGAGGTTGTCGTCGCGCTTGTCGTAGCCCGAGAGGACCGCGACGCCGGCCTCGAGGGAGCGAACGCGCGTGTTGCAGGCGGTCGCGCTGTGGCAGTTGAGCGGGAACTGCCAGAGCTCGGCGCCGTCCTTGCCGCGAATGGCCACGAGCTGCTCGGCCTCGATGAGCAGGACGTCCTCGTCGCCGTCCCCGGAGGCCGGTCGCTCGACGATGCGGCGGACCGCCGCGGACTTCGAGCTGAAGCGCCAGCGCTCGGACCCCGTCTCCGTGTTGACTGCGACGACATGCTGAGCCCCGAGCTGCAGGAAGAGGAAGCCCCCCATCTGCGTCACGTTCGTGAGGCCGATGGCCGCGTCGGCGCCCTTGAGAGCGAACTCGTAGCTCGGCTGGTAGAAGACCTGAGCGTCCGCCCCGGCTCCGGCCAAGACGGCGCAGAGCCCGGCGAGGCGACTAGCGAAAGTCAATGGAATCCAACAAGATGACGGTGTCATAGACAGAATCGCCCTGATCGGTCGCGAAGAGCCTGAGCGTCACCGGCCCCTTGCCGGCGAGATCGGAGACCTTCACTTCGGTGTGCTGCCACTGGGTGTTGTAGACGCCGCCAATGTCGAAGCTCACGTCCGACGGCGCGAGACCGACGTACTTTCCGCCGCAGCCGGAACACGCGCTCGTAGGGCATAGGTCGTCCACCTTGACGTCGATGAGGGTGCGCTTTCCCGAGGCGGACTCGAGCGTCGCCTGGAAGGTGTCCTGGTAGACGGTACCGCAGTACTCCTGGAATTCCTCACTGAAAAACTTCCAGTAGAACGAGGCCTTCTCGGCGTTCTCGGGGATGCAGAACGTCTGCGTGAGCTGTCCGGTCTCCTGCGTGTAGCCGAGGCCCGTCGAGATGACGCCCATGAACTTGCCCGTGACGGGGATGGACGCGCCGAGCTGAGAGATGACTCGACCATCGCCCTCGACGTCCCAGCCGGTCGTGTCGTTGGTCTCGAACGAGCCATTGATGAGGCTCGCGTCGGTGATGACGACGTTGGTCCCGCCAAACAGGTAGAGCGCCGCGTGGGGCTCCCCGGGATCGATACGCGGGAAGTGCGTGGCGTGACCCGTCGCGGCGCGCTCCTCGAGCATGGCCTTGAACCAGGCGGTGGCCTCCTCGGCCGCGAAGATGTTGTGTACCGCGTCCGTGTAGCCCGCGATGGCCTTGGCGCCGAGCGCGAAGAGCTCCGAGGCGAGCGTTCCCGTGTACATCGACTTGCATCCCCCGAGATAGGCCAACGAGCTCGGCCAGCGGCGCTCGGTGTGGGCGCGGAAGAACGCGGGGTGCACGCCCCAGGTACTGTCGCCCATGACGACGCGGCCGCGCGCGAGGTCGATCTGCGTGTGGTCGACGCAGACGCCGGTGACGCTGGCCTTGCCCTGGTCGGCCTGCGTGATGACGCACTCCTGAGACTTCTTGGCGCAGGTGCCCTCACCGTGACAGACGGGCATCGCGGCGGCGAACGCCTGACACGACGTCGGCTCGCCGGTCCACAGGATCTCTTGCGAGCCGTCGTGCTCCCAGTGGAGGTCGTGTGTCTTGGTGGCGCCGTCGAGGCCGCCAAAGTAGGCCTCGATGTGACCGGCGAAAAGCAGTACGCCGTAGCGCTCCGCGAGGCGCAGCCGCGCCAGCGACGCTTGCGCTCCCACGTGTGGCCCGTCCACCTCGAAGTCCGGGCAGATCTGCTGATTCAAGAGCGTCGTAATCGCCTTGATCTCGTCGTGGTCGCCGAGCTCGGCGGAGCTTGGGCTCAGCGCGAGCACCTTCTTCGACTGGATGGGCAGCGGATTCAACAGCGAGGCCGTGTTGGCGCCACCGGACCCGTCACCGGTGCCGCGAAAGCCTGGGGCGGGAGTGCTGAGCGCACCGAGCGCGCCGTTGGTGAAGCGCGCCCAGACGCCGCCCTTGCCGTCCGAGGGTCCGGCCGCCTGAACCGCGGCGTTCTTCTGGAGCGCGGCTGCAGCCGCCTGCGCCGCGGCGGCGTGGCCGCCCGCGATGGCCCCGTCGTAGGCAGCACGGCCCTCCTTGAGCGCGGTCTGCATCGCCTCGCAGTCTGCGACGGCGATCGGGGCAACGACCTCGATGGGGACGATGGCTGAGTAGATGGTGTACGTGTTTCCCTCGGAGGCCGTCTCGAGGCTCACGCGGAAGTAGCGCATGCCCGCCGACGGCGCCGTGAGCTTGGCGCACACGGAGAAGATGCCGTCGTCCTGGATCTCGTCGCAGCTCGGATCGGCGGTGTTGCCGTCATCGACCATGCCGCCGGCCTTGCCGAGCGTGTTGCCCACGGCATCGACCTCCCACAGCACGACCGACGACGGCACGAGCGTCTTCGACCGCACGGGCAACGTGACAGACACGTTGACCGTCGTCCCCGCGAGGATGGAGCGCGGGCGCAGGTTGGGGACGTCCAGATTATCGAAGCCCGGGTTGTAGGTGATGGTGATGCTGTCGTGCGACTCGTTCTGACCAGCGACGGCCTTGACGTCGATGACGTTGTCACCCGGCTGCAGCGTGATGGGGCCCGTCTTCCAGAAGCGCCCGACGACCGCGGAGCCGGTCTCCGTCGCGGACTGCCAGCTGATCTTGTCCGCCTTGCCGAACATCGTGCCGGCCAGGTACGTGACGCTCCCGCCGACTGCGATGTGGTCGCGTGCGGAGGGCCCGACGATCTGGAGGAACAGCTCCGGCGAGTCGATGGTGGACGAGACGAGCTCGGGCGCCACGTCCGTGCCCGTCTCGGAGCCGCTGCCGGCCCCGGTCGGGGTGCCCGCGGTGGCAGCGCCGGGCGCGTCCGGGCTCGCGGTGGCGTCGGCCCCGCCGCTGCCGCCGGTCGCGCTCGGGTCGAAGCCGGTCTCGCCTCCGGTCTCGGTGCCCGTTGGCTCGCCGGTCGCGCGCCGCCCGCTATTGCCGCTGGTCTGGGAACAGGCCATGGTCGTGATGGCGGCGACGACGCACCACACCACGGACCCCGAACGACTCACTCGCTGCTGCATCCGCATCCTCCGAAACCGCTTCAGCCGTCGTGTCGGTTCGCGGCTCGAGGCGGGGGCCCCGATCGCGAGCTGTGGGATTGTAGGCGTCCGCACGGCTTCGGCACAAGGGAAAGCGGCGTCTCGGCTACCGCTCGGCCTGATACCAGCGTCGCCAGCGCGTCACGTCGCGGCCGAAGAACTCCTGTCCGACCTCGTCGCTCTTCGCGGTGCGTTCGAGCCAGTCGGTGATCGCGGCCGTGGGCGGCAGCGGGTGCCCATGCACGAGGTGCTCGAGCGAGGCGGCGGAGGCGTCGCGCGTGGCCGAGTCGTCCTCGGACAGGCCGATCTCGACGAGGGCACCCACCGCACTCTTGGCTCCGGAGCGACCGAGCGCCAGCGCCGCGGCACGCCGGACCTCGACCGCGCCGTCCGACAGCCGTCGCACGAGGGTGCCGACGAGCCGCGCGTCGGCGAGCGCTCCGGCCACGGTGACCGCGAGCTGCCGGACGCCGGAGTCCGCGTCGTCGAGGCGCATCAGGATGGACGCCGCGAGCGTTGGATGCGCGAGCGTCGGCACGCGACGCGCGAGGCGCTCGAGCGCCTGCAGGCCGCGAACGTGCATCGCCGGCCGGCGGTCGGCGACGAAGACGGCGAGGGTGCCGAGGGCGTCGCTGCGGCCCACCTCAGCGAGGGCGAGGGTCGCGCTGACTCGGGTGGCGGGCGAGGCCTCCGCATCGGTGACGCGCGCCTCGAGCTCCGCGCCGAGCGCGGTGTCCACGCGCTTCGGTGCGACGCGACCTACCAAGAGCGCCGCGGCCAGGGCACCCACCTCTTGGGCAGCGCTCTCACGCGCCGAGAGCGCGGCCTTGACCGCGTCCAGCAAAGCGTCGTCCGTAGCCGCGGGATCCGCACACGGCGCCACGGCGGCCTTGACGACGACGTCGTCGGAGACCCACGCCTTGGCGATGAGCGCGCTCGGCAGGCCGTCGGCGCAGTGGTCCTGGAGCAGAGCGACCTGAATCGACGCGCCGAAGCGGTCCCAGACCTCGGTGAGTTCCGCGTCCCGCGACGGCAGCCCCCTCAGTAGCAGAGGCCAGAGCGCGGCGGCGGCGGTCGCGACCTCCTGGTCGGCCTGCTCGAGCGCGCGACGAAAGAGCGGCGCCCGGTCCGCTGGAGGCAGCGCGAGCAGGGCCTCCCGAGCGCGCGCTGCGACGAGCGGATGGGTGGCTCGGCTCGCCACGAGGAGGCCATGGCGCGCGTCGGGCAGCGGCGAGAGGGCCAGCCGCTCGACGGCGGCACGTTGAGCGAAGATGCGGTCATCGTCGAGCCACTCGCGCAGCGCCCGCACGCTCTCGGGCGTGGCTCCGGCCTCGGCCACGATCGTCTTGTGAACGGCCTCCTCATCGGGCGTGAGCTCACCTTGAGCGGTGCGTTGACGGGGCGTGACCCACAGCACGGGGCGGCCGCCCTCGCCGGGGGTGCGCGGCGCCGACACCACGGCCCGGATGGGTTCGGAGCGCAGACCGCATCCGGGCGCGGACATCAGCAGGAACACGGGGAGGACCCATCGCATCGGAGGACCGCCTGTCGACAACGCACCCCAAGCTCTTGACACGTTTGGGGTGCTCCCTAAGTTTGGCTCGCCTTGCAGGCAGCCGCACCGGTTGGCGCCACGTTGGCCGGCCGGACGTTAGCGCCACGGCGACTGCGCGGCAAACCAACGGCGCAACGAGAGACTCATCCGGCATCGGCCGCAACGACGGCTCTAGGAGTGGAACATGGCGAAGATCATCGGTATCGACCTGGGGACGACCAACTCGGTGGTCGCGGTCATGGAGGGCGGCGAGCCCAAGGTCCTGGTCAATGAAGAGGGCGCGCGGACGACGCCGTCGGTCGTCGCCTTCGACGACAAGGGCACCGTGCTCGTGGGTCAGATCGCGCGGCGGCAGGCCATCACCAATCCAGAGGCCACGGTCTTCTCGGCCAAGCGGTTCATCGGGCGCAAGGCCGAGGAGGTCGAGAGCGAGCGCAAGCGGGTACCGTATCGTGTCCAGCGGGCCCCGAACGGGGACGCGCTCATCGAGGTGCGCGGCAAGACCTATGCTCCTCCCGAGATCAGCGCCCGGGTGCTCCAAAAGCTGAAGCGGGCCGCGGAGAACTATCTCGGTGAGGAGGTCTCCAAGGCCGTC